>JAAZDW010000017.1 GCA_012512595.1 Erysipelothrix sp.
AAATAGAACACCTTTTTATTAAGGAACATATTATTAAAATTTATAAAAATTCTGCTTTTATAGTAGTTTTGAATAATCTATGACCCTATCTTTTGCTGTTGTGTTTGGATACTTATTTAAATAATCTATTACTTGCTGTGTAATTGAAGTAGGGGTACTTGCACCAGCTGTAACTCCTATTCTTTTAATGTTGTTTAAATCAATGTCTTTAATATCCATAACACTTTCAATTAATTGAACTTTGCTTACATTGGTCTTAGCTATTTTTACTAAATTATTTGAATTATTTGATAGGTGGTCTCCTACTACATATACCATGTCAAAGTCCTTTAAATCTAAGAGTGCCTCTTGACGCATTTTAGTCGCGTTACAAATTTCATTAATAACTAAAACATTAGGATTTTTTGCTCTTATTGCATCCATTATATCTTTAGTATCATAAATTGACATTGTCGTTTGATTTGTAACTATCGTATTATTTTTAATATCAAGTTTTTCTATATCATTAAGGTTTGTAACGAGGGCGATTTTTTTAGGGTTTATTGAGAGCATTGCTTCAGCTTCTGGATGTTTTTCTTTGCCAATATATAAAACATCAAAGTTTTTATCTAAGTACTCTTTAACAATGTCTTGAGTTTTTATAACATCACGGCATGTAGCATTATATACAATTAAGCCTTTTTCTATGGCCTTATCAACAACTTCTTGACTAATTCCATGCGCACTAAAAACAACAACACCCTCATTAATTTGATCTAAAAGTTCGAGTTTTGTTTTATTATTATCATAGAGTGAAATAACACCTAATCTATCTAAGGCTTCTTTAATAAACTTATTATGGATAATTATTCCTAATACATAGATTTTTTGTTGGGGATGATCTTTTACTGCATCTTTAACAACATTTAAAGCATTCACAACCCCATAACAATATCCTCTTGGCCTTATTGCGACAACTTCCATTATATATACCTCCAATTAAATCTATAATATTATAACAAATATTCACTCTTTTATATAATTAATGATTAATCTATGATAAATAGCGTATTTATCGTATAATGTCACAGGACGGTGATTAGATGTCAAATATTAATAAACATAGTTTTTCAGACAAAGTTTTAAAGTTTTTACAAGTAAATGAATTTAGTGAATTAACTCCAATCCAAGATAAAGTTATTGGCTCTATTTTAAAAGGTGAAGATGTGATTGCGGTTTCTGATACGGGTACCGGAAAAACACATGCTTTTTTAATACCAATTTTAGAAAAAATTGATAGCAGTGAAGATCGAGTACAAGCTGTTATAACAGCACCAACTAGAGAATTAGCAATGCAACTTTATGACTTTGCGAAAGTCATGAATGAAGTTGACGATAAAATAAAGATTGAATTAGTAACAGGTGGCATGGATCGCGAAAAAATGGCGAGTAAACTTGCAAGTAATCCTCATGTTGTAATTGGAACGCCAGGTCGTATTAAAGACATGTTTGTTGATCAAGGTATCTTAAGAATTGATCAAGCAGATTTTATGGTAATTGATGAGGCAGACATGACTTTTGAATTTGGGTTTTTAGATGAGGTTGACAATATTGTTTCTCGTATGAAAAAAGATGTTCATATGGCAGTTTTTTCAGCGACTATTCCTAAAGATGTCAATAAGTTTTTAGATAAGTATATGACAAACCCAAAAACAGTTAGAGTTGAAACTGCTGGCGAGTTCTCGCCTAATATTGACCATGTTTTAATTAGTACTAAGCATAAAAAATATGAACAAACTTTAGCTGATTTATTAAAAACGATAAATCCATATGTTTGTTTAATTTTTGCCAATACAAGAAATCATGCAAGTGAAACCGCAGAATATTTAAGAGGTGAAGGTTACAAGATTTTAGAAATTCATGGTGGCTTGACTTCAAGAGAGCGAACCAGGGCTCATCGTGACTTACAGTCGCATGACTTTACTTACATTGTCGCAAGTGACATTGCGGCACGTGGCTTAGATATTGAAGGAATTACCCATGTTATTAGTTTGGGACTTCCTAGTGACTTAAACTTCTATACACATCGAAGTGGGAGAACCGGTCGAACTAAACGTCATGGAACTAGTTATATAATTTATAGTAAGCAAGATTTAAACGCAATTTATGAACTCAGAAATAGGGGATTAGAATTCTCTTTTGCCCAAACGAGAAATAGTGAATTAGTACCGGCAAAGAGTATTTTTACAGTTAGAAAACCAGATTATACTGAAGACATTGAAATCGGTAAAATTTTAAATCGAAAAAATGTAAAAGTTAAACCTGGTTATAAAAAGAAAAGAAAACAAGAAATCGATAGAATTAAAAGTCAAAGAAGAAGAGCTATGATTAAAGATAATATCAAAGAAGCTCAAAAAGAACGCGGTAAAAAACGTCAAATTGCAAAAAAGAAGGGGAAGTAAATGTTAAAATTAGGATCACATTGTTCAATGAAAGCTCCAGATTACTTACTAGGGTCAGTACAAGAAGCCCTATCATACGGTGCAACTGCATTAATGGTATATACGGGGGCTCCACAAAATAGTCGACGCACAGCTTTGGATAAACTTAATATTGAAGCAGCTCATAAGTTGATGGCAGAAAACAATATTGAAAAACAGGACTTAATTATTCATGCTCCATACTTAATTAACTTAGCTAATACAAAAAAACAAGCAACTTTTGATTCAGGTATTGAGTTGTTGCAAATTGAAATACAACGTTCAATAGGCTTTGGAGCCAAGTACATGGTTTTACATCCAGGAGCGCATGTGAGTGCTGGGGTAGAATTGGGAATTGAATCAATTGTTAAAGGCTTGGACATTGTTAATCAAGACAATAATGAACTTATAATTGCGCTTGAGACAATGGCGGGCAAGGGTACTGAAATTGGCAGAAGTTTTGAAGAAATTGCCGAAATTATTTCAAAGGTAAAAAAACCAGAAATGTTAGGCGTTTGCTTAGACACCTGTCATATTCATGACGCAGGCTATGATGTTAGTGACTTTGATCAAGTATTAGAAGAGTTTGATGCAATTATTGGCTTAGATAAATTAAGCGTAATCCACGTTAATGATTCTAAAAACATCAAAGGCGCTAAAAAGGATCGTCATGCAAATATCGGGGATGGTGAAATTGGTTTTGACATTTTACAATATATCGTCCATCATCCTAAATTAGCTCACTTAGCAAAGATATTAGAAACACCTTACATTGATGACAAACCACCTTACAAAGAAGAAATAATAGCACTAAAGAACATATAATGTAGAAAAGCCACAACTTTGAAAGTTGTGGCTTTAATCTTATGTATTTATAATGGGTTTTATTGTTCACTGACCATGATTAAGATTTCTTTGGTTAATTCATCATATAAATCTGCCTGAGCAACTTTTTTAAAGATTTCACCTTTTTTAAAAATGATTCCTTCTTTATTTCCACCAGCTACACCAATATCAGCTCTTTTGCCCTCTTGCAAGCCATTAACAACACAGCCCATAATTGCAACAGTAATATCACTTTTGATATCATCTAAAAACTTTTCAATTTTATTAGCAAGTGGAATCATATCAAACTGAATTCTTCCGCAAGTAGGGCAACTAACTAAGTTGGGAGTATTGATAGCTAAATTAAATTGGCTTAACAATAATTTTGCGACCCTAATTTCATCAACTGGGTCTCCTGTGATCGAGATTCTAATTGTATCACCAATTCCTTCTTCTAAAAGAATACCCAAGGCACTACTTGATTTGATAGTACTAGATAAAAGGGTGCCGGCTTCTGTAACACCTAAATGTAGTGGGTAGTTGAAAGTTTGGGCAGCTAATCGATAAGCATCAATCGTTAGTCTAACATCACTGGCTTTTAAAGAGAGAATAATGTCAAAAAAATCTAAATCTTCAAGAATTTTTACATGTGATTTTGCACTTTCTACCATCATTTGGGCAGATACCTCTTTACTATCCTGTAATAAGCGCTCTTCAATTGAACCAGAATTAATACCAATTCTAATTGGTACACCATATTGTTTACATTTTTCAACTACTTTTTGAACATTTTCAACTTTACCGATATTGCCAGGATTAATTCTAATCTTATCAGCACCAGCTTCAATTGCAGTAATTGCGAGTTTATAATTAAAATGAATGTCTGCGACTAAAGGAATGCTTATGTGTTTTTTTATTTCCTTGATTGCTAAAGCATCTTCATTATCTAAAACAGCGACTCTAATGACTTGACAGCCTTTAGCTTCAAGTTCATTAATTTGTTTGATTGTTGCCTTTGTGTCTTTTGTCTTAGTATTTGTCATTGATTGAATAACTACTTTATTTTGATTTCCGATTTGGATATTACCTATTTTTACCTTACGGGTATTTTCTCTTATATGCATAACTTTCACCTCAAATAAATTATACCACAATTAACATTAAGCAAAATTTTATGTTATAATATCTAATAGTCTGGAGGAATGAAATTGGACAAATTTTTAGAAAAACTAGGGCTTAAAAGAGCAAGAAATAAAACTACTAAAACAACCAATCCGAATCTTGTAGCTGGTGAAGTACAAAATCGAATTATTGTTTTAGGTTTTATTATCTTTTTAAGTTTGGCAGTGATCGTTGGCAAGCTATTTTTAGTTCAAGTTTCCTCCAATGAGGCTTATATAGAAAAGTTGGCGGCTTATACTAGACGTTTTGAGACAATCACAACTCCAAGAGGCGAGTTTTTAGATCGTAATGGAAATTTAATTGTCGGCAATGAAATTTCAAAGGCAATAATCTACTATCCGCCAGTTGGCCATGAATCAAAAGAAAAATGGGAAATGGCAATAAAGTTTTCAGAAAACTTCAATGTTGATGAAAGTAATTTAAATAAAAGTGATCTTCAGGATTTATATATGTTTTTGTATAAAGATGAAGTTGATGCTAGAATTAGTGAGAAAGAAAATGCAGACCATAAAAAAGGTGACATATCTATTAGTGAATTTCACAATTTAAAGAAGAGTAAGATTAGTGAAAAAGACTTTGAAAAACTCACAGTTGCCCAAAGAAAAGCTTATACAATTTATCAAAGAATGAATATGTCAACTTCCGGTGGAATGAAAATGATTTTATCTTCCGTAAGTAATGAAGAAATTGCTTTTTTAGCTGAAAATAACTTAGACTATCCGGGCTTTGAATCATACACTAACTGGGAACGTCACTACCTTGAAGACTTAGGATTAAGGACAATTATTGGTTCGGTCTCAACTGAAACTCAAGGATTACCAGCTGAAAAGGCTGACTACTATTTGGCCAAAGATTATTCACGAAATGAGAGAATCGGCAGAAGTGGTTTAGAATTATATTATGAAGATATCGTTAGTGGTAATAAAAAAGTCCAAGATGTTGTTTACAGTGAAGATGGGTTTGCAAAGCCTATAGAAGTTAGAGAAGGTACACGCGGAGATAATATTTATTTGACAATTGATATGGACTTGCAAAAAAAGGTTGAAGAAATAGCCCTAAGTTATATTGAAAGATATAAAAATGACCCTCGAAGGCTTTATTTTCAAACAATTCATTTTGTTGTAAGTGATCCACATAATGGTGATATTTTGGCTTCAGTGGCTATTAAGCCTGACAGTGAAGGAAATCTATATAATGATCCTTCAGCTAATCACTTAGATACTATAATCCCTGGTTCAACGATAAAAGGCGCAACTGTTTACTTAGGGCTAAAAGAGGGTGTCGTATCACCTTATGAGATGATTTCTGATGATCCAATTAAAATCGCCGGGACTGAATCAAAAAGCTCCTATAGCTATCTTGGAGCAACAAATGCGATAACATCCTTATCACGTTCAAGTAATGTTTACATGTACCATGTAGCAATGCGGGTAGCAAATGCCAGATATCAGTATAATCAACCACTTTATGGGGTTGATATGGAAGACTTCCATAAATTTAAACAAAATTTCTCTAGTTTTGGTTTAGGTACTAAAACTGGAATAGATATGCCATCAGAGGCAGAAGGCTATGTTGGTAAAGTTTTACAAGCAGGATTTTTGCTAGACTATGCCATGGGCCAGTTTGATAGTTACTCTCCAATGCAGCTTGCAGCCTATGTCAATACAATTGCAAATGATGGAATAAGAGTTAAACCGCGCTATGTGCAGTATGCAACTGATCCTATAACAAATATTAAAGTATTTGAAAATGCAACTGAAGTTGTTTCTATTTTAGAAGATAAAGAAGCCTTAGGCTATGTCCAACAAGGCTTTAGAGCCTGTGTAACATCAGGTTTGTGTCAAGGAATGAATACTTCCCAATATGAGGTCGCAGCCAAGACTGGAACAGCTGATAATACCTATACAACAAAAGAGGGTGTTGTAACTTTAGATGCTCCGCATAGTTTATTAGTTTCTTATGCACCTTATGAAAATCCAGAGATATCAGTTGTATGTGCAGCACCCAATGCAACCAATGGACCATTGATTGGAAATATTTGTCAACCAATGGCAAGTGAAGTATATGATTATTATTTCAACAATAAATAAATTTGTGGTATAATTATAAAGAAATTAGGAGGAAGTATAAATGAGAACAAAAATAACCTTTAGATGTGTTGAATGTAAAGAAGAAAATTACATTGGTTCACGTAATAAAAGTAAAAATCCGGATCGCATGAAAATTCAGAAGTTTTGTCCAAGATGTGTAAAAATGACAGAACATAACGAAAAGAAATAGAAAGCCGTATGGCTTTTTTTTCATGGTAGTAAAACAATTAACCTTAGGTGCAATGGCATCTAACTGTTATATCGCAAGAAAAAACAATCAGGTCATCATCATTGATCCCGGTGATATGCCAAAAACAATTATAGAAAATATTAAACAATCGGAAAAGGTTTTAGGAGTACTGTTAACTCATGGTCACTTTGATCACATTCAAGCCTTGGATGCTGTAGTAGAAAAGTATCAATGTCCAGTTTTTATAAGTGAGCAGGAAAAAGACTTAATTAATAACCCAAGATTGAGCTTTTATGATGGAGTTATTAATTCTAAATTAACTTACATTAATGATAACTTTAAACTTGGTGACTTTGAAATAAAGGTTCATCACACACCAGGCCATACCAAAGGCAGTGTTATGTATCAAATAGAAGATCATTTGTTTACAGGCGACACCTTGTTTGATAGTTCAATTGGAAGAGTAGATTTTCCAACTGGTGATATAAATGAAATGCAAAAATCTTTGGACTACATTAAAACATTGGATCCAGATTTATTTGTATACCCAGGTCATAATCGTATCACTACATTAAAAAGACAACTAGCAATTAACCCATATTTAAAATAGGTAATGTAAAAATAAAAGCCTATATTAAAATAGGTGGTTAATATGCTATTAAGGTTTGAAGAGTTGTTACATTTTGCATTAATAAATAAGTCGACCGATATCCATTTTGAAATAATTAGAAGTAAATTAGAAATAAGCGTTAGAGCTATTAGTGGGTTTAAAAGTTTCAAAGTTAAAAATAATGATTATCAATTATTGGAGTATATTAAATACATCAGTAACCTTAACTTAATTGAATCTGAACTACCCCAAAGTGGCTCTTTTTCTTATGTTTTTAGTGACCAAGAATATTTTTTTAGAGTTGCAAGTATAAAAAGTGCTTTTATGGAAACTTGTGTTATTAGAATTCTTAATAAATTTTTCCTGGATATAAATATTTTTAATAACGTTATCGATGATATTTATAACCTTTTAAATAAAGAAACAGGAATGATTGTTTTTAGCGGTCCGACAGGATCAGGAAAAACTACTTCTTTATATAGTTTTATTCAGATGTTTACTGGTAAAAAAATATATTCAATCGAAGACCCAATTGAGATATTTTTTGACAATATTGTCCAAATTAGTGTTAACAAAAATCGTGGCCTTACATATAAATCAGGGATTAAGCAGGTTTTAAGGCATGACCCTGATATAATCGTAATAGGGGAGATAAGAGATGAAAACGCAGCGCAGATGGCCATTAGAGCTGCAATAACAGGACATCTAGTTGTGACCACAATCCATTCTAAAAACGCAATCGGAGTAATAAACCGTTTGCATGATCTTGGAGTTAGCTATAATGACATTTATGAAAATATAATATTTATTTCTAACCAAAGATTACTAAAAGCTTTAGAAAAAAATGAGAGATGGTGTGTCTATGAAGTCATTAATGAAAAAGCTATTGAAAAAATTTCAAAAGAGGGAAGGACAAACTACAAACAACCTGATATCCAAACTATTGTCCAAGGACTTAAAAATCAAAACAAAGTCCAATAGAAAACAATTAAAAATACTAAATGAAATAACCTACTTGGCCAATAGCAGTTTGAGCATCAATGAAATAGAAAACTTTTTAAATATTGAAATAGGCATGTTTGACAGAGATTATTTTGACAGGTACTTTAAGGAATACTCTCAGCTTTTATCCCACTTAAATAATTTAGAACTAATCGCCTATATAAGTTTTACTCAAAATTTAAAATTAGAGTTAATCAAAAATCTTCTAAACAAAATTGTCTATCCTTTCGTACTAATTAGTTTTGCCTTTTTGACGCTAATTACTTTTAAGTTTTCTGTAATGCCACTTTTTGAAAGTTTTAGTGATAAAAACTTTATTTCAATAATAAATATTTTCTTCTATCTTTCGGTCATTGTTTTTGTTATTCTCATATTATTGTTATTTTTCGCTATTTATATATTTAAAAAACCAACCTACTTTATAATTCTCTATTATCGTTTTTATCAATTTAGAATCTTAAAGATCATTGAACTTTACTATATAAGCATTCTAAGCCATCTTTTAATTTTATTTGATAAACAAGGACTATCAACCTATCAGACCTTTGACCTTATCAATAAGTTTAAGGGTAATACTATCATTGCCAATCTTGCCTATTTTGTAAGTGTCGATCTTGAAAAAGGTAGTGGATTAGAAACAAGTATTCAAAACATGCATATTAATCAAAACTTTAAAAATGTCGTTTTGTTGGGAATGAAGACCAATAATTATGTGAAACTGCTTTCTCAATATAGTGAAAAAACATTTAACGATATTTTAAGTGAGATAGGCTTTCTTTCCAAATTTTTATTAATGACATCTTATCTCTATATTGGAATTATTGTTTTGTTATTGTACAAAATATTGAGTTTGCCAATTGGTTTGATTGATAATATCTAAAGGAGGGCTTTAAATGCGTAAAGGCTTTACACTATTAGAAATGATTGTTGTTATTATGATAATTGCTTTGTTAATGTTAGTAACTATCCCTAATATTCAAAAAGTAATTACTATCGTCCAAGACAAAGGTTGTGAATCGCAAGTTAAATTGGTTGATGCAGCGATTTTGCAGTACATGGTAAAAACAGATGAAATCCCAGCAGCTATTGACCAGTTAATCGAAGAGGGTCTTTTAGACCAAAAACAATATAAGTGTCAAAATAATAAACAAATTTATATTGATGATGGCCAAGCTTATGCTGAATAAAGGTTTTACAATGATTGAAGCCTTAGTAGTAGTATTAATTGTTTCCTTATTCAACAGTCTAGCTTTTTATAATCTTAAAGATCAAACCTTTCAAAATCAAGTTGAAGTTTATAAGCTTAGTGACAAATTAGTTAATCTCCAAATAGAGAGCCTACTTTTAAAAGAGAAAAATTGTTTGTCAAAAGGTCAGTATACTTCTAAATATTCAGTTTGTTTTAATCAACATGGAAATATAAATATGTCACAAAATCTACTATTAATAAACAATAATTTATTTATAACTATATTTTTAGGAGCTGGAACCCATGAAGTTAAACAAAGGTAGTATTCTGATTGAAACATTAGCCGCTCTTTTAATTTTAGCGATAATGACACAGACAATTTTAGGACTGTCACAACTTGATAGTATCAAGCTAGACATCGTTAATAAGTATGAACAAGGGATTTAGTTTAGTAGAAGTTTTAATTGGGATTGTTTTATCATTTTTTGTTTTAGATTTATGTTTAAGTGTTTTTACATATACAAAGACTGACCTAAAAGATTACAGCAGTCAAGATTTAATCTCAAGCTTTCAAATCCATCAGATTTTAAATCTAAGTACAGAGATTGATGTGTTTGAAGATGAAATTTCTTTTCGATACTTAAATGAAATAAGAACTCTGTACTTTGTCAACGACAAAGTGACTATAAAACCGGGGACGCTCATATTTTTTATTAAGGTTGATAGGTGTTTATTTTTTGTTGAGGATGAGAAAATATATATAAAACTATTTAGAAATACCCAAGAATCAGTCTTTTTGATAGGCCTTCTATGAAAAAAGGTTATATATTAATTTTCTCACTCAAACTTTTTATCATTATTTCAAGTTTATACTTAGTCAAGTTTAATCAAGTTCAAACGACAGCCTATGTATACAACCAAGCGCAAGAAATATATGCACGTCTAGATGCAGAAAATTTTATATTTGAAGAAGTGTTATTTAGAATGTCAATCTATGATGAAGATGATTTTTCAATAATTTATGAAGACTATTTATTTGATGTTAAATTATCTGAAACAATTATAAAAATAAAAGTTGATAATTTATCACAATACTCAATAAAACTAACTTATGACGATGATTGCATCTGTTTCACAGAGTTTTTGTATAATTAAATGTGTTATAATATATAAGGTGATTATGTGATTAGAACAAATAAATTAGTAAGTTTTTTAGAGGAAAATGATCTTGACGGTATTTTAATTCATAACCCGGCTAATATATTTTATTATTCAAACTTTAAAGGGACAAGTGGTAGTTTATTAATGACTAAAACACTTAACTATTTAATAACTGATTTTAGATATGTAGACCAGGCAAAGGCAAGTGCAATAGATTTTGAGATTGTAGAAACAGATACTATTGAAACAATTGACATTGCGATCAATAAGTTAAGAAAAAAGCATAAACTTTATAAGTTAGGTTTAGAAGGCGATGTTATATCTCGAAACACTTGGCTAGATTATGAAAAGAAATTAACTTCAAGACTGGTTAATGTAAATATTGACCATCTTCGGGAAATCAAAGACCAAAAAGAAATCAATTTAATTAAAAAAGCAATTGAAATTGCAGAAACTGCTTTTTTAGACACGCTCAATAAAATTAAAATTGGGATGACTGAAAAAACCGTAGCTAGAATTTTAGAATTTAAAATGCTAGAACTAGGGGCAGAAGCAATTGCCTTTAATACAATCGTCGCAAGTGGAAGCCGTGGTGCCTTACCGCATGGTGTAGCATCAGATAAGCTGATAGCTAAAAACGAATTAATAACAATAGATTTTGGCTGTGTCTATAAAGGTTATTGTAGTGATATTACAAGAACTTTTGCAATTGGCAAAATAGATGAAAAATTACTTGAGATTTATGATATAGTTCTACAGGCAAATAAACTAGGTATTAAAACCCTAGCAGCAAATCAAAAAGCTTGTTATGTTGACCAAGTAGTGAGAGATTTTATTAGCGATAATGGATATGGAGATAACTTTGGCCACGGTTTAGGTCACAGTTTTGGTATTGAAGTTCATGAAAATCCAAGACTAAATCAAATTTCAAATAAAACTCTTCAAAGTGGACACTTACTTACTGTTGAGCCGGGTATTTATGTTAGTGGTTTAGGTGGTGTTAGAATCGAAGATGATGTGTTGATTTTAGATGATGGTATTGAAGTTTTAACATCTTTAAATAAAGAACTAATTATATTAGAGGAGGAAAATGTATGATTTTAGTAAATGATTTAAGAGCTGGAATGACTTTTGTCTTAGATGGCGAAGTTTATTCAGTTTTGGACAAAACAAATAATAAAACAGCAAGAAGTAAGATGAGTATAAAAACAAAGGTAAAAAATATGCGTACTGGTTCAATTACAGAATTATCATGGACCAGTGGCGATAAAGCCAAACGCGCCCATATGGACAAAAAAGAAATGCAATACTTATATGATGGTGGAACTAGTCTAGTTTTTATGGATACTTCTACTTTTGAGCAACTTGAAATACCAAAGGAACAATTAGCTTGGGAAATTAACTTTATCAAAGAAAACCAAAACATTGAGATTGTTAACTTTGAAGGCGAAATTATGGGAATAAATTTACCAGATAAAATTGCTTTAAAAGTTGTAGAAACAGAGCCTGCGGTAAAAGGTGATACCGCAACTGCCGCAAGTAAAAATGCTGTTTTAGAAACGGGCCTTGAAGTAAAAGTACCATTGTTTATTGAAAGAGATGAAATAATCTTAGTAACTACAGCTGATGGAAAATATAGTTCTAGAGCTTAAAAGTATGGTTGGAAAAAGAAATGTTTAGTAATTAGAAGTTTATTGGTAGTTTTGATATAATATTATGTATGGAGGTAGAGCCAATGAGTGAATTTTCAAGAGTCAAAAAGAATAAAGATTTATATAAAGAAATAATAGAAGATGATAAAACAATAATTATAGAATCTTCCTTGCGTGACTATGAAAGAAGAACCACTGACCCGCATTCAAATGAAAGTAAGTATCAAGCTAGTCGTTATCGCAAAAATCATAAACTAGAAAGCGATAAAGAACAGTTTGACCAAATTTTTGACTTGGAAAATAAAGAAAGTCAACCTGAAAGCTTGTCTAAAAAAGAAATATTGCGAGATCGTGACTTGCTAGAAGAGTTTATAGAGGAAGTCAAACATTACAATATTAATCGTGGTTTGAGAAATGTTCAAGATACACAAATGAATATCCTTCAAAATTTAGGCAAGACTCCAACAGAAAATATAGAGAAGGATTTAAGTGAAACTTTTAAAGAAGTTGAAAACATCACTAAGAGTGATCAAGATTTAACTAGAGAGATACAAGCGATCATTTCAGATTTAGATAATGAAATTGAAGAAATTACCTTACCTGAGCCAGATGGTTTTGTTTTTACACCCCTTGACGAGGAAAAGGATAAAATATTATATAGTATTTTTGAAGAAATAGAAGAAAACGCAGATAAAAAACCAAAAACTGATAAAGCTGTGTTTAATCGAGACGAAGTGTCAAAAACAGTTGAATTAGAAGAAGCTGAAGAAAGTCTAAAAGAAGAAGTTGTTGAAAAAACTGAGTTTGAAACGCGCGATATTAACAATGTATCTCAAGAAATAATTACTGATGAAGTTTTAGAAACCACTAATGATAAGCGTGATTACAAATCATCTGAACTATTAGAGTTAACTCAAACATTGAATTTAAAGCTTGATTTACAAGAAGCTGAATTAGACAACGTAACACAAAAGGTTAGTGTTTTAGACAAAATACTTTCTCTATTTGTTTTAATCCTAGTCCTTGCTTTAATTGGTATTATCCTGTTTGGAATTTTTTGGGTTTCTAAGGAACGAGGTTTATTTTAGATGAAGTTTAATGTTGCAATAGATGGTCCAAGTGCTGCGGGTAAAAGTACGATTGCTGAATTGATTGCTGACAAATATAATTTAATTAAAATTGATACTGGCGCAATGTACCGTTGTGTTGGCTATTTAATCAATGAAAAAAATATAGATGTTAATGATGAAGCTGCAGTTTTAACTGTCTTTAATGACTTTGATATGGACATTAAGGTTGATGGTACAATTTTATTGAATAATATTGTTATGAATGAAAAAATTAGAAATGATAAAATTTCAATGTTGGCAAGTACGGTCTCTAAGCACTTAAAGGTTAGAGAGAAACTTGTTTCATTACAACAAGAAATAGCTAAAAATAAAGGTTATATTTTAGAAGGACGAGATATTGGAACTGTTGTTTTAAAAGATGCCTTAGTTAAAATATACTTAGAAGCCGATGTAAATATTAGAGCAAAACGCCGCTATAATGAATATATCGATAAAAATATGCAAGTAGATTTTAAATCAATTGAAGATGACATCAAAAAAAGAGATTATCAGGATATAAATCGTGAGCATTCACCTTTAAAGAAAGCTGATGATGCTGTTGCAGTCGATGTATCTTATCTAACTATTGATGAAGTAGTAGAAAAGATTTCAAATATCATTGATAAGAAGTTAGGAGAATAACATGGTTAGTGGAGTAGTCGCAATTGTTGGTAGACCAAATGTTGGCAAATCAACAATTTTTAACCGTTTTGCTGGTGAAAGAATTTCAATTGTTGAAGATACACCTGGGGTTACTAGGGACAGAATATATACAACTATAGAATGGTTAACAAAAAAGTTTAATTTAATTGATACAGGTGGTATTCAGCTTGCAGATGCTGATTTTCAAACTGAAATCATGATGCAAGTTGAAATTGCTATTGATGAAGCCGATACAATTGTTTTTTTAGTAGACGGAATGAGTGGTTTGACCAATGATGACCATCACATTGCAACACTGCTAAGAAATAGTGGTAAGCACATTATTTTAGCTGTAAATAAAATTGATGATATTGAACATTTAAATAATATTTATGAATTTTATAATTTAGGCCTTGGCGATCCAATGGCAATTTCTGGTGAACATGGAATTGGTGTTGGGGATGTTTTAGACGAAATTGTAAAGTCTTTAGAAGGCAAAGAAGTTGCGCAACATGAAGGTATGATAAAATTTGCTGTTATTGGCCGTCCTAATGTTGGTAAATCAACCCTTGTAAATACAATTTTAAAAGAAGAACGAGTAATTGTAAGTGATATTGAAGGAACTACTAGAGATGCAGTTGATACGGTCTTTAAAGATGAAGATGGAAATGATTATGTAGTAGTTGACACCGCCGGCATTAGAAAACGTGGAAAAGTCTATGAAAACGTTGAAAAATATTCTGTTTTAAGGGCAATGACCGCCATTGATAAAGCTGATGTAGTTGTCTTTTTAATTGATGGTGAAGTTGGCATTATTGAACAAGATAAACATGTTGCAGGCTATGCCCATAATGCTGGTAAACCAATTATCATTGCTTATAATAAATGGGATGCAGTTGATTCGGAAGAAAAAGACGTCGTTAAAATGACTGAAAAAATAAGAAATGAATTTATCTACTTAAAGTATGCTCCAATAATCTTTATTTCCTCACTAACTGGACAACGGGTTAATCGGATTGTACCTTTGGTAAAAGAGTTGTATGAAAATAGTAATCGCAGAATTTCGACCTCGGTTTTAAATGAAGTAATTCTTGATGCTCAAATGATGACGCCGGCACCAATTCATAATGGTAGAAGGCTTAAAATATTTTACTCAACTCAAGTGGCAGTCGTGCCACCAACGTTTATCTTATTTGTAAATGATGAAACACTACTACATTTTTCTTATAAGAGACATTTAGAAAACAGACTTAGAGAAGCATTTATCTTTGATGGGACACCAATTAGAGTAATTGCACGCAAAAGAGGTGATTAAATGAAAATAGGAGTAATTGGAACCGGAAGTTGGGGAACTGCCTTAGCTCAAGTTTTATGTGACAATAACCAAAATGTTTTAATTTGGGGTAGATCTAAAGATGAAGTTAATAAAATAAATATTGATCATCAACTATCAATATTAGGTGATGTCGATTTAAATCCTAACTTAAAAGCCACAAATAATTTTTCAGATATTGTTGATAGTGATGTAGTTTTAATCGCTACACCAAGTCAGGCAATCGATGAAGTATGTAATCAAATCAATGAACACTTTAATAAAAAAATCATTATCATAAATGTTGCTAAAGGTTTTCATGTAGAAACAAGTGAACGTTTATCAACGACAATAAGGCGTTTAATCAAGCCTGAGATACTAATAAATGTTGTCAGCCTTATTGGTCCAACCCACGCAGAAGAGGTTGTTATTAGGCTAGAAACAGCAATTACTGCTGTCTGTGAAGACTTAAGTATCGCAGAAGAAATTCAACACCTGTTTTCAAATGATTATTTTAGAGTTTATACCAGCGCAGATGAAATAGGGGCAGAAATAGGGGCGGCTGTTAAAAATGTTATTGCTTTAGCAAGTGGAATTTTAGCGGGCCTTGGCCTTGGAGATAATGCAAGAGCAGCGCTAATAACACGTGGTTTAGCTGAAATTAGAAGATTAGGTGTTGCAATGGGTGGTAATGATCAAACCTTCTTTGGCTTAACTGGTGTTGGCGATTTAATCGTAACTGCTACAAGTC
Organism: Erysipelothrix sp.; assembly: GCA_012512595.1. GTDB lineage: Bacteria > Bacillota_I > Bacilli_A > Erysipelotrichales > Erysipelotrichaceae > JAAZDN01. The sequence continues at coordinate 16,175 of JAAZDW010000017.1, forward strand.
ATCATTCAAGAAACTTTCAAGCCGGAATCATTATTGGAAAAAATGATTCAGCGCAATATTTTTGGGAAACCAACAAAAAAACAGTTGAAGGCGTTAGAGCTGTAAAAGTTGTAAAAAAACTTGCTGAAAAATATAATGTTTCTATGCCGATCTCAAATGAAGTTTATAATGTTTTATATGACAATGAATTACCTAGTGAAGCTATAAATAAACTTATGAATCGAAGATTGAAAAGTGAAGATGTAAACGAGTAGAATTTAAAAATAAATTATTAAAAAAAGGCCCAAAGTTTGGACATCCAAAATTGGGCCTTTGTTTTATATTAACCCAAGATTACCAAAATAACTAAAGGCTATATTATTATAAAAATATGCCTTTATTATGCAAAAAGATTATTACTATAATAATCATTGGTTTTTTCTTTTAATATCAAAAAGTGAATTATGTAAATTTTAATTATTTGATATATTTTAAAAAACTGTAAAATTGGATATATGTTGTATTAATAGGCTTTAAGTGATACTATATGTATATGAGAATGGAGGAATACTTATGAGTAAAATTTTGAACAAGAAGTTATTGACAGACAGAATTGCTGAAGAATTTGAAAAAACTAAAAAAGAATCTGGCGAAATCGTTAATTTTATTTTAGATGAATTCACAGGAATGTTAGCAGAAGGCGGTACTGTTGAAATGAGTGGTTTCGGAAAATTTGAAGTTAGACATCGTCCAGAAAGACCTGGGATTAATCCAGCTACAAAAGAAAGAATTACGATTAAAGCTTCAAACACTCCTGCTTTTAGAGCTGCAAAGGCACTAAGAGACGCAGTAAACGAATAATTTAGAAGCCTAGAAGATATATTAAAAATAAAAAGACTGCATACATTAATTTGTATCAGTCTTTTTTGTTTTAATTGACTTTTTAACGTTAAAAGCAGGTATTTAATTAATTGGATAATTATTGTCGATATTGTAGGTACATATTGCTAAAAATATTTAAAGAAATACATTATAAATGTTATAATGATTAGTGGTATATAAAAAATAATTTTAAATGTAATAATTATAATATAGATGGGAGGGTAACATGTTTCTTAAAAGAATAGAAATGCAAGGATTTAAGTCATTTGCTGATAAAGTCGTTATAAACTTTGATCAACCTGTTACCGGGATAGTAGGACCAAATGGATGTGGAAAGTCTAATATTGCAGATGCAATCCGGTGGGTGCTTGGGGAGCAGTCTGCAAAGTCATTGCGTGGTACTAGTATGGCTGATGTAATTTTTTCAGGAACCCAAGTTAGAAAAACAGTAAATTTAGCGGAAGTTACCTTAGTTTTTAATAATCAAGACAGACATTTGAATACTGACTATGAAGAAGTCGAAATTACTAGAAAAATTCATCGTGAAAATAGTGAAGGTGAATACTTTATAAATAAGACCGCTGTCAGATTAAAGGATATTCAAGAATTAATTATGGATACCGGCATTGGTAGAGATTCCTTAAGTATGATCTCGCAAGGTAATATTAGTGCATTTGCTGAAGCTCGCCCTGTTGATAGAAGGGCACTTTTTGAAGAGGCTGCAGGTGTTTCAAAATATAAAAAGCGTAAAATTGAATCACTTTCAAAGCTTTCTAGAACCCAGGAAAACTTAGAAAGAGTCGAAGATATTTTAAGTGAGTTAAAAAGACAAGTAACACCACTTAAAAAGGCAAAAGATAAGGCTTTAAAATATCGTGAACTTAAAGATAATCTTCAAAAAATTGAGATTGCCGTATTAGTTTCAGATATTACATTTTTCAAAACAAAACATGAAGAACTTTTAGAAAACCTTAAGGACCTTCAATCTGATAATGCTGTTTTTGAAACATCAATCAGTGTTCATGAAGTTGCTAATACTGAAAATAAGCAAAGACAACGAAAACTAGATATTGAAATTAATCAATTACATGAAGAAATAATAAAAATAGTTAATGAAATTCAAACCTTGGAAACAAGAAAAATTGAAATTGATGAAAAACGTAAATATCTTTTAGAGTCAGGCAGTAATGAAGTTAGAGAAAAAGAATTAAAAGCACTTTTAGCAGAAGCTAAATTTGAATATGAAGATCGTTTAAAACGATTTAGTGAAATTGATATAAATATTAAACAGTATAATAATCAATTAAGCCAAGTTTTCGACAAATTAATCAATCACAACCAACAAAGTGAAGAAGTAAAATTAGTTTTGAGAAGGTTAAACCAAAGAAAAGAAGTACTTGAAACCATGATTGACCAACCATTTCGTCAACAACAAGGTGTTAGGTCAGTTTTAGAAGCTAAAAGTAGTTTAAATGGGGTTATGGATGTAGTTGCGAGTGCCCTAAGGCCAATTGATGGTTATGAAGAAGCAATCTCAACCGCTTTAGGTGGTGCTATGTATCACATTATCGTTAAAGATCCCGCAAGTGCTAGAAATGCAGTTAACTTTCTTAAAAATAATAAAAGTGGCCGCGCAACTTTTCTTCCCGCTTCAGTATTAAAAGAACGTTATGTTAGAAGAGAAGACGAAATCGTTATGGATAATACAAAAGGCTTTCTCGGACTTGCTAGTGATTTTGTTGACTGTGATGTTGAGTATGATATTATTAACCAATCACTATTGGCAAATGTGCTTGTAAGTGAGGATTTAAAAGATGCTCAAGAATTAGCTAATCGGCTACAGTTTAGATATAAGATTGTGACTCTAGATGGTGAAGTAATCCACCGCGGCGGTTCAATTACCGGTGGTTCAATTAAAGATAGTTACTCGCCTTTAACAATGCAAAAAGAGTTGCGGAAAATTGAAGAAAATATTGAAAGAAATAACCAACTTTCATTTAAATTTAATAACGTCAGTACAGAAATTGAAACAACCAAAAATAATCTTGAAACTCAATTAATGAATAATCGGATTAATTTAGCAACACTTGAACCAATTGTAGAAGCTAAACGCTCTAAGTATGAGCATTTACAAAGTGAATATGATCTGATTATTCCTAAAGAATTACAAGAAGAAGAAACTTTTTCTGATGAACTTATTACAATGTTAAATAAATCTTACTCAAAACGAGATGAAAGTAATGTTGAGATAAAATCAAAAAGAAGTGAAAGAATTAACCTATCAAACGAAATAGAACGCCGCGAAGCACAAATCAGACAAATTAGAAACCAATATAAAGATGTTGTTGAACAACTAAATAACATTAAAATTAATATTGCAAGAGCTGAAACTAAACTTGAAACCGATTTATCACGCCTTGCTTCTGAATATCAAATGACCTATGAACGAGCTAAGGCTAATTATGAAAATAGTGATTTTGCAGAAGCTAAGTCAGAAGTTTTGCAACTAAGACAGGCAATTGAAAGCTTGGGCAATGTCAATATGAGTGCTCCTGAAGAATATGCTGAGGTAAGTGAGCGTTATGAATTTATCAAACACCAATTTGATGACCTTCAATCCTCTCGTAAAAATCTAATTGAGGCAATAGATAGTATGGACGAAGTAATGATTGAAAAGTTTGAAGATATGTTTCATAAAATCAATACGGAACTTCAAGGGGTCTTTAGTAAGCTATTTGGAGGCGGAACTGCAAATCTAATTATGGAAGATCCAGATGATGTTTTAAATACTGGTATTGATATCGATGTAAAACCACCAGGTAAAACAGTTCAAAACATTCGCCTATTTTCAGGTGGAGAAAAAGCCTTAATCGCAATTTCAGTTTTGTTTGCGATATTAAAGGCAAGACCGGTACCTTTATGTATTTTTGATGAGGTAGAAGCTGCCTTAGACCAAGCGAATGTTGAAAGATTTTCTGCTTATCTAAGAGAGTTTAGTCATGATACGCAGTTTATTGTAGTAACACATAGACCTGGTACCATGGCACGGGCAGATGTTTTATATGGGGTGACAATGCCACTTGAAGGTGTTTCACAAATGCTAAAAGTTGAATTAAAAGATGCAAAAGAATATGCTGATGAGGTGAATTTAAATGGGATTTCTTAAACGACTAAAAGATAGTGTTTTAGGTAAGGATAGTAAAGACCAATATTTAAGTGGCTTTAAAAAGACTAGTGATGTCTTTACTGAAGGCGCAGAAGAGTTAGCAAAAAGGTTTAAAAGAGTTGATGATGAATTTTTAGAAGACTTTATGATTTTATTATTACAGAGTGATACTGGTTATGAAACTGCTGAGAAAATTATTAAAAGACTTAGACAGTATAATAAAGACTATACAATTAGAAACTTTAGAATTGCTATGGAGTTTGTTATTGAAAGTATGGCTGATATTTATGGAGAACAACAAGATAATTTTGAATTTTTAAATGATGATGGAATTAAAGTTATCTTATTAGTTGGAGTTAATGGTAGTGGCAAAACAACAAGTGCTGCAAAGTTAATGTCAAAGTATAAAAATGAAGGCTATAGTGTGGCTGCTGTCGCTGCTGATACCTTTAGAGCCGGAGCCATTGAACAGCTAGCTAAATGGGGTCAACGTTTAGATGTACCCGTAATTAAAGGACTTGAAAATGGCGATCCAAGTGCAGCATTAGTCGATGGAGCCAGATTTGCCAAAGAAAATAACATTGACATACTAATTTGTGACACAGCTGGAAGACTTCAAACTAAAAAGAATTTAATGCTAGAGCTCTCAAAAATGCGGCGAGTTCTAGACCGGGAAATTCCTGGTTCTCCACATGCAGTTTGGCTAGTGATCGATGCTACTACCGGTCAAAATGGTTTAAGTCAAGCAGAAGTTTTTCTTGAATCTACTAAGGTTACTGGAATAATTCTTTCAAAGATGGATGGAACCTCAAAGGGTGGAATTGTAATTGGAATTAAAAACGTTTTAGATCTACCAGTTGTCTTTGTTGGAGTTGGTGAAAAACCAGAAGATATTGAAGAATTTGATATTAATAGTTACTTATTTGGAATCACGCAAGGTTTAGATTATGTTAAAAAGTAATGAGTGGATTAATGATTTAATTGTTTGGTATGGAAGTTTGTTAACTGAAAACCAATTAAATATTATGGAAAGTTATTACCAAGCTGATTTATCCTTAGCTGAAATAGCTGAGAACAATCAAGTAAGTAGATCTGCGATTCATGCTACAATCAAGCGATCTGAAGAGTTATTATTAGGATATGAAGCAAAATTAAAGGTTGTTGAAAAATTTAAAGAACGTAGCAAAAAATATATACTATTAAAAGATTTAAAAATTAGTGAAGTCGACAAGATAGTCAAAGACTTAGAAAAAATAGAATAGAGGAAAATGACATGTCAAAAATTTTATCAGTAAACGCAGGTAGTTCATCACTAAAGTATCAATTATACGAAACACCAGAGTTTGATGTTTTAGCAAGTGGCCAAATTGAAAGAATTGGCAAAGAAGATGCAATTGTTACAATTACAACAAATGGCGACAAGCATAAAAAAACTGTTTCAGTTTTAGATCACCAAGCGGCAGTTGCAACTGCCTTAGAGGATATTTTAAAATATAGTGAAATAGAATCTTTAGATGAAATAGTCGGTGTCGGTCACCGTATTGTCCATGGTGGAGAGATATTTTCAGAATCAGTAAAAACTACTGACAAAGTAGTTCAAGATGTTGAAGATTTATCACAGCTTGCACCACTGCACAATCCAGCCAATTTAACTGGATACTATGAGTTTAAAAAAGCACTAAAATCAGCAGAACATGTCTTTGTCTTTGACACAGCATTTCACCAAACTATGGAAGCAAAGGCTTTTATGTACCCACTTCCTTATTCATATTATGAAAAATACCATGTTAGAAAATATGGAATGCATGGGACATCGCACAAGTATGTTGCCAATAGAACCGCAGAACTTTTAGGTAAAAATCCAAAAGATGTCAATATTATTGTCTGTCATCTTGGAAATGGCGCATCCTTATCAGCTGTAAAGGCAGGAAAAGTTATTGATACTTCAATGGGCTTTACACCGCTTTCAGGAGTTATGATGGGTACTAGAACTGGTGATGTAGATCCAGCTGTCTTTCCATACTTACTCGAACAAACAGGTCTTGACCCACAAGAATTAATAGATGTTTATAATAAAGAGTCAGGGATGTTAGGTGTTAGTGATATATCAAATGATGCTAGAGATATTGAAGAAGCAACTGAAGCTGGCGTACCAAGGGCAATCTTAACTTCCGAAATGTATGCATATCGAATCGCAAACTTTATTGGATCATATTTAATTCAATTAGGTAGAGTTGACGCAATTGCATTTACCGCAGGTATTGGTGAATATGATAAGGGCGTTAGAAGAAGAATTATTGAGATTGTCAGTGAAGCATTAGGTATTGTCTTTGACTATGAATTAAATGCCAAAGTAAGAGGCGTAGAAGTTGAATTAAGTAAACCAAATTCTAAAACCAAGGTCTTTATTGTTCCAACTGATGAAGAGTTAGTAATAGCTCAAGATACCCAAAGAATTTTAGGCATATAAGATGTTAAATGAATTCAAAGCTTTAATATCAACAAGTGATACAATAATTGTTTTTAGACACTTAGATGGCGACGGTGATGCCTTAGGCAGCCAGTGGGCAATGTATTACTATCTAAAAGAGAAATATCCAGATAAAGAAGTTTATGCAGTAGGCGATGATACCGATGGCTATCGTGACCAATTTGAAAAGCCCCATGATATCGCGGATGAAAAGTTTAAAGATGCTTTAGCTGTTGTTGTAGATACCGCAAATATTGACCGGATATCTGATCAAAGAGTTAAACTTTGTAAAACAATAGTAAAAATAGACCATCACTTAGATGTCGATGCATATGGAGATTTAGAATTTGTCTTTCCTAAAGTTTCAAGTGCCGCCGAGATTGTCGCAAATATTTTAAGAGTCTTTGAACATGATCAACCTTTAAGTGAAAAAGTTGCTAAATGTCTTTACACTGGTATTATTAGTGATACCCAAATGTTTAGTATTGCTGGGGTAAATGAAAAAACTTTTAAAACAGTTGCTTATTTAAGCGAGTCAAATATTGATGTAGGCAAAATATGTCGAAGTTTAAATGCAATTGACTTAGACTTATACAAGTTTAGGATAGCAATTTCTAATCAGATTATCTTTGATGACAGTGGACTGGCATATTTGATAATTTCAAATAAAACCTTAGCTACCTATAACGTTTCGCACTCAATGGCTAAAAGAAATACCGACTTAATGAAAAACATTAAAGGTATTGATATTTGGGTATTATTTATTGAAGACAAAGAAAAACCAAATACTTATTCCGCAAGTTTACGCTCTAATGAAATAGTAATTAATGATACTGCTCAAGCCTTTGGTGGCGGTGGCCATAACTTTGCAAGTGGAATTAAGGGTTTAGATGAAGAAAAATTAAAAGAATTAATAAAAGAATTGAAAACGAAACTTTAAAAGACTGAGAAATCAGTCTTTATTTTATATTAAATGTTATAATGAAAAAAAGAAAAGAGGGGTTATTGTGTTTGCGATTCTTGATGTAAAAAGTGCATATTCTTTATTTGATGGAACAATAAGTCCTAAAGATATTGTTGAAATAGCTGTCCAAAAGGGCTATCGGGCAGTTGCGATTAATGATTTAAATACCTTGCATAGTTTGATGGAGCTAAAAAGTCTTGCAGAAAAAAACAAGATACAACCTCTTTATAGTCTTAGAGTTATTATTGAAAATCAAGATAATCTAACATATTTACTATATGCCAAAAATAATGATGGCTATAAAGACTTATTAAAATTATCAACATTTTTAGCAAGGTTAGATACCGTCCTCACTTATGAAAACTTAATTGAATATACAAATGACTGTGTTGTAATTGTTTATGGCGAAGGTGGTATTATTGAAAATGATAGTATTGATACTGTTGGCTATTTAGAATTATTTAAAAAAACACTTAGAGATTTTTATATAGGTATTTCTAATAACACCTCAAACAAGTGGAAAGTTGATAACGATAAACTAAAAGACTTATGTAATATTATGAATGTAGAAACAGTGGCACTACCTAAGGTTGAATTTAAAAGTTTAGAAGATGTTGATGTTAAAAGACTATACATAGCAATGGCTAATAGCCGCTTATTTTTAGACCACCAAAATTATGTCAATGAGAAAAATTTCTTTTTAAATTTAGATCAAATAGAAAAGTTTTATGATAAAGCTGATATTCAAAACACAATAGAAATTGCGAATAAATGTCAAGTTAATTTTAATACCATTGAAAAAGCTGACCTACCGGTTTACAAAAATCCTGCCGGAGTCTCAAGTGAAAAGTATCTTTCAAACTTATGTATAAAAGGGTTGAATAAAAGGCTTGACAATCTGGTTACCTATGAATACTCCAACCGACTTAAACATGAACTCCAAATAATAAATGAAATGGGCTTTGCCGATTATTTTTTAATTGTTTATGATTTTATCTTGTTTGCAAGAAAAAATAATATTTATGTTGGCCCAGGTAGGGGAAGTAGTGCTGGATCTTTAGTTGCCTATGTCTTGGGCATCACTCATATCGATCCAATTAAATATGGTCTTTTATTTGAAAGATTTCTAAATCCAGAGCGAGTTAGTTTACCCGATATTGACATTGATTTTCCTGACAACAAAAGATCACTTATCATTGACTATGTTTCCAGCAAGTATGGAAGTGAGCAAGTGGCACATATTATTACTTTTGGAACCTTTGCGGCTAAGCAGTCGATTAGAGATGTTGGAAAGGCTTTAAATATTCCAACCTACCAACTAGACCGAGTTTCCAAGATGATTCCAAATACGCCTAAAATAAAATTATCCGATGTTTACAATAAAAATCATAATTTCAAAAAGTTCATTAAAGAGGACGCTAAACTAAAACAACTATATTACTTAGCATCAAAAATAGAAGGCTTGCCACGACACACTTCCCTTCATGCGGCTGGGATTGTCTTATCAGATAAGCCCTTAGTAAATTATGTCCCACTAATGCAAATTGATAAAGAACATAACGTAACCCAATATTCAATGGACTACTTAGAAGCAATTGGATTAAATAAGATGGACTTTTTAGGCTTAAGAAACTTAACTATTATCGCAAATGTTGTTGAGAAAATTCCAAACTTTAATATTTTTAATATTCCTTTAGATGACAAAAAAACATATGACTTAATTGCCGATGGCCAAACATCGGGTATTTTTCAACTTGAATCCTATGGAATGACAAAACTATTAAAGCAAATGCAGCCCTTTGAATTTAATGATATCGTTGCTGCAATTGCCTTATATCGACCAGGCCCCATGGAAAATATTCCGACATACTTAAAGCGCCGATTTACAAAAAATGAAATTACTTACTTACATCCTGATTTAAAGCCTATTTTACAAGAAACCTATGGGATTATTGTTTATCAAGAACAAATAATGCAAATAGCTCAAAAAATGGCAGATTTCTCGCTGGCAAAAGCTGATATCTTAAGAAAAGCGATGTCAGATAAAAATGCAACAGCTTTAGGCTCACTTAGAGAAGAGTTTATCCTTGGTAGTGTAAAAAAAGGTTATTTAAAAAAAGATGCGATTGAAGTCTATAATTTAATTGAAAAGTTTGCTAACTATGGCTTCAATAAGGCCCATAGTGTTGCTTATTCACTAATTGCCTACCAACTCGCTTACTTGAAAACTAATCATTACTTTCAGTTTTATATAGCTCTTTTAAATAGTGTAATTGGTGGACCTAAAAAAACTCGAGAATATGTTTTAGAATGTAGGCGCCGTGAAATCAAAATTTTAAAACCACATATAAATTACAGCATCGATGAATATATTGAACATCAAGGCGCAATTTTATTTCCACTTTTGTCTATAAAAAGCGTTGGTAAACTTGTTTGTGACAAACTTTTAAATGAACGAAAAAACGGACTTTTTAAAGACTTTTTCGATTTTGTTGCTAGAGCTAATGTTATTAAAATAAATAAACCTATAATTGAAGCATTAATTTATGGGGGAGCCTTGGATAGTTTTGGTCATAATCGAACAACTATGATAAAAATGCTAGACCAAGCCCTAATGTATGCTGACTTAGTAAAAGTAGATGCCAAAGAAGTAACCCTCGACTTTAACATTGTTTCTAAGCCAAAGATTTTAATACATAAAGCAGATAACTTTTTTGAACTTGAAAAAGAGAAAGAAATGCTAGGTTTTTATCTGTCAACCCATCCAATTGCACAAAAGAAAAGTGATTTAAACTATCACGGGGACAGTATTATCGAAGTTAAAAATACAAGAAAAACAAAAGATCTTTTAGTCTATGTCACAAACATAAAACAACACCGCACTAAAAATGGATTTTTGATGGCCTTTGTTAGTGTTAATGATGATACTGATAATATTGATCTAGTTTTAATGCCAAACATCTACAAAAATATTGAAGATAAACTAAAGTCAGAAAGTTATATAAGAATTAGTGGCAAAATTGATCGAAAAGATTCTATCTTAGTTAACTCTTTAAACTTTATTGAGTAAAGAATATATAAAAACATTATTAATAACTAAGTTAAATTAGACTTTTTTCTAAATACTTTTAACTTTAAACATTTAGGACTTTTTGATAATAATGATATAATGAGAATAACAACAATCACGCCAATAATGACAAAAAGTAAAGTGAGGTTATAATATGGTTAAAATATTAATCGTGGACGACGAAAAAAGAATTAGAAGTGTTATAAAAACATATGCCGAAAACGAAGGATACTATGTTTATGAAGCAAATGACGGATATCAGGCTATTGAAATTGTCGAAAACAACGAAATTGATCTGATTATTTTAGATATAATGATGCCAAAGCTTGATGGGTTTTCAACCTTAAAGCGCATTAAAGCAATTAAAGACATCCCAACAATTATGCTTTCTGCAAGAAATGAAGAGTATGACAAACTTCATGGTTTTGACCTTGGAGTAGATGATTATGTAACAAAACCCTTTTCACTAAAAGAACTAATGGCAAGAATTAAAGTTATTTTAGAACGACATAATATTTCTGCTAATAAAACTTATAGTTTTGAAGGTTTATTTGTAGACTTCGACTCGCATGTAGTTAAAGTTGATGATGAGGTGATTCATTTAACTCCTAAGGAATTTGAATTATTGCAATTTTTGATTGTAAATCAGGGTAGAGTTATTTCGCGTGAACAATTTCTAAGTGAACTTTGGAACTATGATTATTTTGGTGACGACAGAACGGTTGATACTCACATAAAAATGTTACGTGCAAGTTTAGGTGAATATCGAAAATTTATTGTTACTGTGAGAGGTACTGGTTATAAATTTGAAGCTTGATGAAAAATCAATAAAATCTAAACTTGGTGGTTTAAGATTTAATACATGGCTAATATTCACTTTGTTTGCAAGTGCTATTTTAGTTATGCTTTGGTTTTTACAATTAAACTTACTGCCACCTTATTATCGTGCTGCAAAAATTGGCACGGTAAGATCGATTGCAGACAATGTCGAAACAATGGTTATTTCAGACCAACCGTTAAGTTCGATGTACCAAGTAGCTCGTGACAATTCACTTTGTATCCAATTAGCTGATAATTATGGAAATAAGAGCAATTTTAACGGGATTGGAACAGGCTGCTACATTGATAAGTCTTTACCAAATAATACCGGTGACTTTGATTATACTGAAATGCTAGAAAAAATCAAAGAAAGCAGTGATGGTGAATATAACTATTTGATTGACTATGGCTCACAAATGATAGTTTATGGAAGACTTGTTGACGCTCACTTGGGTCGTTATATCTTGCTAATAAATTCGCCAGTTACGCCAGAAAAAGCAGGGCTCGAGTTAATTCAAAATCAGTTTGTGGCTTTGACTGTTTTAGTTTTAGCTTTTGCGACAATCGCCTCGATTATTTTGGCTAGAAGAATTTCAAGGCCATTTATTACAATGACTAAAAGCGCTAAAAAACTAGCTGAAAGAAACTTTGATGTTAGTTTTGATGCTAAAGGAATTAAATTTAATGAGTTTGAAGAATTGGCCGATTCGCTTAACTATGCAACCGCAGAATTAAAAAAAGTTGATGAACTGCGGCTTGATCTAATTGCAAATGTTTCCCATGATATAAAAACGCCTTTGACAATGATTATGGCCTATACTGAAATGATTCAAGACTTTTCAAAAGATGATAAAAATCTACTTTTAGAACATTTAGATGTAATTAGTTTGGAAGCAAAACACTTAGATAACTTAGTTGAAAATATGTTAGAACTATCAATGTTACAATCAGGAACAATAACATTAGAACTAATTGATTTTAATCTAAATGATTTAGCTAACGAAATAATTAAGTTATTTACTCATAAAAACCAAGAAGTTGTGTTTGAAGCTGACAATACATATATTATCAATGCTGATCGAGTTAAAATTGGACAAGTAATTTATAATTTCATTAATAACGCAACGAAGTATCGCCGCCACAAACCAATTAAACTTAAGCTTTCTCAAAATGATAATGCGGTTAGACTCAGTGTCATTGATGACGGAGTTGGAATTAGTCCAGAAGACTTGGACTTTATTTGGGATCGTTATTATCGAATCGATAAAAACTTTGCAAGAGAGCAAGAGGGTAGTGGTTTAGGACTATCAATCGCCCGCGGTATTATTATTGCACATAATGCGAAATATGGAATCGTTAGTAAAGAAAATGTTGGCAGTGAATTTTACTTTGATATAAATTTTATTTCAATTCTTAAATAATTAAATAAAATGTTATAATTTTAGATGGTGGTTAAATGCAAAAAAATGTATATTACAATTTATTTAAAACAACTTTTGTCTTAAGTGCTTTCACCTTTGGTGGAGGCTATGTGATTATACCTTTAATGAAACAAAAATTTGTAGAAGAATTACAGTGGATCAATGAAAAAGAAATGATGGATCTTATTTCAATTGCCCAGTCTTCGCCAGGATCTTTAGCAGTCAATGCCTCAATTTTAGTTGGCTATCGAATGAAGGGGATTAAAGGTTCACTTTTAACTGTGTTAGCGACAATTACGCCACCATTATTTATCATATCTTTTGTTTCAGCCTTTTATGACATTTTTACTTCAAATCCTTTAATTATCAAAGTTTTAGCAGGTATGAATGTTGGAATCGCTGCTATTTTAATCGATGTAGCTTATACGTTGGGCTATAGTGTTATCAAAGACTTTAAATTTTACTCTGTTTTTATTATCTTAGGCACGATAATAGCATCTTTTATGGAAGTAAATATAATGATAATTGTTTTTACTGGAGGACTTTTAGGTTTGCTGTACTTTTCCTTTATATTTAGAAAGAAATTATTTAGAGAAAAAGATAAAAATCGTGGTGAAGTTGTATGATGGAACTGTTATCTTTATTTTGGGTCTTCTTTAAAATAGGGTTATTTACAATCGGAGGCGGTATTGCATCACTGCCTTTAATCGAAACAATTATTGTTAAACAACAAGGATGGATTTCTTATGATGAGTTTTCACATTTAGTTATAATATCTGAAATGACGCCAGGACCAATTGGCATTAATGCATCAACCTTTGTCGGCAACAAGCTAGCAGGATTTATCGGTGGGGTTGTCGCAACCTTAGGAAATGTGCTACCTTCAATTATAATTGTTATTTTACTAGCTAAGGTCTATTTTAAGTATAAAAACTTAAAAGTAGTAAACTCAGTTTTAAATGGCTTAAAACCGACAATTGTTGGACTAATTACTAGTGCCACCGTTGGAATTGTCTTAGTAGCCTTATTTAATACAAGGGCATTTGACCTTAGTCAGTTTGAAATAAGTTATATAAAAATTGCTTTACTGCTTCTTTATCTCTTTATTTTAAGAAAGTTTAAACCAAATCCAATTTTAATAATTTTGTTGAGTGGTGGCTTAGGTTTAGTGTTGTTGTAGAACAGATTAACAGTTGACTATTTGACTGTTTAGTGGTAAAATCTTTATGTTGTATCACTATGGTACAACCGCTCATAATAAGGTCTAAGTGGAAAGATCCCACCTTATGTGGCGAGTCTGACAAAAGGAGGTGCAATATATGTACGCAGTAGTAGAAACAGGCGGAAAACAAATCAAGGTGGTTGAAGGTGAATTCATCTTCACAGAATTGTTGGATGTCGAAGAAGGTAGTGAATATGTTTTTGACAAAGTAGTCTTAACTTCAGGAAATACAACTAAAATTGGAACACCATACGTAAGTGGTGCTAAAGTAGTTGCAGAAGTAGAAAAACACGGAAAACATAAAAAAGTAAGAACATTTAAATATGTAGCTAAAAGTCCATCGTCCCATCGTAATCAAGGACATAGACAACCATATACAAAACTATTAATTAAAAGAATTGAGGCTTAATATGATTTCGGTTATATTTAATAAGCAAGATGATAAGTTTGTCTCAATGACAGTTACTGGACATGCAAACTTCGATGATTTAGGTGAAGATGTTGTTTGTGCAGGAGTTAGTTCAATTATATTTGGAGCTTTAAATGGCTTTGATGAATTGGCTAAAGACAATTTTGATATTGTTGTTACTGAAAATTTAATTACAGTCAATGTCTTAGAGTCAGTATGTATTTCTGATAAATTACTAAGTTTTGTTCATTTGCAATTAAAAACAGTAGAACAACAATATTCTGATAATATTGGAATTACTATAATGGAGGTGTAACCAATGAAGTTTATATTAGATATTCAATTCTTTGCTTCAAAGAAGGGAGTTGGGTCTTCGAGAAATGGTCGTGACTCACACTCAAAAAGATTAGGGGCAAAAATGTCGGATGGACAATTTGCTAGCGCAGGTAGTATAATTTATCGTCAACGCGGAACGAAAATTCATCCAGGCCAAAACGTTGGTCGTGGTAGTGACGATACATTATTCGCAACAGCTAACGGAATTGTGAAATTTGAAAGAATGGGCAGACGAGCAACTCGTGTATCCGTTTATCCAGCATAATAATTAAATCCCTATAGTAGGGATTTTTTTTATAAAAGGAGAATTTATGTTTGTAGACAGAGTAAAAATAAAGGTTAAAGGTGGCAATGGTGGTAATGGTATCGTTAGTATGCGCCGTGAAAAGTTTGTTCCCCTTGGTGGACCAGATGGTGGAAGTGGTGGCGATGGCGGTAATGTTATCCTTAAAGCTGATAGTAACAAATCAACGCTTTTAGATCTTAGATATAATAAACAAATATTTGCCAAAAAAGGTGGCAGTGGTAAGTCAAAGAAAATGTCAGGTAGAACTGGTGAAGATGTTGTCTTAGCTGTACCGGTTGGAACTGTTATTAGAGATATTGAAAATGATATTTTAATTGCAGATCTAAAAGAACATGGTCAAGAAGCTATTGTTGCTAAAGGTGGCAGAGGTGGAAAAGGAAACTTTGCGTTTATGTCAAATAAGTATCCGGCCCCAGATTTTGCCCAACAAGGTGAAATCGCAGTTGCAAGAGAAATAGAAATAGAACTTAAACTTTTAGCTGATGTTGGATTGGTAGGATTTCCATCAGTTGGTAAAAGCACCTTTTTATCTGTTGTAAGTAAGGCTAAGCCTGAAATTGCTGACTATCCATTTACAACCATAACTCCAAACTTAGGTGTTGTAATGACTAAAGATGGCCGTTCTTTTACAATTGCTGACCTTCCAGGTTTAATTGAAGGAGCCAGCTTAGGAAAAGGTTTAGGTCATCAATTTTTAAGACATATCGAACGGACACGAGTTATTATCCATATGTTAGACATGGGAAATGAAACCGGTCGAGATCCAGTTGAAGATTATGAAATAATTAATAATGAATTAAGTTCATATCAATATCACTTAATGTTAAGACCTCAAATCGTGGTTGCCAATAAAATGGATTTAGAAGGCGCAAAAGAAAATTTAGCTCGTTTTAAAGAAACTTATCCAGATATTGAAATATTTGAGACAACGACAATTTTTCAAGCGGGTGTAGATAAAGTTTTGTACAAAGCCGCCGACCTACTTGAAACAACTCCAGCCTTTCCACTATTGGATGGCGCAAGCAAGGGTGTTGTTTATAAATTTATTGAAGAAAAAGAAGACTTTAAAGTTGTTGATCTTGGTAATGGGAGCTTTGAACTATTTGGAGATAAGCTTTTAAGAGAGTTTAGAATGTTAGATTTTGAAAGTGACAAAGCTAGCTTCCACTTTGCCAGAAGACTTCGGATAATGGGAGTCGATGCTCGCTTGCGAGCCTTGGGTGCAAAAGATGGCGACACGATAATAATTGATAATTATGAATTTGAATTTATTGATTAGGGAGTGAAATAATGATCGCATTTATTAAAGGAATTGTTTTTGATGTTGGTGTTGATTTTGCAATAGTTGAAAATAATGGAATTGGCTATCATTTAGTCATGTCAAAAACTAACAATATCAGTTTAAATGATGAAGTTTTAATTTACACTTATCAACATGTTAGAGAAGATGATCTCACTTTATTCGGATTTGAAGATATCGAGTCTCGAGAAATGTTTTTAAAGTTGATTAGTGTTAAAGGGGTTGGACCAAAAACAGCTAATAATATTTTGGCAAAAGCAAACGCAAAAGAATTGATTTTAGCTATTGAAGGTAATGACGTCGATTTTTTGAAAACTTTACCCGGTATTGGCGCCAAATCTGCAAAACAAATTATTTTAGATTTACAAAATAAACTAACTACAGAAACAATCCCAATCTTAAATCAAGACTTAGATGATGCTATTGAAGGATTAAAAGGTTTAGGATATAGTGCAGCTGAATTAAAGTCTGTAAAAAAACAATTAATGACCAAAGTTATGACAGCCAGTGAATATTTAAAAGCTGGCTTAAACATCTTAAATAAGCGAAAGGGTGGCTAAAATGGATGATGTTCTCTCAACAAAGGAAAGTCAATTTGATGATGAAATAAGTATTAGACCAGCTTTTTTAAAAGACTATATTGGCCAAACAACAATAAAAGATAACTTAAGTATTTTTATGCAAGCAGCTAAAGTTAGACAAGAAACCTTAGACCATTTGCTTTTTTATGGGCCACCCGGCTTAGGTAAAACGACCTTAGCTTATATAATCGCCAATGAAATGCAAGGTAACATTAAAACGGTATCAGGACCAACTATTGAAAAACAGGGTGACTTAGCTGCAATCTTATCATCTCTAGAACCTGGAGATGTACTTTTTATTGATGAAATTCATCGTCTTCCAAAAGTCGTTGAAGAGATTCTCTATCCGGCGATGGAAGACTTTTATATTGACGTTGTAATGGGTAAAGATGCCAGTTTAAGAAGTGTCAGGCTGGAGTTGCCACCATTCACACTAGTTGGAGCAACAACGCGCATAGGTGACTTAAGTGCACCTTTGAGAGACCGGTTTGGAATCGTCAATAAATTAGAATACTACAGTGAGGATAATTTAAAACAGATTGTCCATAGAACTTCACATGTGCTAGAATGTATTATTGATGAAGATGCAGTCCTTGAAATTGCGAGAAGGTCACGTGGTACACCTAGAATCGCAAATCGTTTACTTAGAAGAGTTAGAGATTTTGCCCAAGTATTAAATGATTCATACATTGATTTACAAATCGCACAAAAAGCCTTAGGCCGTTTAGAAATAGACAAGTTAGGCCTTGATGCGGTTGATATAAACTATCTAATTGGAATTATTGATCGTTTTGATGGAGGACCGGTGGGGGTTGATGCAATCGCGGCAAGTATATCTGAAGAAGTTCAAACTTTAGAAGATGTATATGAGCCATATTTGCTTCAAATAGGTTTTATTAATCGAACACCAAGAGGACGAATTGTAACAGAAAAAGCTTACAAACATTTAAATAGAAAGTAATCGAAGATTAGGAGAGATTTTATGAAAGTAATTTTTACAACCGGAGGTACTGGGGGCCATATTTATCCCGCCTTAGCCTTAGCAAAAAGATTAAAAGAAGTAAATCCAAACTATGAAATTTCATTTGTCGGCTCAAGTAACCGAATGGAAAAAGATATAATCGAAAAAAGTATTTTTGATTTTTATGGATATAACTTATCGAGTGGAATGCAAAGTAAATTTGATAAAATTAAGCAATATATCCAAATGGTTTTAGCACTTTTGAAAACTTATTTCAAATTTGTATTTAATCGACCAGACTTAGTGATTGGCTTTGGTGCTTATATTACAGCTCCAACCTTAATGGCCGCAAAATTTTTAAATATTCCAATTATGCTTCATGAACAAAACTCAAGTTTGGGAAAAGTAAATAAAATGTTTTATAAAAGTGCTGATCAAGTGATAGTCTGTTATGAAAGTTTATTTGAAGAATATCCTGATGCAAAAGTTAAACTTTTAGGCAATCCACGCGCAAGTGAAGTCAAAGATATAACTTATAATAGCCAAGATTTAATTGAATTAGGTTTAGACCCAAAGCTTAAGACTGTTTTAATTGTAATGGGGTCACAAGGTTCACAGTCAGTTAATGATGCAATGTTTGAATTAATGCCTTTATTTAGTGAGCAAGATTTCCAAGTTATATATGTAACTGGAAAACAACACTACGACCTATATAAATCAAACATTGATATTAAAAATGTTGTTATCTTACCTTATGTAGACCAACCGCAAATGTTAAAAAACAGTGATTTAGTTATTGCAAGAGGGGGCGCTACAACAGCTGCTGAAATATGTGCTATTGGAGTTCCAAGTATAATAATCCCAAGTCCATATGTTGCAAATAACCATCAATACATTAATGCTCACCAACTTGAAAAAGTTTCTGCAACTAAGATTATTAAAGAAGCAGATTTAACCGCAAAAGTTTTGTTAGCGAGTATTAAAGAAATTATCTTTGACGATAATAAATTAACATCAATGAAAAAAGCAGCCTTAAGTTTAAGTAGTCCAAATGCTAGTGATGACATAATTAAATTAATTAAAGGATATGCTAATGATTGAGCAATTAAAAGCCTTTGGAAATGTTGAAACAGATCGTTCTTTTAAACAATTAACAACCCTAAAAGTAGGTGGTAATGTTAAAATATTTTTTGAACCAATTGATATTCGCTCATTAGTTTTAGGTTTAGAAATTATAAAAAAGCATCAATTGCCTTACAAGATTATTGGTTTTGGAAGTAATATTCTTTGTTCGGATAATGATTATAATGGCGTAGTTATTAAGCTAAGTAATTTAAATCACTTTGAAATTAATGATAATGAATTATACACAGAAGCTGGGACTCCAATTATAACTATCGCCAATTTTGCGATAAATAACGGTTTAAGTGGCTTGCAATTTGCTACTGGAATACCAGCTATGGTTGGTGGAACCATTTTTATGAATGCTAGCGCTTATAATGAAGGCATCAGTGATGTTATTTCAGAAGTACTTGTTTACAAAAATCACAGTTTAAAATGGATTGCTGCAAAAGACTTAGAGTTTGCATATCGAAATTCAATTTTTCAAAGAAAAAAAGATTGGATAATTGTTGCTGCAACCTTTAATTTAAAGCCAGATAGTATTTCCAGATTAAAAAAAATATCAGTTGACCGCAATACCCGTAGATGGCAAACCCAGCCCATTAAATACCCTAATTGCGGGAGTATTTTTAGAAATCTTGAAAACTACCAAATTTGGAAGTTAGTAGATGATTTAAAACTACGAGGTAAGATTATTGGTCAAGCGCAAATAAGTGAAAAACATAGTAATTTTATTGTAAACTTGGGCAATTGTCAGGCAAAGGATATTAATACTTTGATTGACCTAATTTGTGAGAAAGCCAAAAGTGAAAAAAATATAGACTTAAAACTGGAAGTGGAGAAGTTTAATTGGTAGACAGTAAAGATAGAGTTTTAGATTTGGTATTAAAACAAAAATTAGACCAAAAAGCTAAACAAAAAAAACTTAAAGCAAAACGAAAAAGAAGAAAGATCTCTATAGTCATTCTTGTTTTAGCATTGGGCTATCTTTATTGGGCAACTGATGCTTCTAAACCTAAGATTATTAGTGTTTCTGGTAATTATGTCTTAAGCAAGGATGAGGTTGTTTTAGCCAGTGATGTTGATTTAAACACAATGTTAATTGTCGCAAATCCCTTAGTAATAAAGAGTCGACTCTTAAAACACCCGTTAATAGAGGATGTAAAGGTTAATTGGTCACTAGTAAATCGCTATGTGAATATTGTTATTAAAGAAGTGGCAGTATTTGGATATCGACAAGGTGATGTTAGTGCAAAAATGCTAATGTTAGATGGATCACATGTTGAACTAACGGCTGATTATTATAAATTTATGCCAAATTTAATCTTTATTGAAGGATTTAATGAACCATCACTTGAAGTTAGATTAATTGAAGCTTTTAAAGACTTAGATCGAAATGTCATTAATCAGATTTCTGAAATTCATCAAAAGTCTGTTTCCTTTGATGACAATTATATTGAGTTGCGGATGAATGATGGCAACAAAGTTTATACTAGTTTTCAAACGGTGACTCGCCTTGATTATTATTTTGACATTATTACAAACTTAAAGGCGTCCAATACTTGTCTAATAATTGATGAAATGAGTGGAGAAGTCTACAGCCAACCTTGTATTGACGTTGAAATTAGTGAATAATAGGTGAAATTGTTCGCTTTTGTGTAAATGCACACTGAATTTTGGTATAATATAATATGGTATAGGAGGTAATAATATGCCAGTAAACAAAAAAACAAATTATGGTGAAATTAATATTTCTACTGAAGCAATCGCAAATTTAACCGGCGGTATCGTTTCAGAAGCTTACGGAATCGTTGGTATGGCTTCGCAAAATATGTTAAAAGATGGTTTTGCGGAACTTTTAGGAAGAGATAATTACAGCAAGGGTGTTATTGTTAAAAATGTCGAAGGTGGTTATGAAATTGACCTATACGTTGTTATTAGCAGTGGTGTAAGAATTTCTGAAGTAGTTAGTGAGGTTCAAAAAAGAGTTAAATATGAGCTGTCAAAACATTTAGAAGTTGACTTTAAAGCTGTAAATATTTATGTTCAGGGAATAAAGGTGACAGATAAGTAAATGGAAAATCTTGACATAAGTATATTTAAAAAAATGCTTCAAAATGGCACAAACAATTTAAACAATCACAAGGATCATATTAATGCTTTAAATGTATTTCCAGTACCTGATGGTGATACCGGCACAAATATGAGCCTGACTTTTAATAATGGAAACAAGAGTGCTTTTCAAAAAGACGGTAAAGACATGTCTGCAGTTACAAAATCTTTATCCAAAGGACTTTTAATGGGAGCGAGAGGAAACTCAGGAGTTATTTTATCTCAAATATTTAGAGGTTTTGCCCAAGCCTTAGATGGTTTAGAAGTTGCTAATGTAAAAGATGTAGCAAAAGCTTTTAAACGCGGTAGTGAAGTTGCTTATAGTGCGGTTATGAAACCTGTTGAAGGAACTATATTAACCGTAATTCGTGAAGGTAGCGCTGAAGCTTTTAAATTTAGCGAAGAAAACCCAGGTGTTTCAATGTCTGAGTATTTTGATGTTTTAGTTAGAGCATCAAATGTATCACTTGAAAATACTCCCGAATTACTTCCAGTCCTTAAGGAAGTTGGAGTTGTCGATAGTGGTGGGGCAGGATTACTTTTAATTTTAGAAGGTTTTGCCGATGCCTTACATGGAAAAACAATTGATCTTTTAGATCAAGAAGAAATTCAAGTTAATGCTCAAGCCAGAATGCAATCTGAAGAATATGGTTATTGTACGGAAATGATTTTAAGACTTGATAGTAAAGGCAAAATGACCTTTAGTGAAGACAAGATGAAAGCAAGTTTAGCCGCTCAAGGCGACTCAATTGTCCTAGTTCAAGATGATGACCTAGTTAAGGTTCATATTCATACCTTAAGTCCTGGAACAGTGTTAAACATGGTTCAAAAGTATGGTGAGTTTGTAACTTTAAAAATCGATAACATGCAAGAACAACATGAGGAAATTTTACACAATGAATTAAAACTTGATAGTGAAAAACAAGTTAAAAAACCTTACGCTCTAGTTGCAGTTGCAGCTGGTGATGGCTTAAGTGACTATTTTAAAGATTTAAGAGTTGATGTCGTTATTAGTGGTGGACAAACAATGAATCCATCGACAGAAGACTTTATGGAAAAAATAAAGGACATTAATGCTGAAAACATTATTATCTTACCTAACAACTCAAATATTATTTTAGCGGCTGAACAAGTAAAGGCTGTTGCTGAAGATAAAAACATTCATGTTATTCCAACTAAGTCGATTATTCAAGGAATATCAGCTTGTATAAACTTTAATCCAGATGAAACAATTGATAATAACATTGAAAATATGATGTCAGTCTTAGAATATGTTAAAACTGGTGAAGTTACTTATGCGATTAAAGATACAAAATTTGAAGGTGTCGAAGTTGCTTTAGGCGACTATATGGCCATTTCAAATGGTAGTATTGCCGCATCAGGAAAAGATCTCTTTGAGACGGTTAAAACTTTAATCAAGTCAATGATAACAGAAGATGATGAAATCTTAACACTTGTAGTTGGTCAGGATACATATCCAAAGATAGTCGAAGATATCGTGGAATATGTTGAATCTGAATATGATTTTGAAGTTGAACTGATTCAAGGAAATCAGCCAGTATACTACTTTATAGTAGGAATTGAATAAATATTACTCAAGACAATCCATTGATTGTCTTTTTAAATGAATTAACAAGATTAATGTTATAATTATACATAGGAGTTGCTATGAAAGAGTTAAAAATATTAAAGAGTGAACAGAAAATTATTGACTTTTTACAAGTTAATGATCCCCTTGAGATATTATCTATTTATCCTTATCGTTATGAGAAAAACGAAATGACAAGTTTTGATAAATGGAAGATTGATGATCGGGTCTTTTTTAATGCAAAACTCTTAAATAAACCAAGTGTTAGCCGCTTTAATAGAATAAGTATGGCTCGTTTTGAAGTGATGTATGATGAAAATATTATAAAATGTGTTATATATAATCGGACTTGGATTTCAAATTTAAATATTGGCAATCAAATAAATATTACAGGAAAATATACTGGTCAAAATCGAGTTACTGTTTCTAACTACAATACTAATGACTTAAAGTCAGAATTAGGTTTACACCCCATTTATCGTTTAGCAAGTGGCATAACAATAGCCAGTTATCAAAAATTTACAAAAAAAATCTTCAATCATTACAAAGATACCATAAAAGATAATTTGCCAAATTGGATCAAAGAAAAATATAAACTTTTAGATTTAGCTGTAGCTTTAAAACTGATTCATTTTCCTAAAAATGAGAGCGAAGTTTTGCTGGCTGTGAGAACTTTAAAATACCATGAATTTATCCGTTTTCATTTAATTAACATCTTACAAAAATCTAGTCATACTAATCAAAAACTAATTAAAAAGTTTGATTATGATGATGTGTTTTCAGTCGCCAACTCACTAAAATTTAATTTAACAAATGATCAAATAAAGACAACCCATGAAATATTAGAAGATTTAAGCAGTGATAAAATTATGACAAGACTGTTACAAGGAGATGTCGGAAGTGGAAAAACACTAGTAGCGGCCTTAGCTATGTATGCGACAGTTTTGTCAGGCCAGCAAACGGCATTTATGGCGCCCACTGAAATATTAGCCATCCAACAAACAAAATATTTAAAACAAATGTTTAAAAGTTTTGATATAAATATCGTTTGTTTATATTCAGCCTTAAAATCTTATAAAAAAAATGTAGTCTTAGAGGAAATTGCTGATGGAAGTGCGCAAATTATTGTCGGCACCCACTCTTTAATCCAAGATAAAATAAAGTTTAATAACCTTGGTTTTGTAGTCATTGATGAGCAACAACGCTTTGGCGTTAAACAAAGATCTTCTTTAAGTCAAAAAGGTCTAGATGTAGACCAACTATTAATGTCCGCAACACCGATTCCAAGGACAATGGCATCTGTTTTATTTTCTGATATGGATGTCTCGACCATTGAAGAACTACCTTTAGGTAGAAAAGACATTAAGACCAAACTTATTTTAGAAAATTCAATGAAGCCGATCTTAAATAAAGTTCTTGCTAAAGTTAATGATGGCGACCGAGTCTATGTTGTATGTCCTGCAATAGAAGATAATCCAAATTCAGAAGTCGCTAATGTCACTGCTATTTATAAGGCTTTAGTCCAAAGCTTAAATAAAAAGGCCAAGTTAGATATTAATTTAGGACTTTTACATGGTAAACTTGATTCAAGTCAAAAAGCAGAAGTAATGAAACAATTTAAGACAGGGGAGATTGAGATTTTAGTCACGACAACTGTCATTGAAGTTGGAATTGATGTTAAACAAGCTAATATAATGGTGATTTATGATGCTGATCGGTTTGGACTTTCACAATTACATCAGCTTCGAGGCCGAGTCGGTAGGGGCAGTCGTCAAGGATATTGTTATTTACTAACAGATACAAAGGATGAAGAAACTTTAAAAAGGCTAAAAGTAATTGAAAATAACTTAGATGGCTTTGAAATTTCAAAATATGATCTAAAATTAAGAGGGGCTGGCGATATTATTGGAGTTCGCCAAAGTGGAATCGATAACTTTGTTCTTGGAGATATTTTAAAGGATCAAGTAATGCTGGAGTATGCCTTAAAAGATGCAAAAGAAATTTTAGATAACCCGAATAAAGTTGATAATAATGTTATAATAAATGACGTACGCAATTACATGCAAAAACACAAAGATGTGTTAGAAAGATAGGGGATAAAGATGGATATTTTTAACTGGCTTAAAAAGCGTGATTTAGAATTTAATAATAAGCAATTAATTGAAGATGCTTTTGTGCACGCTTCATATTTAAATGAAAACCCAAGTGTCGTTTCAGATAATGAACGCTTAGAATTTATTGGCGATGCTGTTTTACAACTATGGGTCAGTGAAAAACTATTTAGCTTAAAACCAAAACTAAATGAAGGTGAAATGACAACTTTTAGAGCTTCTATTGTCTGCGAAGAAGCGCTTGTTCAATATGGAAAGCAGTTAGAGTTAAATAAGTATTTAAAACTTGGTCAAGGTGAAGAGCGAACTGGTGGTAGAAATCGCGACTCAATTGTTGCAAATATGGTTGAAGCTTTTTTAGGAGCTTTGTACATTGATTCAGGCTATCAAGCTGTCTCAAAAGTATTAAGTGAAGTAATAACTTTTGAAAACAAAAGTCAAATTGAACCGGCTATTATCGACTATAAAACAAAATTACAAGAATATATTCAAAGTGATGATCGTAAAAGTTTAACATATGAAGTATTAAAAGTAACTGGGCCACCAAATAATCCAGTTTTTAAAATTGCGGCCAAAACTGAAGATATTACACTTGGCGTTGGCGTTGGAACTAGTAAGAAAAGAGCAGAACAAAATGCTGCTAAAGATGCATTTGATAAATTAGTGAAGTAGGGGTAGGATGAATTTAGAAAAAATTGCTATCAAGATTGGAATCCAAGATACATTGCTCCATTACTTTTTTGGTGCAACAATTTCAAAACCAGTTTTTGATCGAAGTAATAAAATTTTAAATTTGAATATAAGTGTTGCCAAGCCATTACCATATAACTTATATATAGAATTTAAGGAAAAAATGTCAAAGACTTTCAATAATTATAAAGTTGAGTTGTTAATTGAAACAAAAGAGCGAGATATATCAGTTTCTGACATTCAAGCATACTTTAACGAGTTTATGCACTTTAGTAATGGTGTTAGTTCAAATGATTTTTTAATTAACTTGAATGATGAAACAATTTGTATTTTAGTAAATAATCCACAAGCAAAAGAAAAACTTAGAAGTTCATTAAGTGACCTCGAAGCGTTTTTTAAACAATGTGGCATTTACAATCATATTGATGTCGTAAAAAGTGTACCTGTAGTTAAAATGGAAGAAAAAAAGAGTGAGCCAAAACCTGTAAATACTGAAGTTGAAATCAAACCCTTTAATTATGCCCAAGCAAATCATTATGAAAAAGTTTTAATTAAAGACTTAAAGGATGGTTTAGAAAGAGTTCATATTGAAGGTGAAATATTTAAAATTGAAAACATTAAAACAAGAACTGGCAAGATTATGCAAATAATCACAATTCAAGATAATACCAATGCTTTTATTGTAAAAAGATTTGAGGGACGCTATCACAGTAAAGAAACTATCGAAGCCTTAAAAACTAATGACTATGTCAGTATTAAGGGCAAGCTACAATATGATAGTTATGCAAAACATAATATTATAATGGCCGATCAAATCACTCAAAGTGTTGATAAAAATATTCACACTGATGATGAAGTGGAAAAAAGAGTCGAACTCCATGCCCATACGAATCGTTCAGAAATGGATGGAGTAACACCGGTTTCTGATTTGATTGACTATGCCTATAATTTTGGACACAGGGCTGTCGCAATCACTGATCATATGGTTATTCAAGCCTTTCCAGAAGCTTATAATCATTTAAATAAATTAAAAAGAAAAAAAGACTTCAAGGATTTTAAAATTCTATATGGCACAGAATTTAATGTCGTAAAAGATATTCAAAATATCGTTTATAATTATGATCAAGATCAAATTATTGATGATGAGTTTATTGTTTTTGATCTTGAGACAACTGGACTTTCTACCCAATATGATAAAATAATCGAGTTTGGGGCGGTCAGAATTAAAAATAATACAATTATTGATAAACTCCAAATGTTTATAAATCCAAAACAAGAACTTTCCCAACAAATTATGAATTTAACAAAAATCAATCAAAGTGAAGTAAACCAAGCTTTGACAATTGATAAAGAAATCCAAAAAATCTTAAACTTTTTTGGAGATTTGCCAATTGTTGCCCACAATGCCAGTTTTGATATTGGCTTTATGGAAAAGGCAATGGAAGAGTCAAACTTGGGTAAACTATCAAATACAATAATTGATACAATGTTGCTTTCAAGGGCCATAAACCCACAGCGACGCTATCACAGCCTTGGTAGTGTAGCTAGGTTTTATAACATTAGCTATGACAACTTTGTTGCTCACCGGGCCGACTATGACGCTGAGGTGACAGCCTATGTGTTTTTAAGTATGTTAAACCAAATTCAATTATTAAAACTTAAAACTTATGACCAAATTCAAGCTTTTGTTGATACAGAATTTTTAATAAATTCATTTACAACTCATGCAAATGTTTTAGTTAAAAATCAAAAAGGCTTAAAAGATTTATACAAATTAATCACTTTATCACACACAGAATATTTAGCAATTAGAAGTAATGCTAGTTCAGAAAATGATGGCGCCGATATAGTTGCTGAACCAAGACTTTTAAAAAGTGTTTTAAACCAATATCGAGAACACTTACTTATTGGATCATCTTGTCAAAATGGCGAGTTATTTGAAACGGCTTTAAATAGGAGTCAAAAAGAGTTAGAAAAAGAAATAGAATTTTATGACTATATTGAAGTAATGCCACCTGAAAATTATCGTAACTTAGTTGAACGATATAAATTTGATAAAAACCGCATTAAACTAGTCTTAGAAAACATCGTTTTGACCGCAAAACGCTTAAATAAAATTGTGGTTGCGACAGGAGACACTCACTATTTAATGCCAAATCAAAAAATAATTAGAGATATTTATATAAATGCGAATGGAATTGGTGGAGTTAGACATCCACTATACATTAGAAATAAAGATGCAAGAATAGAAAGTCATGCTCCAGATCAACACTTTAGAACAACAAAAGAAATGTTAGATGCCTTTAAGTTTTTACCAAATGACATTGCCTTTGAGATTGTTGTTACAAATACAAACAAGATCGCAGATAGTATCGATGAAGTAAAACCACTTGCCGACAAACTTTACACTCCATCAATTAAAGATGCCGAAGAAAAGTTAATCGATATTTGCTACACAAATGCTAAAAATATCTATGGAGAAAATTTACCAAAGCTGGTTGAAGATCGCTTAGAGAAAGAATTAGGTAAAATAATTAAACATGGATTTGCAGTTATTTACTATATATCATATCTTTTAGTTAAAAAATCACATGAGGATGGCTATATTGTCGGATCAAGAGGTTCAGTTGGTTCAAGTTTTGTGGCCACAATGGCAAATATTACTGAAGTAAACCCACTGCCACCACATTATGTCTGTAAAAACTGCCACTACAATGAATTCTTTTTGGATGGTAGTGTCTCAAGTGGTTATGACTTAGAGGATAAGTTGTGTCCAACATGTAACCATCCAATGGATGTTGATGGCCAAGATATCCCCTTTGAAACCTTTTTAGGTTTTGAAGGTGACAAGGTACCTGATATTGATTTAAACTTTTCTAGTGTTTATCAAGAAAAAGCACATAATTTTACAAAAGAAATCTTTGGCGAAGACTATGTTTTTAAAGCCGGCACAATAGGAACCGTTGCCGAAAGAACAGCTTTTGGTTATGTACTTGGCTATGCTGAAGAAAAAGAATTAGAAGAGATGAGTCGACCACAACGCGAAGCCCTAGCCGCAAGTGCAGAAGGGGTTAAACGAACTACTGGTCAGCATCCTGGTGGAATCATTGTTATTCCACAAGGAATGGATGTTCACGATTTTACGCCAGTTCAATATCCGGCCAACAACATTTACAGTGAGTGGAAAACTACCCATTTTCAATATGGAGATATTGAAGAAAATGTTTTAAAATTGGATATTCTTGGTCATGTTGACCCAACGGCAATGAAACTTTTAGAAGATATTTCTGGATTTGATGTAACCAAAATTCCGATGAACGATCCAAAGGTAATGGCGATTTTTAACTCCCTAGATACATTAAATATCGATGACCGCTATTACTCTGAAACAACAGGAGCAGCTGGCTTGCCAGAGTTTGGCACTCCCTTTGTAAGAAGAATGCTTGAAGAAACAAAACCAAAGAATTTCTCTGATCTCTTAATTATTTCAGGTTTATCGCATGGAACTGATGTTTGGGCAAATAATGCGCAAAATCTTATCAAAGAAGGTATTTCGCTAAACGAAGTTATTGGATGTCGTGATGATATAATGACATACTTAGTTATGATGGGATTAAAGGATAAAGATGCCTTTGATATAATGGAGTCAGTTAGAAGAGGCCGCGGTCTAAATGACCGTTGGTTAAAAACAATGCAAGAGCATGATGTTCCAGAATGGTATATCGATTCTTGTCAAAAAATAAAATATATGTTTCCAAAGGCCCATGCTGTTGCTTATGTAATTATGGCAGTTAGAGTTGCTTGGTTTAAGGTATATCACCCACATTATTATTATGTTTCATATTTTACATTAAGAGCTAGTGCCTTTGAAATTGATGTAATGATAGCAGGCAAAGAGGCTGTTGAAAATCGTTTGGCCGTAATTAAAAACATATTAGCTGATCGTAGTACAATTGCTGCTGAAAGAAATAAGCTTTCAAGAGTATTAAATACCCTTGAAGTAACCTTAGAAATGTATTTAAGGGATTATAGATTTAGCAATATAGATATTAATAAATCTTTAGCATCAGAGTTTTTAGTTGACCCAAAAGATCAAAAGACGATAATTCCGCCCTTTACTACAATTGATGGCTTGGGTGAAGGTGTAGGACAGTCAATCGTTGATGCGCGAGTCAATGGTGGGTTTATTTCTAAACAGGATTTAATGGAAAGAACTCAAGTAAGTAAAAGTGTTTTAACTAAGTTAGATGAATTAAATGTTTTAGAAGGCATGCAGGAAGCTAATCAGCTTTCGCTATTTTAGGAGGATTATATGGTAGTACATAAGTGTGTTCGTTGTGGCAATGATATTAAAATTGAAAAAATTAAAGAAGTCGAAGCAATCAAGTGCAAACACTGTAATAAAGAATATGACTTGGATAAAAAGACCAAAAGAGTTGCGTTTATCTACTTACTATTTGTCGTGCTTTTCCTTTCTTTTACAATCGTAGCACTCTCGCAGTGGTTAAATATATCAGCTTATATTTTAATGTTGCCACTAATTGTGATAAGCTTTTTTCTTAACAAATGGGTTTTGTTTTTGATGGCGAAAACAGGTAAAGTTTCATACAAGCCAATTGATGAATAATATTTGTAAGTAAGTGTAAAATATAGTATAATAAACATAGTGAAAGAGGAGTGGTGCGAACCACTCCTTGCTTTATGATAAAAAAGGAGTATTAAATGTCTAATTTAAATGTAGTGAAACAAGCTTTAGAAGCAGTTGCGAAGCCTTATAACATCGTTGTGACAAACCTGTTATGGAGACAAGACCAAGGAAATAGAATTCTAGAAATACCGATCATGTTTAATGATGGAAGTATGGACTTGGAAACTTGTGGATTAATGTCAAAATATTTTATTGATGCTTTAGAAGATTTAGAGGAATTAGACTTTGAATACTTCATTGATGTTTGCTCACCTGGGGCTGAAAGAGTTCTAGAAACAGTTGCAGATCAAAAACGTGAAATCGGACAGTATGTGTATGTAAAGTTTTTAAACCCAAAGTCAGGTTTTCATGAAATCGCAGGAATATTAAGTAAAGTTGAAGAAGACCATATCGTAGTTGAATATATGGATAAAACAAGAAAGAAAGAGTTTGAAATTGCTAACGATAATATTAATTTAATTAGACTAGCAGTAAAAATTTAAGGAGAGAGTATGAAACTTAGTGAATTTATAGGTGCTATGGAATCGATCGAAGAAGATCGTCGGATTAGTATTGATGTTATTAAAGAAGCTTTAATCGAAGCTTTATCAAAGGCTCTTAAAAAGCATATTGATGCTAGCGAAGCTAATGTTAGAGTTGTAATGGATGAAGAAAAAGATGAAATGAAAATCTATCAAGTTTTTGTAGTGGTTGAAGAAGTTCAAGACTTCGATACGCAACTAACACTTGAAGAAGCACT
This sequence comes from Erysipelothrix sp., assembly GCA_012512595.1. GTDB lineage: Bacteria > Bacillota_I > Bacilli_A > Erysipelotrichales > Erysipelotrichaceae > JAAZDN01. The sequence continues at coordinate 47,132 of JAAZDW010000017.1, forward strand.
AGATGATAAACCAGATGCTAAAATTGGTGATGAGATTCTTTTAGAACATGACATAAGTGACTTAGGCCGTCCAGCGGCACTATTAGCTAAAAATGTTTTGAAACAACAAATTCGTGAAGCTGAAAAACAAGGTATTTATGATGAATATATTGATCAACTTTATGAAATGGTTACAGTTTCAATTGAGACTGTTGAAGACCGCTTTTTGTTTGTTAACTTAGGAAGAGCTTATGGAATTATGCCTTTATCAGCACAAATCCCTGGCGAACACTACTATGAAGGTCAAAAACTTAAAGTTGTGATTACTGAAGTTAATATGGACTCAAAAGGTGCCCAAATCATTGTTTCAAGAGCTGATGACCATTTTGTTAGAAGATTATTTGAATTAGAAGTTCCTGAAATTTATCAAGGCATTGTTGAAATAAAAGCCATCGCCAGAGAAGCTGGAACTAGAACTAAAATCGCTGTTTATTCAAAAGATGAAAGTATCGATCCAATTGGAGCTTGTATTGGTCCACGTGGAAGCCGTGTCCAAGAAGTTATTGAAGAACTCCAAGGTGAAAAAATTGATATCTTTGAATGGAGCAATGATGTTGACCAATTAATTAAAGCATCACTAGCACCAGCTGAAGTCTTATATGTTTTACCAACTGATGATGAACGAAGTGTAGTTGTAGTCGTTAATGATGACCAACTTTCACTAGCAATTGGTCGCGGCGGTAAAAATGCAAAACTGGCGGTTAAGTTAATTAATAAAAAGATTGATATCAAACCAATAAGTGAAATTATTGAGTCTGGTATTGACTATAAAAAGATTGCCCTTGCCAATCAACCAGTAATTGAAGTTGAACCTACAGTTGTTTTGGCAAAAGAGCCAACAGTTGAAGCTATCATTACAGAAACTGTAGTTGCTGATGAAGAAGTCGTCGAGCAAGTAAAAGAGATTATTGAAGTTGAAGCAATCAAACCTGAAAAAGTTGAAACAATAGTAAAAGTTCCAACAGTAAAAACAGGTGTAGAAACAGGAGTTGTTACTACTGCTGCTAAAACGGTTAAAGCCAGTGATGTCTTTAAAAAAGTTGAATCTGAAACAAAACCAAAAGTCGAAGTCAAAAAACCTGAACCTAAGAAAGTTGAACGTAAGGCAAAAACTACTTATGTTTCAAAATTTGAACGTTTAGCCGATCCTACTATTGCACTTGAAAGACTTGCACAACAAGAAGAACGAGCAGCTAGAAGAAATTTGCGCCAAGATGGACGGAAAAAAGAAGATGAAGAATTTGATGATAGTGGTCTTGAGTATGAAATCGAACCAGAATATACTGAAGAAGAACTAGAAGAAATTGAAAACAGAATTGCCGAAGAAGAAAGCACATGGATTGAAGATGAAATAGACTTTGAAGAATTTGAAGACTATTACGAAAATTAAGCGAGGTAATGAGATGAAGAAAACTCCACAGCGAAAATGTTTAGTATCAAATGAAATGTTTGATAAAAAAGATTTAGTTAGAGTTGTTAGAACCCCAGATAAAGAAGTAATTGTTGATCTAAGTGGTAAAGCTAATGGTCGGGGTGCTTATCTTAAGCTAAGTCTTGAAAATATTGAAAAGGCCAAAAATAAAAATATCTTTAAAAGAGCCTTACAAGTAGACATCCCTGAGGAAATATACTCAGAGTTAAGGAGTCTTTTAAATGATTAGTCAAGATAAGTTATTTGGATTACTTGGTCTTGCAAACCGTGCAAACAAAATTGTTTATGGTGAAAAAGCATTTGAAACCATTGCAGATAAGAAGGCTTCATTACTTTTAATAAGTGATAAGGCTTCTGAAAGGACTACCGAGAAACTAATTAATCGAGCTAACTATTATAAAAAACCTTACTTTGTTATCGATGACGAAACACTAAATGACGCCACTGGTAATCAGGTAAGAAAGTACTTAGTTTTGATTGACAAAGGTTTTTCAAAAGGAATTATAGACATATGTAGAAAGAGGTGAAGATATGGCTAAAAATTATAACAGAAATAGAAATCGTAGAAAGAAAAGAAGTGCACCAAAGATAATTAATTATCCTACTACTGTATCTTATTATGAAGGTATAACAGTTGGAACATTAGCTAAAAGGTTAGAACGTAAGGCTAGTGACATTATCAAAATCTTATTTAAAATTGGCTCAATGGCAACTATCAATGATGCTTTAAGTTCTGAGGTTGTTGAATTGATTGCCCTTGAACTTGGCGTTGAGGCAACTTTAGAAGTGGACGAATTTGAACAAGCCATGGACTTAGAAGATGATGATGTTAAGGATGATCCAAAATCACTTAAAAAACGGGCACCAGTAGTAACTATTATGGGCCATGTTGACCATGGAAAAACATCTTTATTAGATGCTATTAGAAAAACTGATGTCACAGAAGGCGAATTTGGTGGAATTACTCAACATATTGGAGCTTATCAAGTAAAGGTAAATGACAAACCAATTACTTTTTTAGATACACCAGGACATGAGGCATTTACTGCCATGCGTGCTCGTGGGGCAAAGGTAACTGATCTTGTTGTTATTGTTGTAGCTGCTGATGATGGGGTTATGCCTCAGACAAAAGAAGCTATTGATCATGCTTTAGTTGCAAAAGTACCAATTATTGTTGCGGTTAATAAAATTGACAAGCCAGGTGTAAATACTGAACGAATTAGAAATGAAATGGCCGACTTAGGCTTAATGTCAGAAGCTTGGGGTGGAGATACAAT
>JAAZDW010000018.1 GCA_012512595.1 Erysipelothrix sp.
CCGGGTAGTTCTTTAAATGGTATCTTTGATGCCCTGGACAAAGAACAAGAAACAATGAAATATATTCAAGTTAGACATGAACAAGGTGGCGCTTTGGCGGCTTCTGCTCACTATAAGTTAACAAAAAAGATTGGTGCAGCATTTGGCTCGGGTGGACCTGGTGGTACTAACTTAATAAATGGACTATATGATGCAAAAATGGATCGAGTTCCAATGTTGGCAATTTATGGCCAAACTGCTTCAACTAATATAAACACAACCTTCTTTCAAGAGTTGGACCAATCTCCAATTTTTGCGGATGTAGCTGTTTTTAATAAGCGAGCAGTTAATGCAGAACAAATACCAAACTTGATTGAAGAAGCAATTAGAACTGCATACTCAAAGAAAGGTCCTGCAGTAGTAATATTGCCTACAGACATGGTTGAAACAGAAATAGATTATATACCAAGAAAAGAGAAACGTTACATACCAAAACTACAAAATCCAGTTATAGAAACAAATGATATGGATGTTGTACTTAATATGATTAAAGAAGCTAAAAACCCTGTCTTATACTTAGGTCAAGGAGTTTTTGATGCTAAGGATATTGTTGGCGAGGTCTCTGATAAATTCAAAATGCCAATTGTGACTAGTGTCTTAGGTATTGGTGTGGCTATTGAAAATAATCATGAAAACTTTATGGGCAGTTTTGGGCGTCTTGGCTTTAAATCAGCTTATGATGTAATATACAATGCTGACTTACTATTATTTGTCGGAGCAAATATGCCTTTTGCACGATATTGGCCAGAAGCTTTAAAAATTATTCAAGTTAATAATGAGATTGCTGATATAGGAAAGCAAGTAGACGTTGAAATTGGCATTGTCGCTGATAGCAAAGATTTCTTAAAAAGACTTCTAGACTATGACTATAGTGTAGAGCACCGTCCTTTTTTAGATGCTGCGCGCTTAAGTAAAAAGTACTGGGATGAGTGGTTAGAAAACTTATCAATTGATGAAAGCAAGGGCTTATCTGGTGAAGCCGTTATTAAAGAGATTTCAAAAATGGCAACTGATGATGCAATCTTTGGCTTAGATGTTGGCAACAATACGATGCATTCAATTAGAACTTTACCTTTTGACCAACAACAACAATTTACAATCAGTGCTTGGTTTGCAACCTTAGGATATGGTGTACCTGCAAGTATTGATGCAAAAATAACTTATCCTAATAAGCAAGTTTGGAGTATTTCTGGTGATGGTGGTTTTGCGATGAATATGCAGGAAATCATCACTCAATCAAAGTACCAATTACCAATAATTAATATTGTTCTAAATGATCAAAATTACGGCTTTATAAAACATGCTCAATTAAATAGTGACTTTGAGTTTGGAGTAGACATAGAAGAAGTAGACTGGGCAAAAACAGCCGAGGGAATGGGGGCAATTGGCTTTAGTGTTTCTACATTTGCTGAATTAAAAACGACCTTTGTAACTATTAAGGAATTACAAGATAATGGCAACACAAGACCAATTGTAGTTGATGCTAAGATAAGATATAGAGATCCAATTGATACAAGTGTAGTTCATATCGACCCTAAAATTTATTCTTCGAAAGTTATTAATGAATACAAAGATCGGTATGATGCCCACGACTTAACATCATTTTCTGAAATATTAGAAGAAGTAAAAAATCGCAAATAACCTCTTAATCGTTAACTATAAACAATATAAGAATAGTTTAGATTATCTAAAATAATCTATATCTTAAAAACGTGTAATAAAATGCCATATTTGGTATTTACCAACCTAATCTACTTAGGTTGGTTTTTATATCATAAATTAAAATTATATAATTTCTGGAAAAAATAAAATCGTAAGCAGGTTAAGCTTAGAGATAGTTTTCGGCTTTTATTTGAAAACATATAAAAAACCTATAAATAGAACTTTTAATTTCAAGTCTATTGTATAGGTTAAAGTTTAATTTTTTATTCGTTAATAAACTGATTTTCTTTAAAAATTATTGGACCTCTAAATTCGCGGTTCCATAAATGCGCTTGTAAGTCAGGTTTTAAAAAGGTTATGTAGACTGCTGTACTTCTAAGTTCTATTTCACGGTAAGTTTTATCGAGTTGATTAAACTTTGATGCTACATTTACTTTATTTTTAATTAAATATTTTATATACTTTTGACCAACTTCATTAAAACCTAAGATTTTAAGTTGGGATATTTGGGGTAATGAATCTATTTCTGCTTGTTTCAAGTTTGTCAGCATAGCAATTAAGGTTCTTTGAATTCTGGATTTAGTATACCGTCTACTAATAGCCCCTTTAATAAAATCATCATAATGATAGTGTTCTGTTGCCTGTTTTATCAGATTGTTTTCAATGCCTTCTGCAAAGAGGGCGTTTTCTTTTAAAAACTTAGGACTGTGTGTCAGTAAGTAGGTTTTAAATAAAGCAAAGAAATCATCAATAAAGACTGCGTTTTCCTTTTTTGCAAAGTCAAACATAATCGTGGTCTGTGTCACATCTTCATTATTTTTAATGCGAGTTCTTGTTTTACTAGCACTTTCAATATGTTTTATCTGACTAAGGTCATGGCTTTGGTTGTCTCTTTTTATAATGATAGGTTTAAGACTGTAGTTTTGCATCGCCTTTAGGTATGCAATGCCTAAGATGTCATTTGAATAAAATTCTCTTGATAAAAGGCTATAAGCTTTTGGATAAGAGGTGCCATCGCTCATTTTTTCTTTTAAGTGATCAACATTGATGTTAACGCTAGAAAAATCTTTTAAGGCATCTAAGTCATTAAGTTCACTTCCAAAAACAACATAGTCACACTTAGCCAAATGTAAGATGTCAATTGCAGCTTTTGCAAAAACACTAGCATTTTGATTCACATATGGAAAAGGCAGTTCAATTACTATATCTACTTCATTTGCTAAAGCGGCTTTTGTCCGAGTCCATTTGTCAAAGATTGCCGGTTCACCACGTTGCACAAAATTCCCACTCATAACTGCAATTAAAATATCACAATTAGTTTTCTCTCTTGCTAATTGAATATGTTTAATGTGCCCATTATGAAAAGGATTGTATTCTACAACGATGCCTGTTACTATCATATTATCACCACTAACAATATAACATAAATAAGATTATTAATAAATCAAACTTTTTTAAAGGTAGTGTATTTTTTCAATAAAAGTGGTATAATAAACAAGCACAAAAACTACAGGTTAGTTTTATTTAGATGTGTAATTGTATTGACTATTAGTGTAATTTAGCATACAATGTAAGTCGTTAATGAAATGAGTGATTTTATGAAATGGCTTCTAAGTGATTTAGCGGTTGATAATAATCAAAAAATGTTTTATCAAGAAGAATTCCAACCTGATATCAAAGATTTTGAAACAATTAAAAGATTAAAAGCAATCGATTCATTTAACATTAATGGATATTGGTACTATGATGACATTAGTGATCATTTGTATACTGAGTTTAATTTATCTGGTAATATTGTAATTGCTGATTCGATTACTTTAGAGAATATCGATTATCATATTGATGTTGATTCTAAAGAAGTATTTGGATTTGATCAATTAGATGATGTTAGTGATTATTTAGTTAAAGGTGACTCAATTGATTTGAGTCCAATTATTAATCAAATTATTGTCGCAAGTATTCCATTTAAATTTACAAGTGAAGAAACGGTTTATCCAAAGGGTGAATCTTGGGAAGTTATAACTGAAGCAGATTTTAATAAAGAACCTAAAGCGGTTAATCCCCAAATGGCAAAATTATTAGAAATTGATATAGAAGGCGAGTAGGAGGTGTTGAAATGGCAGTCCCAAAAAGACGTAGTTCGAAAACAAGAACTAGAAAAAGAAGAACACATAAGAAATTAAGTCCAGTAACATTGGTAAGATGTGAGGCTTGTGGAGATTTTAAAAAGCCACACCATATGTGCGAATGTGGATACTATGAGAAACAAAACGCATAGACTACTAATCGGCTATCTGTAGATAGCTTTTTTTTATGGCTATCCCAAATAACATAAGATAATAATATAGAATCCGAAATCGATTTTGATTCACTCGTAATTATAGAAAAACTCAATCGACAAGATATTTTGATTGATGATAATGTAAGTTATAAAGAAAATAGAGAAAATGTTAAAATAGTTAAAGTAATCTAAGTGGTAGATAATAAACAAAATGCATACAAAACAGCGAGTATTTCACATATCTTTGATGATGAACAAGTACTATTATGATCCGAAGTAATCGGTAAAATAATATGTTATTCCAGTCTTAGGTGGAATCTTTATTACACTCATCAATAATTTGTGGCTAATGTATATAATATCAGTTTTAATCTTAATGATCGCATTTTTATTAAACAACAAATCAAATAGAGATAATACTATCTGACAAATTATTGAAAAAGCTTAAAAAACATTTATAATACTTATAAAACAAGAAAGATCTTATAATAAATGAATTCGGATATCTAAGATCTTTTTAAGTAACATTAGAATGCAAGAATCCTTGGTCGTGATGGAATAGTGCCAGAAAACACAAAACTTAGTATTGAAATGTTTGATAATAGTACTAGTGACTATAAATATAACTATTATCTATCTTTAAATGAATTTTTCTGGTTTAAAGGTCAAAAAAAGAAAAGTTGCAAATTGAAAGAATGATAAATCAGATAATGGAGTTAGTTCAATCTAGCTTTAAAAAAAGTCTGAAATAGTTATTGAAATCATCTGGCAAGGTAAATTAAACTCAGAAGTCAAAGAATATAAACAAGAAGTAGAGTATAGATTACTAAACAGAGCAATGCTATTAAATGTATTAACATCTAACCATGCTGATTATGTTAGTTTGATTATTCATAGCAAATTAAATAACTCAACTGTTAGCTGACTTCAAGTTAGCCCCAATATAATGGTTACGAATTTGAATCAATGTTATAATCTATTTATCTAAAATAAAGGGGGGGTAATCTAATGACAAGATTTAGAATGGCTAAAGATTCTTTAGGGATTAATAAAAAGATCCTTTTTTGTGTTGTAACAGCTTTATTTTGGTTTTCTCTTTATACATATGTTCCACAAATGTCTAATTTTGCAAAAGATATGGGTGCTTCTTATAAAATGATAGGGATTATAACAGCATCTTATGGCTTAAGTCAGACATTACTTAGAATACCTTTAGGCATTTTTTCTGATCTATTAAAGAAAAGAAAAATATTTATTCATCTTGGTTTATTTACAACCATTATTAGTGCTCTAATCGTTTATTTATTACCGAATGCTTATACTTTACTAATTGGTAGATTATTGGCAGGAGTTGCGGCTGCAACTTGGGTGAATTTCACTGTAATGTTTTCTAGCTACTACAAACACTCGGAATCAACAAAAGCAATTGGAATTATTAGTTCAGCCAATATGATTGGACAATTTAGTGCGGTTTTAATAGGTGGAGTTCTTGCCTACTATCTTGATATTAGATATGTTTTTTTACTTAGTGTCATAACGGGGCTTATCGGATTTATATTAAGTTTTTTTATTGAAAAAGAAAAAGTTGTGATTGAAAAAGAACCACTTAAATTATCAGATTTACTTATTATTGTTAAAGATAAAAATATATTATATATTTGTTTTTTAGGTATAATAGCTCAATTAATAACCTTTGCGACAATCTTTGGATTTACACCAATAGTTGCGACAAGTCTTGGAGCCAATAGTTTTGATTTAGGTCTATTGACAACAGTATATAATTTTCCACAAATATTCTTTTCAGCTATTGCGGGAGTAGTCTTGATTAAAGTCTTAGGAGCAAACAAAACTTTATTTATTGGTTATACTTTAAGTACAGTTTTATGTATCGTTATTCCTTTTGTCCCAAGTCTAAGTGTTTTGTATATTGTTCAGTTTTTTAATGGTATAGCACGAGCTATGACTTTTCCAATGTTAATGGGATTAGTAATTCAAAATGTTGAAACAAAACTAAGAAGTGTAGCGATGGGTTTATATCAAGCAGTCTACGGAATAGGTATGATTGTAGGCCCAATACTTTTAGGGGCCATAGGAGATAAATTTGGATTAATGACGGGCTTTATTTTTACAGGACTTTTAGGCCTTCTTGCGATGGTATCAATAATAATAAAAGCAACAAGTGATAAAAACAAAGAAAAACTTATATCTTATTGATTTAGTTATCTGCAAAAAATATCGCCATTAACAAATTATTGTGGCTATTCCAAATAACATGGGATAATATATGCGCTAATTCAGAAGTAATCCTGGATTAGCGCATTTTTACTTGCTGGGATTAAGGCTATAAGTAGCATCATCGTTTAATACATATAATGATCTATTGCGAAATCTTTCCCCACTTCGATAAGCGCTAGAATGATTTTTTATTAGTTTTAAAGTATGATTCTTATTTTCGCAATCCCATTATTCATTTTTCTATATGTAACTACACCATCTTGATCGATAATTTCTTCAATGATGTAGAATGAATTAATTATTTCCTTTCTCCAACAAATAAATGTATTTCCAAAAGCATTTATTTGATCAACATTACTTATGTTAGCTGAATTAATGATATTATCTAAAACGTATATTGGATTATCAAGGGTTGAATCTCTATAAAATGAATCCATCCTAATCAAAAAGTAGTATGACTCCTTTAAATCTTCATCTATGTCCAGTATTAGGCTAAGTAAATCATTGAAATTACAATAACGTTGAAGTATTCTATTAATTTTTTTATTATTAGAGTTTAAAGTCTTTACACAATTTTCATGATTTAAATACAGAAGCCACTCACACTTCTTTAACAAATAGTAATGAATATCTTTTTGTTTATAATCTTGTAATGTTTTTATAGCTTCATATCATTTTGTTTAGCGTCAAATCTTAGTTGATCAGTAATCTTGAGATGTCTGGTTTGATTCATAATCGTAATTCTAACTCTTTTGACTCTACGATTAATTTCTTGAAGAATATGGAATTTATCGACAACAACCTTACAGTTAGGCCGCTTATTTTTTGCGACAACTCGAAATGTTTCCCACATATCAATACAAAGCATCTTGACTCGCTTACGCTCCTCTAAAGGTATTCTTTCGAAATATCTGTAGAGATCGATTTTTTCGAGAAGGAAGTGAATCAATAGTATTTTTTGATGCAAAATCAATTACAACACAAACATAGTTTTTGTTATCTCCAGAAAATGCATAGCACTCATCCATGCATAGAAATTCAGGAAGTATCTTTCTAGACATAACAACATATGCATCAAATATTGAAGCAGCCGTGGTTGAACTAATGCCATATCTGTTTTTAACGCTAGTAAACGTTTCACCAACTAATTTTAGATCCTGAAGGACATTAGATACGGTTGCTATAGAAATCTTCATATTTTGGTGGGAGAATGGGTTGTCTTCACAGAAAGTTTTATTACAGTAAGTGCAAATATACCTGCGAGTTTTGTATAAGATAAAACAAGGATAGTTGGTTAATAGTGAGTGGAGTATTTTCTTATTAGTGTAGGCCTTTATTTTAGCGTTTAGAGTGCCGCAAACGGGACATTTATGAGGTTTTTTGTTTAGTTTAATGGAGATATATGCAGCATCAGGTTTGTGCGCTACCGCAATATCTTGGATGTTTTCTCCTTTAAATTAAACATCTGTAACAGCTATTCGCTTTTAAGAGGAGCGGTTTTCATTAAGCTAGTCGTTGGCTTATAACTAGTAAGTAAAAAGTCATCCTATAATTCATAATCACCAAATCCTTCCTATAAGGGATCTTATAGGTCTATTATTACAGCAAAACAGTAAATAAAAATAAAAGTTATGTGGAATGTAGAAAAATTAATGAGTGATTACGAACTTTTGAAAATATTGGTTGGATAATATCATCAGTCTTAATTTTTAGATAATAGAGGATGTCTTTTATTGAGTTAAGATTAAATGAAATAATAAAACAAGGTAGTAGTACGTGGGTTATACCGCAAGAACCTTTAACTCTAATGACATCGACTTCATAAATATATCTATGTATAATAACTTTGCGTTTATAGTAGCCATGAATAAGCCAATTTGAATGATTACATTTAGAACATTCAAAAGTTAAGTAGTTATATTGGCTATTTACTTTATTGTATTGTAATTGAAGATCATTTGAAGAAATAATCTTATTTAACAAACTAAGCATGCTAAAAAGTGCTTAGTTTTTTCTTTGCAAAAATATAAAAATAAATAGCTTAATTGCTTCACAAATTAAGAATACTAGTATATAATAGTGGTAGTTAGTGGTACTTAGTGGAAGAAAGTGGGTGAAAATGATGTTTATTGGCGAATATAGACACAATCTAGACGCAAAAGGGCGGGTTATTATCCCAGCTAAGTTTAGAGAGCAGTTAAGTTATAACATTATTTTGACTCGAGGCCTTGATGGATGTATAACAGTTTATACCCAAGATCAATGGCAAAAGATTTATGAGGAACTTAAAAAACTACCAACCACAAAAAGAGAAGCACGAATGTATGTTCATATGTTGACCTCAAAAGCAGCGGAAGTAGAAATTGATAAACAAGGACGCGTATTAATTCCATCAAGTTTAATCGAAGAAGCTGATATTGAAAAAGCTTGCGTTATTGTTGGGACTGCCGACCACTTTGAAATTTGGTCAGAACAACGTTGGGATGATTACTATGCAAAAGCTAGTGAGTCATTTGAAGACATTGCTGAAAAGTTAACGGACTTTCTAATATAATGACAGCACACATAAGTGTCTTATTAAATGAAGCCATTGAAGGCTTAAACATAAAGAGTGATGGAGTTTATGTTGATGGTACACTGGGCCGAGGTGGTCACAGTAGAGAAATTTTGAAACAATTAGAAAAAGGAATACTGTATTCCTTTGATAAAGATCAAACTGCAATTGACGCAATTGAAAATAACACTAGTAATTGGAGACTTATAAAAGATGACTTTAAAAATATTAAAGATCGCCTAGAGTTAGAAGGCATATCAAAAATTGATGGTCTCTTATTAGATATTGGTGTATCATCGCCACAATTTGATCAAGGCGAAAGAGGTTTTAGTTATCGATTTGATGATAAATTAGATATGCGAATGGATCTTAGTCAAAAATTAAATGCTTATATTGTTGTCAATAAGTATCCAGAAGAAGAATTAATTGATGTATTTTATAAATATGGTGAGGAAAGATATGCACCAGCTATTGCTAAAAATATTGTTTTAGCCAGAAAAGAAAAACCAGTAGAAACAACCTTTGAGTTAGTGGATATAATAAAATCTAGTCTTCCACAACGTGAATTAAGAAAAAAAGGTCATCCAGCTAAACAAGTATTCCAGGCAATTAGAATTGAAGTAAACGATGAATTAAGAGCTTTAGAAAAAGTTTTAGATGACGCTTCAAAAATGTTAAAATCTGGTGGAAGAATTGTCGTTATATCCTTTCACTCTCTTGAAGATAGAATTGTTAAACAAACTTTTAAAAAATTAGAAGATAAAAACAAACTTGATCCAAGAATTCCGATTATGCCAGACCAAATTATGGAAAGTGATTTTAAAGTAATTACGCGAAGACCAATAACTGCAAGTGAGGCTGAATTATTAGAAAATAAAAGAGCAGCCAGTGCCAAGTTAAGAATTATTGAAAGGATTTGAGTATAATGAGAAATAAGCGAAAAAGAAAACCAACAATACTATTATATGGTATAATACTTTTGGTATTTAGTTCAGGATTATATATGGTTTCTGCATTATATTTGAAACAGTATAATAATCAGATAGCTTTTAAAGTGCAAACAGCTGAAAGAAGGATAAAAGTTTTAGCAACAGAAAAAGAATCTTTAAAAGTTGATATCGACAAATTAGCAAGTAAGTCAATAGTTGTTGATTTGGCAAGTCAAGATGATATGAAAGTAAACAAGGACAGTGTTATATACATAAGTGGTAAAGACGAGTAGATTTTACATATGAAAAAAAGAAGTAACAGAATAATACTAGGAATGTTTATAGTAATGCTAGGCTCATGGTGCTTGCTTATTGTGAACATTTTTTCTGCTTCAGTTTTAGGGAAGCATTTAAGAAGTCAAGAAGATATTACAAAGTACACCGACTCTAGTAAAAGTACCTCAACAATTAAGGCGAGACGTGGTAATATTTTTGATAGTACTCAAACAATTATTGCAGAGGATGTAGCTTCTTATAACTTAATTGCCTACTTAGATAAGAGTAGAGTTGGTATTAATAATAAAGCACACTATGTTGTTGATCTTGATGAGACGGCAAATTTCTTAGTGAGTGTTTTAGGTGGAGAAACAGATTTCTATAAAGACTTAATGACAGTTGAAGAAGGGCAAGAGAAATATCAAACAGAATTTGGAACAAGAGGTAAGGGCTTAGATTTAAAAACCAAAAATCTGATTGAAGCTAGTGGTTTGCCGGGTCTTGAATTTACCCAGACTTCTAAAAGGCACTATCCGCTTGGTACCTTTTCATCTCAACTAGTTGGTTTTTCAGACTTAGACCAAGAAGTAGACCGACAAGTGGGTAAAATGGGGATTGAACTTTACTATGATGATTACTTGGAAGGAAGCGATGGTTCTCAAGTCAATACCGTTACTATTAATGGCTACAAGCTGCCTAATACAACCAGTTCAATTATAGAAGCAAAAGATGGTGATGACATTTACCTTACTTTAAATAAGAATGTGCAACTTCAACTTGAAGATTCTTTACAAGAATCAATGTTAATTAAGGCAACCGATAAAGCATGGGGCATGGTAATGGAAATAGCGACTGGTAAAATAATTGCGATTGGCCAAAACCCAACTTTTGATCCAGAAATTAGAGAAGATGTCGAATATTTATTTTATCCAACCCAGTTTGTTTATGAACCTGGTTCAACAATGAAGGCAGTAACATATGCAACGGCGATCGAAACCGGTTTAGACACAAACAATACCTTTGATTCAAGTGCTATTTATATCGCCTATGATGAAAATGGCAAACCTTATCGAGTCAGTGCTCAGGATGCTTATTCAAACAGAGTTACAAACGCTGGATATATTGATTTTGGGAGAATTAACTTTGCTCAAGGTTTTGCCGCATCCTCAAATGTTGCGATTGTTGAAATATTAATGAATTATTTAAGTGCTCCAACATTTTCAGATTATTTAGATCGTTTTTTATTTTTTAAAGATACACCTTTAGATAAAATTCCTGGTGCCAGTGGTCAAAAACTTTACAATTATCCAATGGAAAGATTAACAACTGGTTTTGGCCAAGGGTCATCAGTAACGATGTTACAATTGGCGCAAGCTTATGGAGCTATTATCAATGATGGTAAAATGATGAAACCATATGTTGTTGATCAAATTGTAAGTAGTGATAAAGATGTACTATATAAGAGTGAACCTAAGGTTATCGCAAATCCGATTTCAGCTGATACATCAGCTCAAATGCGCAATCTAATGCATGGCGTTGTTTATGATGAACTTGCAACGGGCCACAACTTTAAAGTTGATGAAATGGAAATTATCGCAAAAACTGGGACGGCCCAACTAGTAGTTGATGGAAGTTATAGCAGTAGTCGATATATATTTTCTGTAGGCGCAGCTTTTCCAGCTGACAATCCTAAGTATTTAGCTTTTTATGCCGTCGAATCAAACTTTACTGAAATAGCCCAAAACATATTACTATACACAAAACCTACAAGAGATTTAATGTTAAAGACAGCTTATGAATATAATTTAATTCAATCAGATCAAGTCCTTGAAGGTGAAGAAGATATTCCAATTAAAGTAAGTGCCATGCCTTCATTAATTAATCACTCACTCGACTATGCAAAAGAAAAACTAAAAGATAGTTATGTTGATATCACAGTTATTGGTGAAGGAACTAATATTACTCGTCAATATCCAGCCTATAATGAAAAAATCATTACAAATCAAAAAATAATGTTATATACTGGTAGTGGGAAAATAACAATGCCTGATATGACAGGCTGGTCTAGAAAAGAAGTTACTGCCTTTTGGTCAGCTTCGGGGGCTTCGTTTATAATAGAAGGTTATGGTAGTGTATATAATCAAGATGTACCTAAAGGAACAATAATTGACCCAAAGACAGAAATTAGAGTCTTTTTAAAGTAAGGAGTTATTACGATGGGATTTAAATATATAGTTAGTTTTACCTTGTCATTAATACTTAGCGCACTTTTGTATCCGGTTTTTATCAGGTATATGAAAACTCTCAAATTAAATCAAGAAATTAGTGAATATGCTTTGTCTGAATTTAAAGAGAAAAGTCAAACGCCAACTATGGGAGGGGTAATTTTTATTATCGTTCCACTTTTGACTTTAATGATTTTAGACTATAAAGCTTTTTTTCAAATTGATGTGATGTTAGTTGTAATGGCATTTATTGCCAATGGCTTAATTGGTTTTTATGATGATTATTTAATCTTAGTTAAAAAGGATAATATTGGCTTTACAACTGGTAAGAAATTTCTTTTAGAAGTATTTCTATCAGTGATTTTTGGAGTTGTTTGGTATTTTGCAAACGATGGTAATTTAGGATTGAGTATTCCATTTACGCAGTGGACAATTAATGTTGGGTGGCTCTACTTTTTTGTTATTATCATAATGTTAAGTGGGGTTAGTAATGCCGTTAATATTACCGATGGTATGGATGGGCTAGCTGGCGGAACGGTCTTTTTAGCAATTATTCCTTATCTTTTTTATGCAATTAACCAAGAAAATATCGGACTGGCACTATTATTATTTGCGGTTTTAGGTTCACTTTTAACTTATTTATTTTATAATGTTAAACCAGCTAAAATAATTATGGGAGATGTAGGATCTTTATCATTGGGAGCACTTTTAGCTTCAAGCGCAATTGTCTTAGGGTATGAGTTAGCTCTCATAATTGTTGGAGGTATCTTTTTAATAAATACCTTGACTGTTATTATTCAAGTAGGTTCAGTTAAATTAACCGGCAAGCGCGTGTTTCCATACACACCTATTCATTATTCATTTATAATTTGGGGAATTCGAGAAAAACGTGTTGTTTATCTCTTTTGGGGAATCGGCTTTATTTTAATGCTATTTGGTTTATTAATTGGAGTTTTATCATGAAAAAAGCCTTAGTTGTTGGTGGTGCACGCAGTGGAAAATACATTGCCTTACTTTTAAATAACAATAATTATCAGGTTACACTAACTGATAAAAATCCTGTTGAATATAAACAAGAGTTAGAAGATAAGGGTATCACGGTTATTGATAAGGGGCATCCCGAGAGTCTTTTAAAGATAAAATATGATCTTGTAGTTAAAAATCCAGGGATAAAATATACAACTAAATTTATTCAAGCATTACTTGCCTTAAACTATAAAATTTACTCAGAAGTTGATGTGGCTTTAACTTATGCGAAAAATTATAAGACTTTAGCAATTACTGGAACTAACGGTAAAACAACGACAACTACCATTCTTGATTTAATGCTTAAGAGGGAGTTTAAGCGTGCTTTTGTGGCGGGCAATATTGGAATACCAGTTAGTGAAATCGTCTATAAAAATGGCCTAGAAGCGGCTTATTTAGCCTTAGAATTATCCTCCTTTCAGCTAGATGGAATTTTTGATTTAAAGCCTCATATTGCCAATATCACTAATTTACAAGAAGACCATTTGGATTATTATAAAAGTGTTGAAGATTATTATTTAAGTAAGCAAAGAATTTATCAAAATCAAGATCAAGATGATTATTTACTAGTAAATATTGATGATGAGAGAATATTAAAATACTTAGATAAACCAAAGGCAAGACAAATAACTTATTCACTTAATAAACCAAGTGATATTATAATAAACGATAATAAGGTTTATTATGAAAATAATTTATTATTTGATATTAAAAAAATAAAGTTAGTTGGTAAACACAATATTTATAATGGGATAGTCGCATCTTTAATGGCATATTTGTCAGGAGTTAAAGTTTCAAATATAAATGCAGTGATGCACAGTTTTAAAGGTGTTGAGCATCGAATTGAATTTGTTAACACAATCTTAGATACTAGCTTTTACAATGATTCAAAGTCAACAAATATTGAGTCAACAATAGTCGCCTTAGAGGCTTTTGACAAGCCGGTAATACTAATAGCGGGTGGATATGACAAAAACATTGCTTTTGATAAATTGTTAGATTATAAGGATAAAACAAAAAAAGTTATTTTATTTGGAGAAACTAAAGAAAAACTTAAAAAAGTTTTCCCCAAGGCTTACATAGTTGATAATTTACAAGCCGCAGTAAATTTAGCTCAAAAACTTAGCGAAAAAGATGATATAGTTTTGTTTAGTCCAGCCTGTGCAAGTTTTGATCAATTTAAGGATTATGAAGAACGTGGTAATCTATTTATACAGTATGTAAACAATTTAAGTGTTTAACTGGAGGGATTATTTTGTATAATGAAAAAAGAAAATATATCTTTGGACCACTTTTAGCAGGGCTTGGAGCTGGTTTGGGAATGAGAGCTAACCTAATTTTTCAATATGTTGCGATTGGTGGCATCATTGGTGTTACAATTGATTTGATAATAAAGAAATTGATGTTTAAAAGTAACAATGATATTTAAACTAAGAGCGAATAAAGCTCTTTTTTTATAGATAAATAGTTTTACTTTATTTTTTTACTGTTTAGATTCTTTAGAGTAAATACTTAAAATAGAAAACAAAAAGCCAAAAAGATATAATATAAATATCAGGAGGTGATTGTTTTGAAGAGATTATTTTTTGTAGTTATGACTATGGCTTTATTATTATCTTGTACAAAAACAAGGCCGGATATTTTGGAACCTTTATTTACAATTACCATTCAAGATGATGATACAAA
>JAAZDW010000019.1 GCA_012512595.1 Erysipelothrix sp.
GGCTTAAATTTCTTAGCGGGAAAGACCATGCATGAAGTAAATACTAATGCATTTAAGGGAACCATTTTAGCTCATAATGATGGCAATGTTCCAAACTTGGTTTTGAAAATTGATGGTTTAAGTCCCCGGACATTTGGTGAAATGGTTTATTTCTTTGAACTAGCCTGTGCAGTATCCGGTTACACCTTAGGTGTGAATCCCTTTAATCAACCAGGGGTTGAAGCTTATAAGAAAAATATGTTTGCTTTACTTGGAAAGCCTGGTTTTGAAGAGTTAGCAGCTGAACTTAATGAGCGACTTAAGTAAGATGGAACGATTAGATAAGATATTAGCCAATGCTAAAATTGGCTCCCGTAAGGAAGTACGTTTATTAATTAAAGCTGGCCGAATACGGGTTGATGATGAAATTGCGACTGATCATGGGGCTAGATATGATCGGGAACAAAATAAATTTTATTTAGACGGAGCATTAGTGGATACACGAGAGTTTATTTATCTAATCTTAAATAAACCAGAAGGATATTTGTCTGCAACGGAAGATGCCTACGGTCCTGTAGTGATTGATTTACTGCAACTTAAGCACCAAGCCTTTGACCCTTTTCCAGTGGGACGTTTGGACAAAGACACCAAGGGATTGTTGCTATTGACCAATGATGGTGTATTAAATCATAAATTGATTTCACCCCGCTGGCATATCAATAAGGTTTATCGAGCCAAGCTGCGAGATCCAGCAGAAGAGAATTATCATAAGAAACTTTTAAAAGGTATTGTTTTGGATGACGATTACCGCTGCCTACCAGCACTTATGGAAGTATTATCAGAGGATGGTACAGAAGTAGAACTAACTATCCAAGAAGGTAAATTCCATCAAGTTAAACGAATGTTTGAAGCTTTGGGCAATAAGGTCTTAGATTTAACACGGATTGGGTTTGGTCCATTGGATCTTCCAAAGGATTTGGCTCTGGGTGAATATCGCGAACTAAGAGACGAAGAATTGGAACTGTTAAGACAGGCTGTTAAAAAGAAGGCAGAACCATTAAAAATTGACGAAGAAGAAAACAAATTAAATACAAAATAAATTTTAGGAAACATGGAATCTTATCCAAGCAATACACTTTCTTGAAATCTTAATGCGAAATAACAAAACTGTATAAATCAAAGCCGAAAACAAAAACAAGAACAAGAACAAAGTAACATAATTTTAATTACGGTAGACATAATAAGAAAAAGGGCAAATGTGTAAAAACATTTGCTCTTTTTTGTGGTTCTATTTTGAGTAGTTCTATTTTACTCGAAACAGAAAATGTTATATGCGCAGATTTAAAATTTATTTTTTGAAGTTTTTCAAATCGTTTCACCATGATTTGATTTTATAAACCACAGCTGAAAAGAAACCCAGAAATTTGTTTTTGAAAGAACAATAAGTCTTACCTTCCTGGTGAGATAGAACATATCAAAGGATATTGATGGAAAACACTCTTATATGAATAGAGAAAGATTTTGCAACAGAGGAATTAACTAAGTAATCCTCAAAAAGGAATTCTGGCATTTTTTAAGCAGTATCTTGATTTTCGAACTGGACTTTGTTGAATGCTGCTTCAGACAAAATCATAGGGCCTTTGTTACGGTCAGTAAAATGACCGATTCTATTACAATCACTTGGTTGAAAAAGTGATTTAACAGGAATAAAGAGCTGTCACACTTGGTTATTATTTGTTGGCTGTTAGCTGTTAGCTGTTAGCTGTTAGCTGTTAGCCGAAAAATATAAGATTATTCCAGTAATAGGAGTAAAAACATATTCCTTAGCGGGTCTAAAGGCTTTCAATATTATCATTTTCCCTCATATATTCCACAGGGAATAAAAAAATAAATGAGAAAAAGTCGGTGAATTTAGTTTTTTGTAGATAGGAGATTATTGAAAAACCTAATAGAAGATAAGTGTATTTCAAGGCACATTTATAGAAAAACAGGGCTGTTCATTAAATGTTTAAATGATAAACATTATCAGAATCCGAACAAAGGAATTAAAACGAGGAATGGATTTAATTACAAAATCATATGAATAATAATGATAAAAAATGATGTAAATTGCTAAAGGGCTGTATGTGGAACAAAGTAAAGTAGGCAGAATTGAATTTAAAAGCATAAGGACTATCCGTAGAGGCTAGGGTTTCGATGGAGAAATATTGATATGGTTTAAGTATAAAGAATGGAAGACTGGGACTATAGCTATTAAGGAAGGGGAAACTGTGGGAAATTCTAGGATGGTAATAATATCAAAACCAGTATGGAAAGGAATCTTCTAAACTGAATGATCTGAGAAATAACATTAGGGAAAAGAAGAGTAAAGAGAGAGGTTGAGCTTCTATAAGCCGTTCTATAATAAAGTGAAAATTTAAAAGAAACAAAAAAATGAATAAACGAAACAACATACACTAATATACAAGGGCAAAACACGAACGATTTTGCGGTCACATGAAAATAAAGTTTGTATAATAAGAGGATTACTGCAACTATTATATTATGATAACTAATAATCGGTAATGCCTTCAAAGCTAGTGATGATAATCGTTTGCAAGGTAGTTTTATACAGAATAACCAAAAATTAAGTCAATAAAGTAATTTTTCAGATAATTATCGCTAAATCGGTAAAAATGTAAAAAGCTATCGACTTCTTTAGAAAGTAAAGGTTATACTAGGAATAAATAAAGGAAACAGAGAAAATGGATTTGTCAAGGGGGTTCAAGTGTGACTTTCAGCGGATTTCATTGAAAATTATACTTTATTTAGAGAAGAAAGTTTTTTCTCTAAATTCTAGTAAGGGTTTTCAAGAAATCATAGAGTCTAAACTTGATCTTATTCATTAAAAAACTATGTAATTGTTTCCGTTAGATTTTAACACATCTTTAGTCAAAATAAAGAATCAATTTAAATAGTTAACAATTAACAGCTTCAAACTCATATCTCTTACCTATATTTCTTAAGTCTAATGCAACACTAACCAATTTGCCGTTTCTTGTAGGATCGTGTTGATCCCATACTTTAGTTGTTACTTCATGTTTCTTTTTCAAAACGATTGAATTCCCAGTCAAAATTACTTATTAGCTTTCATAAAACTGAGAATTAAACCTATTTCTATTGATAGGACAAAAATCCATACCTAGTATGGCTTTTTGTCGACCGCAAAATAAGACTTAGAGGTCAAA
>JAAZDW010000020.1 GCA_012512595.1 Erysipelothrix sp.
GTAATTTTAGATGTATGGGGTATTAAACATATGTTTGAAAAAGTAGGCAATCAAGCATCTACAAAGCCTAGTAGCTCAAACGCTGATGCCTTAGTCGGAAGATATGAGTGCTTTGATGCCAAAATGCAAGGTAATCCCTTTGGTGCAAGTGGCGAGTGGTTAGAGCTGCACGCAGATGGAAAAGGTAAGTGGTATTTAGGGGCAATTGTCGATGACTTTACTTGGAAGTTAGAGGATGATAAAATTAATTTTGATGTTACAGTTGATGGCTCAACTTCAACTTTACAGTATAGTGCAATAGTAGATAATGATGAAATAATTTTAGATACAGGCATGTTATATTATTTCTCTAAAAACGGTGATACTGCCAAAAATCCGACAACTGATGGAGGTAGTGTAGTTTGGAAAAATCAGCCTTTAGGTCAAATTACAATTCCAAGCTTATGGTATGGGGTGGCAATATTTACTGATGCTGAAGGATTTGATCAAAGTGAGTATGAATATGATGTCTGGGGAATTATTGAAAAAGATGAAACCGGCAAGCCCTACTTTGAAGTTTGGCTAGATGAAGATTTCTCAAGTAGTTTTCTTTTATCAACCTACATAGATATACAAGATTCACAGTGGTATACTCCAACTATTGGTGAAGATGATGCTTGGCTAATAATTGATCCAAAAAGTGCTGACTATCAAGTTTTAAGTAGCGATGATGAATGGGGCTTAATGGCCCAGTATCATAATGGTTCCCTTGATATTTACCATACTTTTTTTGGAAAAGATGGCGGCTATGCAGACACTAGATTTTTCTTAAGGGAAGAGGGCACCGGTTGGAATGAAAGTGTTGATCCACTACCACCAAGCTATCAAGCTTATAAACAAATTTATGCAATAGGAAATTAAGATTTAAACATAGTAGTAATTATAATCAAAAAATCACGGAATCTTAAAAAAGAATCCGTGATTTTAAAATGTTGCATAATTATCTTTTAAAACTTATTTCTATAATGCATCACAACTTGAATTATCACACTAACAATTAGCCCTATACCTAAGATCATCATCATTTGTAAAAGTCCAATTAAGTCTTGCCACCCATCTAGGTTTTGTGAAAATGAGTAAAACATTGAGATAAATGCTATTAAATAGCCAAGACTAAAGACATAGAGGCCAACTTTGTTTTTAAAGTTTGCAAAGATAAAAGTGATTATTCCAATAATTGTCGAAAATACTAAGTAGGCAACATAGTTTTGTAGAGTTATTTCTGATTGTAAAAGAAAGTGAATGCCTACATATAAAAGAATAAAACTTAAAATAGAAAAACCAAGTCCATAATATACAGCGTTTTTATTGATTTTCATATATTTATCCTCCCTTGTATCTAAATTATAAGGCTTTTAAAGATATTTAATCCAAAATTAGCTTTAATTAATCTATTAATTTAAATAAAAAGCACTAACTCAGAAAAAGTTAATGCCATATTAAAATACTTACTTGCTATTCTTTAAATTTAGCGTCAGCATCAATTTTTCTTAAGCGACGTTTTAGCGTTAAGTTTCGATTAAAGTTATACTTAACATAACTTGTCTTTAGCTCCTTGCCCATTGAAAATATTATCATTAAAAGCATAATTGAAAAGGGTAGGCCTAAAATCACTACAGCGGACTGAATTGTCAGTATAGCTGCTTCACCGCCAATAAGTAGTATTGAAACCGCAATCAACCCTTCCATTACAGCCCAAAATACTCTTTGCGCCTTTGGTGGGTTTTCTAAACCACTACTTGTAAGACTGCTGACAACTAAAGATCCAGAGTCACTACTTGTTACAAAAAAGATAATTACCGCAATAACGGCCGTAATTGATAAGAGTCCTTGTAATATTGGCGAGGTAGTTAAGTATTTAAACATTTCAAACATTGAGGTTGCAACATTAGTATTAATTGCCGCCTCAATAACGCCACCATTTAGATTATTGACAAAGACTCCTGATGCTCCAAGGATAGTCATTGCAAAGGTAATTGCTAAAGTTGGAACTACTAAGACACCAAAGGCAATCTGTTTAATTGTTCGACTCTTTGAAATTCTGGCAATAAAGGTTCCAACAAATGGCGCCCAGGACACCCACCATGCCCAGTAAAATATTGTCCAAGCACCCTGCCAAGCAACATCACTAGCTTCTGTGGCCGTAAAGAGTCCAATATTAATAAAGTCTCTTATATACACTCCCATACTAGAAAGATAGGTTGATAAGATGTAAGTTGTTGGTCCAATTAGGGTAATTGCTAAAAGCAGGGCTCCACTTATAAATAAGTTTGCCTCACTTAGCCACTTAACTTCTTTTGATAGCCCACTTACAACCGATAAGGTTGCGACAAAGGTAATAACGATAATTAAAATTAATTGAACATAGGAGGCATCCGCAATACCAAAGACATAATTTAGTCCTGAGTTTATTTGTTTAGCTCCAAGTCCAAGTGAGGTTGCTAAACCAAATAAGACTGATAAAGTGGCGATGGTGTCAATTAAGTCACCCCAGTAGCCATAAATTTTTTCTTTTAAAATTGGATAAAATAAACTTCTAATCGCAAAAGGTAGATTTAAATTATAAGAAAAATAACCTAAGCCAATCGCAAGTAAGCCATAAACTGCCCAAGCATGGGCACCCCAGTTTAAAAACATTACTTTAAAGTTGTCAAAGTCTGATCCACTTTGTAGGGCTGCTGGAATATTGAAGTGGTAAATAGGTTCTGCTACTCCATAAAAAAAGATTCCAATCCCAATCCCTGCACTAAACATCATTGCATACCAGGCAATGTTGCTAAATTCTGGTTTTGCTGTATATCCACCTAGTCTAATCTTTCCATACTTGGAAAAGCCAAGGTATATTAAAAATATTAATGATGCATTTATTGTAACTACATATAACCAATTAAAATTAGTACTAATGTATGTATTTATATTACTAAACACCTCAGCTGATAATACTGGTTTTGAAATTGTAAAAATGATAAAGGCTAGAACTAATACCGCAGTAACCCCTGATACAAATAAATTCATATCTAAGCCAAACTTAGTAAAATTTCTAGAACGTAATTTTTTATTTGCTTTTTCTAAATCCATATAACCTCCTTGATAAGTCTAAATTATTTTAATGCTAATTTTTTGCACTTACCAATATTAGGAAAAAAGCCAACCTGTGTCAAATAAAGCCCTATATAAGCCAATATTTCTAAGCGGGAGCGGTTACCCTAGTTAAATTACCACCTTACTTTAATAAAATTCTTAACTTGTATTATCAATATCAAATATATAGGACACCATGTTACATTTGTACCTTGTCTTAATACAAGTGTTACAATATAATAAGTATATTAAGAATAGAGGGTGGATTTTGATGAGTGAGAGTGGATTACCAAAGTATTTACAAATTGAACAATCAATAATAGATATTATTTCAAAGGGGATATTAAATGCAGGGGATATGTTAGAGTCAGAGACTTCTTTAGCAGAAAAGTATGGGGTATCTAGAGTTACAGTTAGAAAGGCCTTAAATAAACTTGTACAAAAAGGTTATATATACAAGGTTCATGGAAAGGGCAGTATTGTCGCTGATCGTTCAATGATGATTAAAAGTCCAACATTAAAAAGTTTTACAGCAGAAATGACTGAAGAAGGTATTGAAGTAAAGACGTTAGTTAAGGTTTTTAATATTGTAGAAGTTAGTGATAACTTAGCAAAGATCTTAAAAATCTCTAAAAATAATCGGGCTTTTTATATTGAGAGAATGCGCTATGGAGAAGATAAGCCAATGATGTTTGAAAGGACCTTTATGGACTTAGAAAAACATAGTAACTTAACTGTCTCGGTTTTAGAGAGTAGTAAGTTAGAGTATGCCTATAAGCAAAAAATGAATATAAGCTACTCTGATCAAATTGTTGACGCAATTTTAGCGACAAAGTACATTGCTGACTTGCTTGCAATTGATGAAGGCTCACCGATCATTAGAGTTAAAAACACTACTTACTTAGATGATGGAAATATCTTTGACTACACAGAATTATTTATGCACCCTGATAATTATAGTTACATGATTAGAAAAGAAGTTTAATACAAGTTTAGAAAAGATGTATATACAAGTTGCCGACTGTTGTTGACAACTTGTATTTTTTATGTAATAATTTAATCAAGGTAAAACCTTAAGGAGGAATAGAAATGCAATTATGGCAAGCTTTATTAATTGGTGTCCTAGGATACTTTGGAGTTAATAGAACTCCTTGGTTCTTTGGGCAAGCTGGTGGATTCTTTGGAATCGGATCACCAATTGTCGCAGGAGCTATTATGGGAATAATATTAGGAGATGTAAAAAGCGGTGTTATTATCGGTGCAACTTTACAAGCCTTATATTTAGGTCAAATTCAACCAGGTGGAGCACTTCCATCAGATCGTGGCTTTGCAACATTTATCGGAGGGTCACTAGCAATAGCTTCCGGTGGTGGACCAGAAGCAGCAATCGCAATGGGAGTACCACTAGGTTTAGTTGGAGTAGCGTTTTTCCAACTATTTATGTCAACAAATGCTTATTTTGCTCACCGTGGTGACAGATATGCAGAAGTTGGCGATGGTGAAGGAATTGCAAGAAGTAATATGTTGGCGCAAATACCAACAGCAGCTTTCTATATTATTTTATATACTTTAGCAAACTACTATGGTGTTGACTTTGTTCAAAATATCTTAGGCATGTTCCCTGAAGTTGTTATGACAACTCTAGGTATTGTCGCAAGAATAATGCCAGCTGTCGGATTTGGGATGTTATTAAAATATACTGTTGCAGAAGGAAGAGAATGGATGTTAGCTTTCTTTGTTATGGGATTTGTTTTAGTTTCAAACACAAACTTTAATATTTTATCACTAGTTCTATTTTCACTAGGTATTGCAGTCTTAGTAATTTCACCGATGCTTTTAGGATTTCAAAATGCAGGTAATGCAAGTCAGAGTGTAAATGATCTTGAGGAGGATGACTATGAATACGAAGAATAATATTAAATTAAGTAGAAATGACGTTAGAAGATCAGCAATGATTAACCTTCACTTTCATCACTCAGCACAAAACTATGAAAGAATGATGGGCTTAGCGTTTACGCATGCATTACAAAAACCGTTAAGAAAATTATATACAAATGACCAAGAGTATATTGAGTCATTACAAAGACATATGATGTACTACAATACAGAGCCAACAATGGGAGCAGTAGTTCCTGGAGTTATCTTAGCTTTAGAAGAAGGTAAGGCCAATGGCTTAGATATTACTGAAGAATTAATTGTTAATACAAAAACTTCCCTAATGGGACCATTAGCAGGAGTAGGAGACTCACTAATTGGTAGTGTTTATCAATCAATTGTCGCTTCAATTGCAATTGGAATGTCAATTGAATCAGGTTCACTACTTGGTCCTATATTCTTTTTAATCTTTCATGCAGGAATTTTAGTCGCAATTAAATACGGTTTATTTATGAAGGGTTATGACTTAGGGATTAAAGTTTTGGACTATTTAACAGGAGAAATTACCGAAATGTTAACTTTAGCACTTTCAGTTGTAGGTTTAGTAACAGTTGGAGGTATAGCTGCTAATACAGTTAAGGTACCAATTGCCTTAGAGTATGTTAATGGGGATTTAGTAATTTCAATTCAAGAAATTTTAGATAAAATTATGCCAAACTTCTTACCATTAGTATTAACAATAGGTATTTGGTACTTATACTCTAAAAAAGATTGGACAGTTGTTAAAGCCTTACTCGCCATTGTTGTAGTTACCTTTTTATTAGTTTTAATTGGCGTATTATAAAATGAAAAATATAGTATTAGTAATGTCTGATCAACACAGTGCAAGATATTTAACATCTAATAAAGATATGGATAATATAAGTCCCAATTTAGATAAAATTGCCCAAAATGGGCTTATGGTGAGTAATGCTTACTGTAATGCACCCTTATGTGTACCGTCAAGAATGTCATTTTTGACCGGTAAACTACCATCAGAAACACTAATACTAGATAATAATTCTACCCTAAATTCAGATCAAGTGACAATCGCCCATAAAATGAGTTTACTAGGATATGAAACTATCCTAGTTGGGCGAATGCATTTTAAGGGTTTAGATCAGTTTCACGGATTTGATAAAAGATATGTTGGAGATATTACTGCTCAATACTGGGGTCAGTCAAGAAGTGAATTAGAACCTTTTTATGAGGGTTTTAAGGCTAAATCTAGTCAAGAAGTAGTAGGAGTGGGGCAATCACCTGTTTTTGATTTTGATAAACAGGTATTGGAGCAAGCAAAATCATTAATTAATGAAAAACGCGATAAACCCTATTTTATGATAATAGGGTTTTATTCTCCCCATTTTCCATATATTTCTAAAGATCTAAACAATAATTTTAAATCTAGTATTAGTAAGGATGATATCGAAAGATTAGCCTACGCAGAGTATAGTGATATGATTCAAAAATCTACGGTTAAAAAAAGTCAACACATAGATAAAATTTACCAAGAAATGGTTTATAACTTAGATTCTTATGTAAAAGAAATATATGACGACTTTAAAAGTAATAATCAAGATGGATTATTTATTTATACTTCAGACCATGGAGACCAAGTCGGCCGAAGGGGTATTTTTGGTAAAAAGACCTTATATGAAGATTCAATAAAAGTTCCCCTTATAATTGAAGGTTTAAAATTAGATGCAAGTAAAAATTTAAGTTTAATTGACCTGCATAATATTATTTTAAATTATGGTGAAAATAAAGCCCCGGGATTAAAAAATAATTATATTAAGGTTCAACAAATGATTGAAAAAGATCAAAAACCACTTTGGACTGAGGCGATTATTAAGGATAATTATAAATTAATAAGTATAAACAATAAAAATTATTTATATGATCTACAAATAGATCCAGAAGAAGAGACACCGCTTGAAAGTGCAAAAGCAATAAAAGATGAGTTAAAGTTACAACTAACGCCACTTTCAAAACAAGATGTTTTAAAAACTCACTATCAAAACCAAAAGTTAGCTAGTGAGATCTTAATAAGACATGGAAGAAAAAACAAGGTTAATATAAATACAAAATATCAAGTAGAATCAGAGTTTAAGTTAAGTAAAAACTTAAAGTTTAAGAAAGGAAGATAAATATGAGTCAACCAGAAAATGTAAGAATTGATAACCGCTTAATTCATGGCCAAGTTGCAGCTTTGTGGACAAAGTCATTAAAAATTAATCGAATTGTCGTGATTGATGATGAGGTTATAAAGGATAAAATGCGTCGTAGCCTTTTAAAAATGGCTACCCCAGCTGGGATTAAACTGAGCATGATATCACCAAAAAGAGCAGCTGAAAACTTTTTAAGTGACCGTTATGCTGAAGAAACTGTAATGGTTATTGTTGCAGGTCCAGAAATGCTTCAAAAAGTTAAGGATGAAGGTTTTGTCTTTGAAAGTGTTAATGTTGCTAATATGCCCAGTAAGCCAAACGCAAAAACTATTACGCGAACAATATATGTAAGTGAAGAAGAAGAGGCAGTATTAAGAGCATTGTCAAAAGAGACTAGATTTTATACACAACTAGCGCCAAATGATCGACAAGAAGATTTTATGGAACTTTTAGACAAGGCTTAAAGAAAGAGAGAATATGCAAAACAAATATAAAGTATTATATGCTGACTTTCATACAAATATTCATCCAGAACAAATGGATCAGCTAGAAAAATGGTACAATCATGCAAGAAAAGTTACAGATTTCTGGCTAATTGCCTACTATCCATTTCAAAAATATGAGTATGGAAAAGGCTTAAAATCAGAATCTGAAATACCAAAAGCAGAATATTTAAAACAGTGGCAAGATATTAGAGACTTTGTAAAAAAAGTTAATAAAGATAATCCAGAGTTTCCAATGTTTTTAGGTTATGAGTGGCATGGAGCTGGCTTAGATGGAGACCACAATGTCTTTTTTAAAAAAGATGGCGAAATGACAATGCCCCTAAGATATGTAGATTTAGTAGAATATTACAAGGGTCAAGATGTTGTTGGAATTCCCCACCATGTTGCCTATCAAAAAGGGCACCGAGGGAAAAATTGGGATACGCACAACAATGAGTTTTCCCCATTTGTAGAAATTAAATCTCAACATGGAAGCTCTGAGTATGCAACAACTGATATGGCAATGGATCGTCATGTCCACATGGGGCCAAGAACAGGTAAGACCACAGTATTTGATGGTCTAAATGAAGGCCATAAAGTTGGTATTATTGCAGCCGGTGACAACCATGTAGTTCCAGCTGACCAAATAAATGGCTTAGCCGGAGTTTGGGCTAAGTCAAATAGTAAAGATGACATTTGGGATGCAATGCTTAACAAACGTGTCTATGGATTTAGCAAAAACAGAATTCA
>JAAZDW010000004.1 GCA_012512595.1 Erysipelothrix sp.
AAAAGGATTGACCTTGATGAAGATTTACTTGATTCATATCCAGCTGAATTAAGTGGAGGTATGCAGCAGCGAATTGGTGTAATTAGAGCACTGGCTGCTGACCAAGAAATTGTCTTAATGGATGAGCCTTTTGGTGCTTTAGATCCAATTACAAGGGAATCCCTACAACGTTTAATCAAGCGACTCCAGTTTGAAATGAAAAAGACCATTGTCTTTGTTACACATGACATGGATGAAGCCTTACTTTTAGCTGATCGGATAATTATAATGGATGAAGGTAAAGTTATCCAAATAGGAACACCACAAGAGATTTTAACTGATCCGGCCAATGACTTTGTCAAACATTTAATTGGTGAAGACCGTTTAAGTCAATCAAGTTTTGAATATGAAACAGTCGAAAAAATAATGTTGAAAAACCCAATTAAAATAAATGAAAATGAAAAAGTAAAAAAAGTAGCGCGATTAATGAATGAAACTAAAGTTGATGATATTTTAGTTGTTGATGATGAAGGGGTCTTAAAAGGTCGAGTTGATCTTTATACTTTAACAAGAAATCGTGATCCACAAACTTTAGTTAAACATATTATGAAAAAAGTAACCTTTGTTTTAAATACAACTAGTATTCGTGATAGTATCTATTATATTCGAGATCTTGGTTATAGAAACTTATCTGTAGTCGATGATAAAGGCCGCTTAATTGGACTTGTTACAAGAAGCTCAATTGTTAGTGAAGTTTATGATGTCTTTTGGAAGGCGTATGAACCTGAAGTTGACCAAGAACTAGATTTAGTTATGGACCATAAAGTTCAATCCGCAAGTGAAATGACTTCAAGTAATGGTGATGAAAAAGAGGGGTTAGATGCTAAATGACCTTTCTAATTGAAAACTTCTCGCAATTAACTTTAAAGATTTTTGAACATTTATCAATAAGCATGATGGCTTTAGTTTTAGGAGTACTTTTTGCTGTGCCTTTAGGCTTACTTGTTTCAAGAAGTAAAAAGATTTCAAATTTAACAATTGGAATCTCCTCAGTATTACAAACAGTTCCATCTTTAGCCTTGTTGGCAATCATGGTTCCTATTTTTGGGGTTGGAAAACTTCCGGCGGTGTTAGCCTTATTTATTTACTCACTTTTACCAATCCTAAGAAATACTGTCTTAGGGATGGAATCAGTAAATAAAGATATTGTCGATGCTGCAAAAGGAATGGGCTTAACTCCAATTCAAATAATATTAAAGGTTCAAGTTCCACTTTCGGTTGGTGTAATTATGTCAGGTATTAGACTTTCTGCAATTTATGTTGTTGCGTGGACTAGTTTGGCAGCTTATATTGGAGCCGGTGGCTTAGGTGAGTTTATCTTTAATGGTTTAAATAACTTTAATTTTAAGATGATAATTGCCGGAACAATTCCTATTACCTTGATGGCACTTTTATTTGATGGGCTTTTGGGAATGTTGGAAAATAAACTAAATCCAAAGTTTGCCAAAGAAGCGAGTGAAGGTGGTATTGCATGAAAAAGTTAAAGAGTATTTTACTTATAATAATCATGACTTTAAGCCTTAGCGCTTGTAGTCTACCAGGACTTGGAGCCAATGTTAGTAAAAATGATATTGTAATTGCAGGCGGTAGTACTTCTGAAAGACAAATACTTGCTCAGATTAGTGTTCAGATGATGAATTATCACTTGCCTGAAGTTAAAACAGATTTAATAAATAATCTTGGGTCATCGCTTTTAATTTTACAAACAATGACCGGTGGCGATACAAATATTTCGGGAGCTATGTATACCGGAACTTCATTAACAGGAGAGTTAAATCAGCAAGCAATCAAAGATCCACAACTTGCCTTAAGTAGAGTAATTAAGGGTTACTATGAAAAGTATGACATGGTTTGGTTTCCAACCTATGGCTTTGAAAATACCTATGCCTTTATGGTAAGAAAAGATTTTGCCAAAGAGTACAACTTAACTAAGGTTAGTGATTTAAGAGAAATGGCATCTGATTTAAAAGCAGGTGTAGACACCGGTTGGATTGATCGCCAAGGTGATGGTTATGAAGACTTTAAAAAGCTGTATCAATTTGACTTTGATAAAGTCTATCCAATGCAAATAGGGCTTGTATATGAAGCGGTAGCAGCCAAGGAAATGGACATCGTTTTAGGCTATTCATCAGATGGTAGAATTCAAGCAAATAATCTTCAACTTTTAGAAGATGATTTACAATTATTTCCACCATATGATGCAAGTCCTGTCGCCACAATGGCACTTTTACAAGAGCATCCTGAGGTTATTGAAATTTTGTTAAAAATTGAAGGAAGTATTTCAAGTAGTGATATGCAAGAATTAAATCGAATCTCAGATGAGGATAAGGTTGAAGCAAAAATAATTGCTAAAAACTTTTTAGAAAAAAATGACTACTTCAATAATAAGGTAGTTATTCCTCTTGAAGATCGTGATGACTATAAAGAAATAATGAAAGATTTAAATCAGCGAATTAGTAAGGAGAATGAATAATGAATAGTGAATTAATTCAATACTATACTGTAAATGGTTCCTATGTTTTTGAACAATTTATTCGCCACTTACTAATGTCAGTTTATGGAGTCTTATTTGCCAGCATGATTGGTATTCCAGTTGGCTTTTATATTGCTAGACATAAAAAGCTGGCTAATTGGGTCATGCGTTTGGCTAACATTATACAAACAATCCCATCCCTGGCCATGCTATCAATTTTAATGATTGGGTTAGGCTTAGGACCAAATACAGTGGTAGCGACAATATTTCTTTATTCGCTACTACCAATTATTAGTAATACCTATGCTGGTGTAAAGCAAGTAGAGGCAGAACTTTTAGATATTGCTAAAGGAATGGGCATGACAAAGATGCAAATAATTTTAAAAGTTGAACTACCCCTGGCCGTTTCTATGATATTAGGTGGAGTTAGAAATGCCTTAGTAGTAGCAATTGGAATTGCAACAATTGGAACTTTTGTTGGTGCAGGCGGCTTAGGCGAAATAATTACTAGGGGAATAAACGTTTCCGATGGTAGCGCGATTATTTGGGCTGGAGCCCTACCAACTGCTTTAATGGCAATTATAACTGATTTGCTTTTGGGTCAGTTAGAAAAGCGCTTATCACATACCAAATAAACATTTAGAAGCAGTGAGCAGTCACTGCTTTTTAATTTGTATTAAAGTCTGAATCACTAGCTAATTTGTTATAATATAGGTGAAAGAGAGGAGTGCTGACTAGTGCAAAAACTAATGAAAAACAAAGTTTTCTCAACAATAGCTGGCTTGATACTTGGAATTTTAATAGGTGGTTATCTCGGTTTAGTGTTGGGTGGAACCTTGTTAGGCAGTTTTAATATTTATGATAAGTTTGGCATTGAAGGTTATGAAATTGCAACTTATGTAGGTTCTTTAATCGGCATTTTCATCACAATCCCCTTAATGCTAAGGTATTCAAACAAGTTAATTAAAACCCAAAAGTAGGAGCAATAATTGAAAAAATGTGTTTACCATAATGATGGAAAAGGTAGACACATTTTTATATTGCTAACAACCATTTTAACCTAAATAAAATTTTGGTCTAAAATCAATAATCCGATGTTATTTTAATCACATGTAATATGTTATAATTAAGTATAGAACAAACAATTTTAAACAAACTGGTATCGGCGGCTAGCTTAATAATTATAAATAGTAGCACCCAAAAACAATATTAAATCAACCGACAACAAATAATAACGGATTATTAGAGTTTTTTTAAATATAGATTTAAGAAGTTTAAAATAGAGGAGGAAGATAGTTATGGATAAAAAAAATCCAATGGACAAAAATAATTTAGGAGATTCGATTCCAAGTCGTAATCAAAACATCGGCGAAACTCCTGAGTTAAAAACGGCAGCAGGTGCACCTGTAACAGATAACCAAGACACAATGACATCGGGTAAAAGGGGACCTGTCTCTTTGCAAGACACTTGGTTTTTAGAAAAAATGGCCCATTTTGATCGAGAAGTAATCCCAGAACGCAGAATGCATGCCAAGGGTAGTGGGGCTTTTGGAACCTTTAGAGTAACTCATGATATAACAGAATATACAAAAGCTTCAATATTTTCTGAAATAGGTAAAGAAACTGAAATGGTCGCTCGTTTTTCAACTGTTGCAGGTGAAAGAGGAGCTGCAGATGCCGAGCGAGATATTCGAGGCTTTGCATTAAAGTTTTACACAGAAGAGGGCAATTGGGATTTAGTTGGAAATAATACACCAGTATTTTTCTTTAGAGATCCAATGAAATTTATTGATTTAAATCATGCAGTCAAAAGAGACCCTCGCACTAATATGCGTAGCCCAAATACTAATTGGGATTTTTGGTCATCACTGCCGGAGGCTTTATTACAAGTTACAATCATTATGGGAGATCGAGGAATCCCATCATCATATCGCCATATGCATGGATTTAGTTCACATGCCTATAGCTTTATTAACGATGAAAACAAACGTGTTTGGGTTAAATTTCACTTCCGCTCTCAACAAGGAATTAAAAATTTAACTGATCATGAAGCTGGGATTGTGGTTGGGATGGATCGTGAATCACACCAAAGAGATCTTTATGAAGCAATTGAAAAACAAATGTATCCAAAATGGAAAGTTTATGTTCAAATTATGACAGAAGCACAAGCCGATGCCATGGAAAACAATCCTTTTGACTTAACTAAGATGTGGTTAAAAGCGGACTATCCACTTATTCCAGTTGGTGAATTTGAACTAAATAAAAATCCAGATAATTATTTTGCTGAAATTGAACAAGCAGCCTTTAATCCGGCTAGTGTAGTTCCAGGAATTAGCTTTTCTCCTGACCGGATGTTACAGGGACGTTTATTCTCATATGGCGATGCACAAAGATATCGTCTTGGCGTTAACCATCATCAAATTCCAGTTAATGCACCAAAGGGTGTAGCTCATCCTCATAGTTTTCACCGTGATGGATTTATGCGCGTTGATGGAAATCTAGGTAGTGAATTACACTATGAACCAAACAGTTATGGTAATTGGAAAGATAGTCCAAAAGATAATCTACCTTCAGAACAAGGTGGAAGGGTAGATAGATATGACTTTAGAGCTGATGACTCAGACTATTTTACTCAAACTGGACTATTGTTTAACGCAATGACCAAAGACCAACAACAAGTATTATTTGACAACACAGCTAGAAACATGGGCGATTCAACACTTCAAATCAAACATCGTCATATTTATCACTGCTATCAAGCAGACACTGCCTATGGTCTTGGAGTTGCAACAGCTATGAATATTGCACTTGAAGAGGTTGACTTAGAGTTACCATTAAAAACTTCAAGGGAAAATCAAATCAAAGCTAATAACAAACATCCAGAATTAAATATTCCAACAAAACCAGTTGATTCAGGAATTGAGATTGATACTAATACAAATGATTATATCGAACCAAATGAAGATCCTTGGTTACTTTAAGTTTTAAATTCAAGAACTTAACAAACATAGTGTGGAATCCTAGTTAATTTAGGGCCACACTATTTTATAGTCTAAAGATTAATATATTTAAAAAAATAGATTATTAAACTAATATAATTATTAATTATTTGATATAATATTAGTGCAAGAAGAGGAAGCGTGATAAGTGGATAGAGCAACAATCAACAATTCATTAGCAGCCAGACAGATCTTAGTATTTGCGTAAAGTAATTATGTTTAGGTTGTATGTCTGGTAGAAGATTTCTAAGTAAATTCGAAGTTACTATAATAAGGCTTGCAGAAAGATCTAAAATGCAAAAATGAATTTGTTCTATCATTAACACTTATCACAAAACCTCTGTAAACAATTAGTCAATTATATTGACTTTTTTATTTGAAATAATTATCAAATATAGTAAATTCAATTATTTGATAATTATACTAGCATTTATAAAAAAATTTGCTATAATGTAATTGTAAGAGGAGGAGTTGTGGTTAGTTGGTAGATTACTACTCAACAAAATCAATGTAGCGTAATATATAATTACTGTCTGATGGATTAGATTATAATTGTTTAGTTATAACGACATAATAAATGGTAGCTTAGCTATTTAATTGAAGACAGAGAATACAGTAAAAAAGTCTACAATGTAAAATCTACCGATACCAGGCTTACCACAACCCTCTATTTTTAAAAGCTTAATCATAAGAATAAACGTCTTTGCTTCATAAATCACTGAAGTTGAGATTTTTTATATTGTAATAATACACACAACTAGTATAATTAAATAGAAACATTCTAAACTTTAAATAAACAACCACTTAAAGCTTTAAAGTGGCTACTTACATAAATAATATCGACAAATAATTAATATTGATTAAAGTATAGTAAGGAGGTAATAAGATGGATATCAAAACCTTGTTTACTCAAAACAAAAAACAGTTTATTTATTATGTGCTGGGTGTATTAATCATAACACCATCAAACATAATGTTTACCTTTGCGCTTGCGAATGCTTTTAACTTGTTTGAAGCAAGTACATCAGCTGATATAATTAAAATTATAATATTTAGTTTTTCACTAGGCTTTTCACCGATTTTACTACAGGTAGTTTCGCGCTTTCTAAGAATTGGTTTTATGCGAGATGTTTTAGTCCAAGTAAGAATGTTATCATATAAAAAACTTTTAAATAAAAGTCCTAATGAGTTTAAAAATGATTCAATGGAATCGTATCAAGCTCAATTAGTTTCCGATATAAATCTTTTCGAAAATGATTTTTTCTTATCGATTTTAAACATCATTTATGGTTTTGGAAACTTTGTACTTGGAATTATCGTCTTATTATACATTTCGCCTATCTTCGCCCTTGCCACAACAATTATCTCACTGTTACTTTATGCCTTAACTAAGATCTTTGAAAAACCAACAATTGTTAAAAAGGAATTAGTTTTAAAGGAAAATGCTAGGTTTCATGAAAGTTTGAGTAATGTCTTGCGTGGTCTTGAAACTATTAAATTGTACCAAGTTACCGATCGGTTTAAAAAAACATTCTCTAATGATATATATGAACTAGAGAAACATAAAGAGGCTAGTCTTAAAATTAATTTACTTCAAAAAAATTTAATGGCATGGCTTTCTGGGAGTTTTCAAGTTTTCACAGTAATTTATGCTGCCTATTTATTTTCTATTGGTCAAATAGAGTTAAGTTCTTTAGTAGTAGTCTTTAATCTAACTGGTCAACTGATTTGGGGTATGAATAATAGTTTTAGTATGATCAACCGGCTTAGAACTTCGGTTAAGATTTTTTATGCTATCACCCAATATTCAAAACCCACTGGTTTAGATACAAAATTTCATTTTAATGATAAATTAGTCGTAAAAAACTTAGGATATAGTTACAAGAATAAAAAGGTTTTAAATAATGTCAATTTAATAATAAACAGTAAAGATAAGATCTTAATTTTTGGTCCATCAGGAACGGGTAAGACTACCTTGGTAAACACTTTGACACAAAATTTAAACGACTATCAAGGTGATATCTTATATGATGGGATTTTGTTAAAATCAATTGATTCGCAATCCTTTAATGATAAGGTAAGCTATGTTAGACAAGAGCATTTTATCTTTGATGACAGTCTTAAAAATAATATAGTTTTAGATAAAGAGTATGATCAGATCAAGTTTGAAAAAGTCTTAAAACAGACAGCTTTATTGGACTGGATAAGTAATCTAGAACTTAAAGCTGATCATATACTATTAAATAATGGTAGTAATATTTCAGGTGGCCAAAGACAACGGGTAAATATTGCAAGAGAGTTATACCAAGATAAAGAGGTCATGGTTTTTGATGAGCCAAGTTCTAGTTTAGATGATTATACTTCAACGCTTATATACCAAACAATAAAAGAATTAGATAAAACAGTGCTTGTTATTTCACACCGTCATCTAGATTATCTATCAGACCACTTTGATCAAACAATTGACTTAAGTGAACAAGGGGGTGTGATTAATGCATAAGTATCGCTATGGTGATAAAAAAGCACTAGTCCTTTTAAGTGGCTTTTTGCTTATGAGTGCCGCAATTGGTGGAATATCGATATATGCTTTGAGTTTTATAACTGATTATGCAGTCGCCGGTAATGTTACAAAATTAGTTGAAATATCAAAAATACTATTAATTGTTATTATCTTTGAACTAATTGTTAATATGACGGGGTCA
This sequence comes from Erysipelothrix sp., assembly GCA_012512595.1. Lineage (GTDB taxonomy): Bacteria > Bacillota_I > Bacilli_A > Erysipelotrichales > Erysipelotrichaceae > JAAZDN01. Next base: position 8,214 of record JAAZDW010000004.1, read on the forward strand.
TACTTGAAATCTGTGTATATGAAAAATAGTATGCAAAACTTAAGAAATGGTTATGTGGAAAGATTATTTATTTTAGACATAAAGAATTTAAGTCAAACTGATGAAGATAAGTATTTGTCACATTTAAGCAATGACATGGATCGCTATGAAGAGAGGTTTTATTTAAAGTTAGTTGAATTGATTGAAGTTGCTACTCAAATATTTGTCTCAATGTATCTTTTAGCAACAATCAACAACACGTTATTATTTTTGGCAATTGCTTTATTGATTTTCTTTGTACTTATATCTAAAAAAACTAGTAAGCCAGTTGCTAAAAAAGAAGAAATTAAATCAGCATCACTACAAAAATACACTAACTATATAAGTGAGACCCTACAAGGCTTTTTTGTTATAAAACAAAATAATTTAGAAAAGACTCGGATTAAAAAATTTAAAAATTTAGCTCAACAAGTTCAAAAAGACAACTACGAAGTCGATAAAAAAGCTACCCAAATTGATGCCTTAAATAGTTTTATCCAAACACTAATTATCTTTACCCTGGTCTTTGCAGGCTTATACTTTGCCAAAAAAGCAGGCATGTCTTTAGGGACTACACTACTTGCAGGTACAGCCTTTTCCCAGTCTATCTGGCCAATGCAAAGGATAACGCCTTACATCTCACAGATGGCTGGAATATCGGTTGTTTTAAAAGAATTTGAGAAACATTTAGATGAAAAGCCAAGTATGGCTAGCCAAGAAATTAAAACTATTGAGACAATACGTTTCAAAGAAGCAAGTCTTGGCTATAAAGATGAAATCATCTTAAAGAATATTAATATTGAAATAAATGAAAATGAAAAAGTTTTAATCGTAGGCAGCAGTGGAGCCGGAAAAAGTACGGTATTAAAAACTCTTAGAAGACAGTTACCATTACATGGTGGTAGTATTTTGATTAACAATTTAGATTTAAACACGATTACCGCTAATTCATACTATCGTCAATTATCAGTAGTAGATCAAATTGGATTTATCTTTAATGGTAGTCTTAAAGACAATATAACGCTCTACAAAGATGACAATTATACAAACCTCAATGAAATCTTAAAATCAGTTGGTTTGTTTGACTTAAATTTAGATTACAAATTAAAAAATAATGGCTCAAATATTTCCGGGGGCCAGCGCGCTCGGCTACTTTTGGCGAGAGCTTTATACTTAGATACAAGTTTAATAATTTGTGATGAAATCTTCGCTAGTTTAGATAAAGATGTCGGTCAAGCAATAGAAAGACAAATACTTTTGATAAATAAAACAATAATTAACGTAAGTCATATCATTTTTGATGAAAATATAAAATTATATGATAAAATATACTTAGTAGAAAACAATCAAGTAAGATTGGTTGATAACTTTCAAGAAATTAAAGCTAGCGGCTTATTTCTTAAATAATCCCCCCCACCAGCAGTAATCCAAGTAGATTACTGCTGGTTTTAAGCAGATTACGATTAAACATCATTATCTAAAAAAAGTAAAAAAGACCTAATCTAAACAATAAGTTTGTTTAAATTAGGTCTTTTTGATTATTTATATTTTATGCTTATTTACGGATTGTTTTTAAAGCGTTCCTCCAAGACATAACATCTTCAAATAATGCGTCAACTTCAGCAATGTGACGTGGATCTGGTGTAAATTCACTCATATCTTTAAAGTCAGTAAATAGTGAGAACATAACTTGTGTACGAACAGTTGCAACTCTTAATTCAGCAAATATGTTTCTTAAGTGTTCAACGGCACGTACGCCACTGGCACTACCATAACTAACAAAGCCAATAGCCTTATTTGCCCACTCAGCATTTAAGTAGTCAATAGCGTTTTTAAGCGCACCTGATGTACTGTGGTTGTATTCTGGTGTTACTACAACATAGCCATCAAATTCATTTATTTTTTCAGACCATTTTTTAGTATGATCCTTAGTATACCTTTGCATTCCTGCTGGATATGGTTCATCTAATAATGGTAAATCATAGTCTGAGATATCAATTAATTCAAACTCTACATCTGTATGTTTTTTAGATTGTTCATAAATCCATTCAGAGACCTGTAATCCATTTCTACCTGGTCTTGTACTTCCAATAATTATTCCAATTTTCGTCATTCTATTTCCTCCTGTTTTTTAACCACTTTAGATTTAACAACACTGCTTCAACGATCTTTGTGTTTTACTAGATAGTGGTTTTCTTCTTTGTTGAAGCTTATGTAAATATAATACCAAACAGTAATAATATTGTCTAGTAACATGCCTTATTCACAAACTTTAGTTTAAGTTGTAGTAATAGAGTTGATGTTTTTGATTAAAAGGGTGACATTTACAAAGAAATTAGTTTTAAAGATTATAATATACATATAAATTAACATTCAAAGATTAAATATTAATTTAAAAACTCGATAAAAATCTATTTAAAGAAAGCAGAGGACATTATTATGGCAAAACATAAACTATACACAATTAGTTTTTCTAAAGTTTATCCTCTATATATATATAAAAAATGGAGAGAAAGAACCGGCGCAAGGCTGAGGTTGACCAAGTAATTTTATGGTTAACTGGATATACTAGTTCACAGTTGAAGACTCAAGTAGAATTGGATGTAGATTTAGAAACATTTTTCAGCCAAGCGCCTAAATTGAACCCATCAATAAAACTGATTACTGGGCTTATTTGTGGTATTAGAGTTGAGAATATTACAGCCCCTTTGATGCAAGAAATTCGCTACCTAGACAAGTTGATTGATGAGCTTGCACAGGGCAAAAAGATTGAAGCAATCTTGTCTCAAAGTTAAAGTTACATTATTGTCTTTATTAAATTTAAAATATCAAAGTAAGTAAAAACAATAATTTAGAAGTTGATTATACTTTTAAAGGAGCGCTTAAAATGAAATATAATGCAGCAACTGTTGAAGATTATATTAATCAATTACCAAAGTCTAGAAAAGAACCTATTGTTAAACTTCGGCAAACTATCTTGAAAAATCTTCCAAAAGGTTTTAAAGAACAAATCTTGTATGGAATGATAAGTTATGTAGTCCCATTTTCTACATATCCTGATGGCCACCATGTTAACCCGAAACTACCACTTAGTTTTATCAGTTTGGCATCACAAAAAAATAATATATCCCTTTATCATTCTGGAGTATATGTTTTTCCAGAGGTTTTAGCATGGTTTCAACAAGAATATCCTAAACATATTAAAACAAAGCTAGACATGGGAAAAAGCTGTATTAGATTTAAAAATATGAATAATATTCCTTATGACTTGATTGGAGAACTTTGTCAAAAAATAACTGTAGATCAGTTTGTAAGGTCCTATAAAGACATTTTAGAAAAATGAAATGATTCTCTGGTATATAATTGCGTATTTAAGCTTATAAACTTTTAAAACCAATAAACAATCTATAAATTTACGATAAATCAAACTTACATGCTATGTGGCAGGTATCCTAGTATCTTACTGGTTATTATGCTATGATACTAAGGTTGTTTTACAAGAATAATTTTCTAAAAACTACAAAAATGCTATTCCTGAAATAGTTTTAGGGGTTGTAGTTTTTTGTTTGAGCAATAAAAGAAAAGAGGAGATTTTATTGGATATTTTGTTAAGGTCATTTAACAAGAATAAAAAATATTTTAAGGGTGATATTTTAGCAGGTATTACTGTTGCACTAGCGCTTATACCAGAGTCGGTAGCTTTTGCTTTTGTGGCTGGAGTCAGTCCAATTATGAGTTTGCAAACAGCAGTTATGATTGGCTTTATCGCAGCTCTAATTACGGGTAGACCAGGGATGATAAGTTCATCTACAGCAGCAATATCAGTTGTCTTTGCATCACTAATTGCTAACTATAGCTTAGACTACTTATTTGCAACTGTAATATTAATGGTTTAATTCAAATTTCAATTGGATTATTAGGCTTAGGCAAGTATGCCAGAATAATTCCACACCCAGTTATGTTAGGATTTCTTAATGGACTTTCGATAGTAATATTTTTATCGCAATGGGCTTTATTCAAAGTAGAGAAGTTGATTATGGTAAATGGAGTTGAAACTTTGGCTAAAGTTTGGCTTCCGTCAACTGATATTGTAATTATGCTTATCTTTGTAGCTGCGACAATGGCAATTATTCATTATTTTCCAAAGATTACAAAAGCTGTTCCATCAAGCTTAGTAGCGATAATTGTTATGACAATTATTGCAGTCATCTTAGATAGAAGTGGATATCACCTAGTTAACGTCCAAGATTTTGCAGGAATGGAATTAAAAGGTGGGTTACCAAAGTTTTATATACCACAAGTAATAATTAATATGGAAATGTTAAGAGTCATCTTTCCATATGCAATTATTGCAGCTTTGGTTGGATTGACTGAAGCTGTTTTAACCTTAAGAGTTATCGATGAAATGACTGATACTCGAGGTGATAGTAATAAAGAATGTATTGCCCAAGGTGTAGCCAACACTGTTAATGGTTTCTTTGGGGGTATGGGTGGAGACGCAATGATTGGGCAGTCTATCATTAATATTAAATCAGGCGGAAGAACAAGACTATCTGGCTTAGTAGCAGCATTTTCACTTTTAATGTTTATCATGTTTGGCTCAAGTATCATCAATGTTATACCACTTGCAGCGCTAGTTGGAGTTATGTTTATGGTCGTTGTCGGAACATTTGAATGGCAAAGTTTAAGATATCGTGGAAAAGTTCCAGTACAAGATATTTTAGTTATCCTTCTAGTTAGTGTAATTACTATTTTTGCTGATTTAGCAACAGCAGTAATTGTTGGAGTAATTATTTCAGCTTTAATGTTTGCATGGGAAAAAGGTAAAATCATCTATGTTAATGTTGAACATAACGAAGATGGTACAAAGACCTATAAAATAAACGGCTCAATTTTCTTTGGCTCAGTCTTAACTTACCGTGAACTATTTGATATTAAAAATGATCCAGATCATGTTTATGTAGACTTTAAATATGCTAAAGTTATGGATCATTCTGCAATTGAAGGTATTAATGCAATCGCTCAAAAATACCTAGACGAAGGCAAGAAAATGACTTTAATTAGATTAAATGAACCAAGTTATAAGCTATTTAAAAATGCTAAAGAAATCACAGTCGTTGATATCGATGAAACAACTGTCATTCCAAGCAAATATAGAGCTGATTAAGCTAAAACTCTTAAATAGCTAATAGAGAGTGTTAAATATAAATTATATATTGCAAAAAGATCTCACAAAAATGGGGTCTTTTTTCTATGCTGAAAGCTTTTTAAAAATACTTGTTTTGTATATAAAATTATTAGTTGACTTATAATTTAAGTTGGATGATATAATTATAATTATAAAACTTCATAAGACACATAATAATACCCGGCATAAAATAAGCAGCATAAGACAAAGGAGGTTTTCATGAATACAAACCAGCTAAACACTGAGACAATTGACCAGTATATTTCACAGTTTACTCCAGAAGTTCAAACTATACTTTTAAAGTTACGAAATGTGATCAAAAATGCTGCCCCTTTGGCACAGGAAAAAATTAGTTATCAAATGCCGACTTTTTATCTTAAAGGCAATCTAGTCCATTTTGCAGCCTATAAAACCCATATTGGATTTTATCCATCACCAAGTGGCATCACTGCATTTTCAAATGAACTAAAAGAGTACAAAACCACAAAAGGAGCAGTCCAATTTTCGCTAGATCAGCCACTACCATTTGGTTTGATAGAAAAAATTGTTAGATATCGGGTCGAAGAAAATTTAAACCCCAAAATTTCACCCATATAAAATAAAAAATATTAAGAAAGCTGTATTTAATGATGTAAACCTTCAAATGAACTGAACCCTAAAACTTTTCTGTCTAATTTGAAATGAGAGATTCAATTTGCTTATTTAACAGATAATTATATCAAGCCATTAATGTGATATAATTAATTCACTATACTGACAATTAAAAATGCGATACCAAGAATAAAAAAATTAACACTTCTATCTAAAATTAAGGTAAGTTATTATCAATGTTTATTATTATAATTCTACAACCTGACAGTATCTAGTATATTTTAATATTAATATCAATAATTTGACTAATTGAATAAAATGGGAGGGAAATGCTTATGAAAAATAATACTTATGATCAAAGTTTAATGACAAAGGCGATTGTTTTTGCGGCGCAAAAACATGATGGAGAAATTAGAAAAGGAAGTGAAGAATACCCAATCGCCTATATCATTCATCCAATGGAGGCAGCCACTATTGCAGCAACAATGACAAGTGATGAAAATGTCATAATAGCTGCCTTATTACATGATGTCGTTGAAGATACTGACACATCTCTTAAAACAATTGAAACCGAATTCAATGAAATAGTTGCGATGCTTGTAGCTGACCAAAGTGAAAATAAAAGAGAAGATAAACCAGCGGCCAAAACATGGAAAATACGGAAACAAGAAACTTTAGATAACTTAAAAGATACAAGCAGGGCTTCTAAAATTGTTACTCTTAGTGATAAACTGTCAAACATGCGTTCACTTAATCGTGATTATCTTAAAATAGGTGACAAGCTTTGGGATCGCTTTAATCAAACAGATCCTATTGAGCAAGGATGGTATTATACTTCTTTAAAGGATGGATTAGCTGAACTTAAAGATTTTGAAGCATGGCAAGAATATGAAAGACTAGTCTTAAACTTGTTTAAAGAATATAAACTATAGATTGATAATGGGGAGATTTTATGTTTTATTTACTTTTAGCAATCGTATGTAGTGCTTTGATTGCACTAATTTTTAAATACACAGAAAATGCAGGCACCAATCGTTATGTAATCACAAGTGCTAATTATTTTATAGCGTTTATGGTAAGTTTAATAATGATATTTTCTAAAAAATTACTTATTGGGTTGGACACTAGTCAATCATTTTTTAAAGAGGTTAAGCTTTTAAATAGTGGTTACGTGTTTTCACCATACTCAAGTATTATTTGGGGTTTACTCATTGGAGTATTGTTTGGATCTTTCTTTTTTCTTTCTTTTATTTTTTATCAAAAGAGTGTCAAAGAAAATGGTGTTTCAACCTCAGGTGCCATCGCAAAACTAGGTATATTAATACCTATGATCTTTTCAATTGTTTTATGGAAAGAAATTCCTAGTCCACTTCAATGGCTTGGGTTAAGTTTGGCTCTTGTTTCGATATTAATTGTCAATTTATCCGAAAAAACCTTTAAACGGCTTCATCTAAATCTAGGTCTTTTATTGTTGTTTATTTTTGGTGGTCTAGCGGAGTTTTCCAGTAAAATATATCAAAAGTACGCTTTAAGTGAATACAAAGACTTCTTTTTATTTACTATATTTTTTACTGCATTTATAATTAGTATTTTTTATACTAAAAAAACAAAGGCAAAGATTGCCAAAAAGGACATCTTCATCGGTTTTAGTGTTGGAATCCCTAATCTATTTTCATCTTATTTTCTCATCCTTTCACTTGATACTATAAAAACAGCCGTTGCCTTTCCACTCTATAGTGCTGGCAGCATTATTTTGATAAGTATCGGGGGTTATTTAATTTTTAAGGAAAGAATTAATACTAACGCTAAAGTCGCGATATTTTTAACGATTATTGCTTTAATATTAATTAATTTATAAAATTTGAATGTAATTATAATAAAAAGGGAGGAAAAAATGACAAATACTATTTTAGATGCAGTTATGGGTTTAGCGGTCGCTGATGCAGTTGGAGTTCCTGTTGAATTTAAAAGTAGAGAAGCTCTAATTTTAAATCCAGTTAAAGACATGCAAGCCTATGGTACTTATAACCAGCCAAAGGGTACTTGGTCAGATGACACAAGCATGACTTTATGCTTAGTTGATAGTCTTATAAAGGGTTTAGATTATCATGATATTATGACTAAGTTTTTAAAGTGGTTTAGTCAAGCTGCTTATAGTGCTCATGAGGAAGTTTTTGATATTGGAAATACCACAAGAGAGTCATTAAATAGGTTTACTAATGGAATAATACCTTTAGAATGTGGTGGAATGAGTGAGTTTGATAATGGCAATGGATCTTTAATGCGGATTCTGCCAATTTTATTTTACCTACAAACAATTTATGGAGATGAATTTGAAAAAAATGATGTTGCCTTTGAGATAATTCATAACATCTCATCACTAACTCATAGACATCTGCGTAGCCATATTGCTTGTGGCATTTATGTTTGTGTGGCTTCCAAATTACTTAAAGTCGAAAATATTGAAAAAGCAATTAAAGCTGGTATTGATGTAGCAATGCAATATTATCAAAACAACGATAAATATGCAGTGGAAGTAAAACATTTTATGCGTCTTACAGATTCTAGATTTAAAGAATTAAATGTAAGCAAAATAAAAAGTGGTGGTTATGTAGTTGATACTCTAGAGGCTGCATTATGGTCTTTGTTTAATTCAAATGACTACAAGACGTGCGTTTTAAAGGCAGTTAATCTTGGGGGTGATACTGATACAGTTGCTGCTGTTGCCGGAGGTTTAGCAGGTTTAAAGTATGGTTACAATAGTATTCCAAGTGAGTGGAAGACAGCGATTGCAAAGAGAGATTATATTGAAAATTTAAGTAATGATTTATATAAAAGACTTAATAAATAAATATAAATATCAATTTAAAAAATATTTACATCAAATGTTAACTCCTTAATTAGGCGTAAAATTTGATTAAGATCTTTATTGAAAACTGTATTTTTAGATTATTGAAGATACAAATATTAAATTTCTTGTATAATAGATTTATTATGTTTAGGGAGGTCAGTTATCATTGAACTTTAATGTATTTAAAAGAGCTTTTTATAAGACTTTGCCGATTTTAGCAGGTTATGTTGTAATTGGCTTTGGTTTTGGAATGCTGTTAAGACAGGCCGGCTATGGACTTGTCTGGGCTTTGGCAATGAGTTTGTTTATTTATGCAGGATCAATGCAGTATGTTGGAATCTCCCTTATAAGTGCACCCGCAACCTTATTGACAACACTATTAACTACCTTGGTTGTAAATGCCCGTCATCTATTTTACAGTATATCAATGATTAAAAAGTATGATAAAGCTGGAAAGTTTAAACCATATTTAATCTTTTCCTTAACCGATGAAACCTATGCTCTGATCGCAAGTGATGACAGTAAGCAAGCAAGTGATTATTTACATTTTTTTATTGTATCATTTTTAAATCATATATATTGGATTTTAGGGACAATTGCGGGATCCATGTTTGCTAAGGCGATATCTTTTAACGTACTAGGCTTAGAGTTTTCAATGACGGCGCTGTTTTTAGCAGCTTTTGTAGATCAATGGCTAGATGGTAAACATAGAATTGTTGCAACACTAGGGATTTTATTAACCTTAACTTCAAGGCTAATTTTTGGAACTAAGGTGTTTTTGATTCCTGCCATGATCGCAATTACAATTATTTTAGTAATATTTAAAGATAAGTTAGGTGAAGTTAGTGTCAAGTAACTTAAATACAGCTGTTTTAATAATTGCTATGAGTAGTGTAACAATCTTACTAAGATTTCTACCATTTTTGATTTTTAATAACAAAAGAAAAATGCCCAACTTAGTATTATATCTTGGAGATGTTCTACCAAGTGCTGTCATTGGAATGTTAGTAGTATATTCTTTAAAAGATCTAAATATTAGCGTATACCCACATGGTTTAGCTGAAATATTGGCATCATTTGTAGTGATACTTTTACAAGTAGTTAAAAAAAATTCAACGATATCGATTATATTTGCTACGCTTACTTATATTGTACTTGTAAATATGGTCTAACTTAATTGAATTTATGTTTAAGAGTTAAATATTAATAGTGAGGAGCATTATGAAAACAAGAGAATGGAAAACAGTTTGGAAGGCCGATATTGAAGTTGATATGCGAGTTGAAGGTTTAGACGCGCCAGAAAAGATTGTAAAGGGTGGTCAACAACATAAAATGTTCAGATTTGTAACTGCCAATAAACGAGATGGTGCCGTAACAATTGTAGAAAAAGAAAATAAAATTGCGCTAGTGAAACATAATCGGCTAGCTATTGAAAAAGTGTCGCTTGAATTACCGCAAGGTATGGGTGATGTTTTAGATAAAGATGGCATCGAAACTGGAATGCGTGAGGCAGAGGAAGAGTTAGGTATAAAAGTATCACATGGTATTAGTCTAGGACAGATATTTGCTGATTCTGCAATTACGGCTAATAAAATTCATGTCATAACTTGTAAATACGAGCATGATTCAGGTGTTGGTGATGGCGAAATTATCTCAGTTCATTGGACTGAGAAAGATGAAGTTGTTAAATTAATCAAAGATAGTAAAATAAAAGATGGAATTTCAATCGCGGCTCTAATGAAGTATTTTATTTATAAAAAGATAGTTTAAGAAAAATCATACATTTGATTATAAAAATCCAAACTTCCATAAAATAGGTTAGTTTGGATTTTTTTATGGATTAAAAGTTAAAGTTTTATTTGTGTCGACTATTCATAAGTAAGCGTCAATTAATCCACGTATATAATAAAACCCGTAATTGACTAAGCTTAATTTGCTTGGTTATTTACGGGTTTTGCCTTTAATGAATAATCTATTTGGTAGATCTCGGCCGTGGGGCATTAA
>JAAZDW010000021.1 GCA_012512595.1 Erysipelothrix sp.
AAAATAAGACAAAAAACATCGTCGGTGAAACCCCAGCAAAGAAAATATAAACAGCTAAAATACCGACTTGGATTAATACACCGACTATCGATGTAAATTTCAGTTGCTCTAACTTATCTTTCATTTACTGCCCTCCTTATAAAATTAATTCTTAATTCAGTAAATACATCAATTATCCCTAAAACCATTACTATTAGCGGAAACACTATTATCAATAAACCTACTAGAGGTGATAAAATTGGTTTTTGTTTAACTGCTATAATTGTTAATAGTAATATTGAACCAGAGATAATAAATACTAACTGTGCTAGAAATTGTGAGATAACTACAATACTATTATAACCTTTTATCCCCAAGATAAAGTAAGCATAACTTAGAATTAAAACAATAATTCCCATTATTCCAACTTTTTTTGAAACACTTATTGTATAAAAGGGTTTTATTTCAATATCAGCCAACTTTAAGCGTTTTAGTAACACTACACTAAATAGATGTGTGACCAGTGTTTGCAAAACTGAAATTACTATTGGTAAAAAAGGAACAAAAAGTATTAGCATAGCGAAAAACGGATTTGTCCATCTCAAAAAAGTAACAGCATCAATACCCGATTTTGTTGTATTATCAAGAATATTAGTGAAAAAATTGATGATCTCTGCGATTTCAGCTACTGGATCATAACCAAAAAATTTCGCAAATACAATCATTGATAAAAAATAATAAATCACTGTTGTTATTAATGTTATTAAAAGTGTTTTTGTAATATTTAATTTTCTATTTATACCATAACCATAAGCTAAACCAATTAAACTTGAAAAACCAATTAATAGAGCTAAATGTGGCAACGATATAATAAAAGCGAGTAAGGTCACTGAAACTGCAACAACTATTCCATCATTAAGATTATATTTAACGACGTAGATGATAATTGGAATTGGAATAAACCAAAATAGGATTCCATCTAATAACATGCCACTTTGACCATCTAACACAATCAATAGGCCCATTATCGCAACTATCATTGCCCCGTCAGTTATTCTTCTGACATTACTTTTCATTTTGCACCTTTTCTATAAACATAAACCTCCGCATAACGGAGGTTTTTATAAAATTATTATTCTGCTACATATGGTAGTAATGCCATTTCGCGTGAACGCTTAATAGCATTTGCTAAAACTCTTTGATGCTTAGCACAGGTACCAGTAGTTCTTCTTGGGATTATTCTTCCGTTTGCTGAAACATATTTTCTAAGTAAATCAACGTCTTTATAATCTACGTAATCCACTTTAGTTTGGCAAAAATGACAAACTTTTTTTCTTGGTCTAAATTTTCTAAAACCCATAACGATTCTCCTATCTATTTAAAATGGCAGATCATCACTAGAAATATCTAGTGTTGGCCCCCCGAAATCTTCGTCTAAATCATCGGAACTACGGTCTTCATAGTAACTTTGGCCTGAACTTTGTGAATAGCTTGATCCACCTTGTTGAGATTGACGTCTTTCTGCTTCAGCTTTACTTTCTAAAAGTTGCACTGAATCACAAACGACTTCTGTTACATAAACTCTATTTCCGGTTTTATCTTCATAATTTCGAGTTTGAATTCTTCCTTCTATTCCAACTAGCGCACCTTTGGTGGCATAGCGTCCTAGAAAGTCTGCAGTTTGATTCCAAGCAACACAGTTGATGAAATCTGCTGTTTGATCTTCTGTTTTGAATTTTCTGTTAACTGCACATGAAAAAGATAATACTGACTTTCCTGTTTGAGTTTTTCTCAATTCAGGATCTCTCGTTAGCCTGCCAACTAATACAACATTATTAATCATATATCTTTTCTCCTATCTTTTTTTAGTTTTTTTGTGTAATCATAAAACGGACAATATTTTTGTTAATATTTGTTAATCTATGTAATTCTGATACCGTTTCATTGTTACCGTCAAAATCTACGATTACATAGTGTCCTTTGATCATATGATCAATTGGATACGCAAAAGTACGGATTCCCCAATCATCGGTTTTGACAATCGTTCCTCCGTTTACATTTATTAACATTTCGATATTAGTAGCTTCTGTGGCTCTCATATCATCGTCTAATGACGCATTGACTATGTACATAATTTCATACTTACGCATGTGTACACCTCCTTCTGGTCTAATGGCCTTTTCGGGCAAGGAGTAAATATTTACTTATATCCACTCGTATAAGCTATTATACAAAAAAACAACACCAAAGTAAAGGATTTATACTAAGTCTTCTTTAGTAGTTATCTTAATGTTACGATAGTCTCCGCTAATGACAAATACTTTTTTATTGCTGGTAGATTCTACAGCCTGGCTATCATCAGTCACAGATAGGTTTTCTGCTTCTAAAGTTTGATAGCTTTCTTTAATTAAACTTGTTTTAAAAGCTTGGGGAGTTTGGGCATTGTACAGCGTTTTTCGGTTGAGTGTTTTTTTAACTATACCATTTTCAACAATCTTAGTAGTATCAATACTAGCGACCATTACCACACAAGCATCATAACTCTTTAAAGCTTTTTTTATTTCTTTAATGGTTTTAAAACCCAAATATGGTCTAGCACCATCATGAATCATTACATAATCTTGGTCTACAGCTAATAGTCCATTATAAACACTGTCTTGACGTCTCTCTCCACCATTAACAAACATTACCTTACTGCCTAAATTTAAAGTTTTAAAATCTTCTACTTCCTTTGGATTGATTACAATAATAACTTGTTTACAATCATCATCCAAAATAAAATTAGATGCAGAGTGCTCAATAACAGTTTTATCGCCCAGTTTATAAAAAACTTTATTATATTGTAATCCCGTTCTACTCCCACTACCTGCGGCAACTAGCACACAACTATAATCCATTTTAAAGACCATCCTTCCTATAAAAAATAGAAACAGTATTTATACTGTTTCTATTATAGTACATTAGCTAAAATTACGTTTTATTTTACTATCATGCTTTCTTCCCAAACAGGATTTGCTTCAACATCTAGCAAGTCAGTTATGGTTGCAGCAATATTAGCTAAACCAAAGTTTCCTTCTTTAAGTTTTACATCTACATTATAAAAGTAGAATGGAACTAAGTTTGTTGTATGACTTGTTTTTGGTTGGTTTGCATCTTCTGGTTTTTTCTTCTTTTCAAACATTTCTTCTGCATTACCATGGTCAGCAGTTACTAGTAAAATTACATCATTTCTATCGGCCGCCTCTAAAACTCTTGCAAGTTGTAAATCAACTGTTTCAACAGCAATTTGTGTCGCTGCAAAATTTCCAGTATGACCTACCATATCCCCATTTGGATAGTTAACTCTTAAAAAGTCATATTCTCGACTATCAATTGCATCTATCAATTTATCTGTGATTTGTGCAGCTTGCATCCAAGGTCTTTGATCAAAAGGAACTAAATCTGATGTTACTTCAACCCAAGTTTCCAATTCTTCAGAAACTTTATTAAGCTTATTTCCATTCCAGAAATAAGTTACATGGCCATATTTTTGTGTTTCAGAGATTGCAAACTCATTGATCCCTTCTTCAACTAATCTTTCAGTTAAAGTGTTAATAATATGCGGTGGTTGAACTAAGTAATGTTCTGGTATGTGCGAATCTCCATCATACTGTAACATCCCTGCATAAAAGACATTTGGAACTCTAACGCGGTCAAAGTGATCAAAATCTGTTTCTGTGAAAGCTCTTGTAATTTCAATGGCACGGTCTCCACGGAAGTTAAAGAAAACGACAGAGTCATTATCTTCAATGGTTCCTACTGGTTTTCCGTCTTCAACAATAACAAACTCACGTAAATCTTGATCATTTACGCCTAATTCTTCTCTATATGTTGTTATAGCTTCTGAAGCTGAGGTAAACTGTCTTCCCTCACCTAAGACATGAGTTTTCCAACCACGTTCGACCATTGGCCAATCCGCATCATATCTGTCCATTGTGATATACATTCTTCCGCCACCACTTGCAATTTTTGCGTTAAAGTTGTCATCATTTAAGGTTGCCATATAAGACTCTAAGTCTTCAACATAAATCAAACCAGATGTTTCAGGAACATCTCTACCATCCATTAAAGTATGAACTCTAACATTTCTAACTCCAGCCTTTTTTGCGTTTTCAATTAAACTCTTAAGGTGGGCGATGTTTGAGTGAACATTACCATCTGATAATAAGCCAATTAAATGAAGTGTATTATCTTTTGATATATCTACTGCTTGTTTCCAAGTATCTGTCGTATAAATAGCTCCCGTTGCGATTGATTCGTTGACTAATTTAGCTCCTTGGCTATATATTTGTCCACTACCAATTGCATTATGGCCAACTTCTGAATTTCCCATATCATCATCTGATGGTAAACCTACAGCTAAACCATGGGCCTTAATTTCTGTTAATATTCCTATTTCTTTAAGTTTGTCTAAAGTAGGTTTATAAGCTGACTTAACTGCATTTCCTGCAACTGATTCAGTATTTCCCACTCCATCCATAATTACTAATACTACTGGTCTTCTTTTCATAAAATACCTCTTTCTAATTTCTCTTTTATAATCACATCTTGTGATTTTTTTCTTACATAAGTATTTTAACATTTTACCCCCAATTTTGCACCGTTTTTGCTAGTTATGCCCAAGTATAGAAGAATAAATATGTTTGATTGTTTTGGTTTGATTTAATGTAGGTTTAAATGTTTATGAGTGGTATATTTGATATAATATAAAAAGAGGTGTAAATATGAAAAATATTGGCTTTGACAATGAAAAGTACTTTGAATTACAAAAACAAAAAATCCAAGAGAGAATTGCTCTATTTGATAATAAATTATATATGGAGTTTGGAGGGAAGCTATTTGATGATTTTCATGCAGCCAGAGTATTACCAGGCTTTCATTATAATAATAAAGTAAAACTCTTAAAGCAAATGCGTGATGATATGGAAATAGTTATTGCAATAAATGCCCTTGATATTGAACATAATAAAATTAGAAGTGACAATGGTCTTTCCTATGACCAGGAGTTATTACGTTTAGTTGATGCATTTAGGGACCTTAACCTTTTTGTTGGTAGTATTGTAATCACCCAGTTTGACGGACAAGATAATTCAATTAAATTTAAACAAAAATTGGAACATTTGGGCATGAAAGTATATTTGCATTACCGGATTGAGGGCTATCCATCAAATGTACCTTTTATCTTAAGTGATGAAGGTTTTGGAAGAAATGAATATATCGAAACTTCAAGGCCTTTGGTTATGATAACAGCCCCAGGCTCAGGTAGTGGTAAAATGGCCGTTTGTCTTTCTCAACTATATCAAGATTCAAAAAATGACTTAAAGTCTGGTTTTGCAAAGTTTGAGACATTTCCGGTTTGGAATTTGCCGCTTAACCATCCCGTTAATCTTGCCTATGAATCTGCGACTGCAGATTTAAACGATGTTAACATCATAGATCCCTTTCATTTTTCTGCTTACAACGTCGTTTCAACATCATACAATCGTGATGCTGACGTCTTTCCTGTTTTAAATACTGTTTTCAAATCTATTTATGATGTTTCCCCATATAATTCTCCAACTGATATGGGTGTTAATGTTATTGGAAGTTGTATTATTGATGATCAAGTAGTCCGAGAGGCTGCTAAAAATGAAGTCATTCGAAGATACTTAGTTGCAGTTGTAAACCATCGTAAAGATAAAGAAACCATTGAAACCGTCAACAAACTTGAAATGCTAATGAACCAGTGTGAAGTTAGTGTCAAAGACCGAAAGGTAGTTAAGTATGCTAATGACTTAGCCGAAAAGACACAGCACCCTGCTGTCGCCATGGAATTGCCAGATGGAACAATTGTGACTGGAAAAACATCTTCTCTACTTGGAGCTGCTAGTGCTTGTCTGTTAAATGCTTTAAAAACAATAGCCAAGATTGATGATGATATCCATCTTATTTCAAGTAAGGTTATTAAGCCGGTTCAACAATTAAAAGTAAATAGTCTTGGTAATAATAATCCGCTTTTACATATTGACGAAGTCTTAATAATGCTTTCGGTTGCAGCCACAGAAAATAAATGGGCTAAACTTGCTCTTGATCACTTGTCAGAATTAGCTGATAGTGAAATGCATTCTTCGGTTATCTTATCTTCTACCGATAAAAGTGTTCTAAAATTATTATTTATTAACTTAACTACAAATCCAACTTATCAAACAAAACGTTTGTTTAGAAAATAGAATATTTTAATAGAGCAAAATCTCTACCACTTTACATTATTATAGTTTAATTCACAAATAATCTCCGTATATTTAAATGAAGATTCTATATAAAATCAATCAAACAAATATAAAATGCGCTTTCTCAGATATCTGATAAAGCGCATTTTTATATTATTAATTTAATACATTAAATCTATTCATTCAGTCTTTTAATTATTTCAGTTTTTCCAATAAGGTAGATTGAATTCATTAAATCTGGCCCATGACTCAAACCAGTAGTTAAAACCCTTGCTCCCATAAATAAAGGCCGCCCCTTTATTCCGGTTTTATCTCGAACATTGTTTACTGCAGTTTTGATATTATCTGTTGTCCATTCTTCAATTGTATTAACTTCAATTAACAAAGCTTCCCTGACAACCGCTGTCGATTCTTCATTAAATGCTTCCATCGCTTCTTCATTCATCGTGAATTCTGAAAAGAATGGTTTAACAAGTTCAACAATTTCTGCTCCATATTGTAATTGTTTTTGATATAAATCTACTAAAGTATTTACCCAATCATCGTCATGGCCCGATAAATCATATGATTTATCTAAAAACGGCTTGACTAAGTCGTGGTAATTATTACTATCTAGTTTTTGGATATACTTGTTGCTCATCCAGTTTAATTTGTCTCGATCAAACATTGATGGAGATTTAGATAAACGATTTGAATCGAAAATTTCGATCAATTCATCTTTGCTAAATATTTCTTCTTCAACTTCTGGTGACCAACCTAAAAGAGACATAAAATTTAACATCGCTTCTGGTAAGTAGCCAGCTTCTTGGTATTGACTCATAAATTGCATAATTGAGTTATCACGCTTTGATAGCTTTTTACCTTCAGAATTAACAATTAAGGTCATATGTGCAAAGGTTGGGACTTCCCAATCTAACATATTGTAAACCATAATTTGCCGTGGAGTATTACTTAGATGTTCTTCCCCTCTAAATACATGGGATATATCCATTAAGTGGTCATCGATTACAACTGCAAAGTTATATGTTGGAATACCATTAGTCTTTAAGGCAACCCAGTCCCCAATATCACTTGATTCGAAAGATACATTGCCTCTGATCATATCGTCGAAACTATAAGTTTCTTTTTCTGGAACTTTAATTCTTACCATATAAGGTTTGTTTTGTTGATCATTTAAGGCTATTTCTTCACTACTTAAATTCAAACATCTGCGATTATATCTTGTGCTTGCTATTCCGCGCTCTTTTTGACTTTGGTAATCTGCATCTAATTCTTCTGATGTGCAGTAACATTTATATGCATATCCATATTCAATTAGTTCATCAATATATTTTCTATAGATGTCTAATCTTTCCATTTGACGATAAGGTGCATATTTAGGGTTTGGTTTTTGGGCTGACTCATCGGGTGAAATACCCAACCATTCTAAATATTGGAGTTGAGATTCTTCTCCACCTTCAACATTTCTTTCAATGTCTGTATCTTCAATTCTTAAGATAAAATCACCTTTGTGGTGTTTTGCAAATAAATAATTAAACAAAGCCGTTCTTGCATTGCCAATATGTAAATGTCCTGTCGGACTTGGTGCGTATCTAACTCTTACTTTTTTCATTTAATACTCCTCTTTAATAAAACTACCGCCTGCGCCATAACGCCCTCTTCACGGCCAATATATCCTAGCTTTTCGCCTCTTGTTGCTTTAACATTAATTATATCGGGACTACATTTAAGAGCTTTAGCAATATTATATTTCATTTCTAATATATAAGGAGATAGTATAGGTTTTTCTATTATGACTAAACTATCAATGTTACCAATTTGATATCCATTACTTTTCATTAAATTATAAACGTGCTCCAATAATTTTATTGAGGATATACCCTTGTATTTAGGGTCAGTGTCTGGAAAATGCTGGCCGATATCGCCTAAAGCTAAGGCACCGATAATGCTTTCAGCTATTACATGTAATAATACATCCGCATCTGAATGCCCAACCAATCCAAAAGGATGGTCTATTTCTACACCACCAAGAATTAATTTTCGATTTATCGCTAATTGATGTATATCCGTTGATTGACCAATTCGCATAACTCACCTCTTTTAGTTAAAAAAGGATTGATATTAAACCAACCCGTTTATAATTTTAAAAATTGTTCAATATCCAAGACAAAAATTGTGGCTCCGCCTACTTCTACCTCTACTGGAAAAGATGCGAATCTTCCTAAGTCATATGAAGCTGATGATGGAACTACTTCTGTCCTTTTTTTACTCTCTTGACCGATCAATTCTATTACATGATCAACTCTCTCATCTTCAGTACCCACAATAATAGTTGTATTACCGGCTTTTAGAAATCCACCTGTAGTTGCTAGACGAGTTACTGAGTAATTCTCTTTAGTTAATAGGGTTGTTACATTTTGGCTGTCATCATTTGATACAATTGCTAAAATTAATTTCATATAATTACACCTTCTTTCCCTTATAGTTTATCACAATTAAACATTAAATCTAAATAAAATTATGTCTCCATCTTCAACCGTGTATTCTTTTCCCTCAGATCTTAATCTACCAGCGCTTTTTGCTCCAGCTTCTGAACCATACTTTATTAAATCGTCATAACTATATACTTCTGCTCTAATAAATCCTCTTTCAAAATCTGAATGAATGATACCCGCTGCTTGAGGTGCTTTGGTGCCTTTTTTAAATGTCCAAGCACGTACTTCAGTTGGACCTGCCGTAAAGTAAGTCTGTAAATCTAAAAGACTATAAGTGGCTTTAATTACTCTGTCCAAACCACTTTCACTAATATTTAACTCTTCAAAAAACAGTGATTTTTCTTCGTCGCTTAATTCAGATAAATCCTCTTCTGTTTTGGCACAAATAGGAATAACTTCACTATTTTCCTTAGCCGCATGTGCTTTAACTAACTGAAAATATTCATTATCTTCTGGGTTAAAAACTCCCTCTTCACTCATGTTAGCAATATATAATACTGGTTTACTAGTTAAAAGATGAAAATGTTTACATATTTTGGCTTCATCAACACTTAGGTCTAAACTTCTTACTAAGTTGTTTGCTTCCAAAGTTTTCTTTAGCTTTTCAAGCAAATTATTTTCAAATATAGCTTCTTGGTCTTTACTTTTAACTTTGCTTTTTAATCTGCCAATTCTATTTTCAATTGTTTGCAAGTCAGCAAAGATTAGTTCGAGGTTTATAATTTCAATGTCCCTTATTGGATCTACGCTATTTGAAACATGCGTTACACTGTCATCATCAAAACATCTAACGACATGACAGATAGCTTCAACTTCACGAATATGAGATAAAAAGCGATTGCCTAAGCCTTCGCCCTTACTAGCTCCCTCTACAAGTCCCGCAATATCTGTAAATTCAAATGTTGTTGGAACTTCTTTTTTAGGTTGAATTCTTTTTGTTATTTCTGCCAATCTATGATCAGGCACTTCGACAACTCCGACGTTTGGGTCGATTGTTGCAAAAGGGTAATTTGCCGCTTCTACTTTTGATTTTGTAATTGCATTAAATAAGGTCGATTTACCAACGTTTGGTAAGCCAACTATTCCAGCTGTTAAAGCCATAATATCATCTCCAGTTTCTTATACCGTTCTACATTATAGCACATTAAAGAGATTCTTCTTCAGCTTTTTCAACTATTTTTTTAAGTCTTTTTTCAAAGTATGGACGTTCTAACATGACAACTGCTCCACATCCTAAGCATTTTATTTTTATGTCTACACCCATCCTAACAATCTGCCAATGCATAGATTTTTTACAAGGGTGTTGCTTTTTCATTTCTACGATATCATTTAAGGCATAATTATTCATAAAAATCTCCTTTATAAGCTGAAAGTGTGTTCATCAGTAACATCGAAATTGTAAGTGGTCCAACCCCTTTTGGAACTGGTGTTATATAACTAACCTTTTCAAACACATCATTAAAATCGACATCTCCAACTAACTTATTATTATCGTCACGATTAATACCAACATCAATTACTACTGCCCCTTTTTTGACATGCTTAGATTTAATAAATTCTTTTTGTCCTATTGCTACACATAGTATATCTGCCTGACTTGTTATTGCTTCAAGGTTTTTGGTTTTACTATGACAAATACTTACTGTTGCATCAGCCTCTACAAATAATCTCGATAATGGTAATCCGACTAAATTACTTCGGCCTACTACAACTACATGCTTATTCGCTACTTCAATGTTAGATTCTCTTAGCATATGTAATATCCCTTTAGGCGTACAAGGTTTAAATAAGGGCTTGCCTCTAAATAGCCTTCCTGCATTATAAAATGTAAATCCATCAACATC
Organism: Erysipelothrix sp.; assembly: GCA_012512595.1. Taxonomy (GTDB): domain Bacteria; phylum Bacillota_I; class Bacilli_A; order Erysipelotrichales; family Erysipelotrichaceae; genus JAAZDN01. The sequence continues at coordinate 10,567 of JAAZDW010000021.1, forward strand.
TTTACTACTTCTAACTGAATTAACTACTATACTTTCATTTAAATGAACTGGCAGAGGTAGCTGTACTATTATTCCATCTACTTCTTCATCATTGTTTAGGTTTTGTATTTTTTCTAATATTTCACTTTCGGTGGCTGTTTGTGGGTAGTCAAAAACTTTTACTTCTATGCCTACTTTTTTGCCCGCTTTGATTTTGCCTTTTACATAACTGGCACTAGCGAAATTATTACCGACTAAAACCACGCCAAGTACTGGTGCCCGATTAAGCTTGCTTACTTCATCTTTTATTTCTTTAAAAAGTTTTAAGGCAATTTTGTCGCCTTCTATTATTTTTCCCATCCGTAATCCTCACTATCTAACATAATTGTAAACGGGCCATTGTTAACTAATTTAATGTCCATATCCGCTTGAAATAGACCCGTTTTGACTGTTATTTCTTTATTTAATTGTTGATTAAAGTAATCATAAAGATTACTTGCAACATTACTATTGGCACTCCTTGAAAAACTTGGCCTTCGACCCTTTTTGGTTTCAGCATAAAGTGTAAACTGTGATATGCTAAGTATTTCTAAACTTCTTGACATAATTGATTCATTTGTTTTACCTTGTTCATCTTCTAGTATTCTCAAATTAACAATTTTTGAAACCATTTTATCTATAATCTCTTTATTATCATTTAAATTAAAACCTACAAATAAAACAAGACCCTCATTAATCTTATTATATTGCTGTCCTTCTATTATAACACTTGCTTGGCTTACTTTTTGAATTAAAACACGCATACTAGCACCCCTTATATACTTAAATTTAGCAAACAATGGTAGAATAGTAAAGAGGGATATTATGAAAACACCATTAGCACACAAGTTAAGGCCAAAAATATTAGATGAAATTATCGGACAGCAACACTTAGTTGGTGAAGATAAAATTATTCGTAATATGATTAAAAATGATTCGCTTTTTTCTATGATTCTTTTTGGAAGTCCTGGAACTGGTAAAACGACATTAGCAATGGTAATTGCTAATGAATTAAAAATACCTTTCAGAATTTTCAATGCTGTCGTTGGCAGTAAAAAAGACCTTGTCGCTATCTTTGAAGAAGGAAAACTGACAAACGGGCTTGTTGTTATTATTGAAGAAATACACCGTTTAAATAAAGACAAACAAGACTTACTTCTTCCACATTTAGAAGATGGAACAATTACTATCATTGGAACAACTACAGCCAACCCATACTTTTCAATTAATCCCGCCATTAGATCAAGGACACATTTGTTTGAGGTCAAGCCTTTAACCGAAAAAGATATTGTGTTTTCAATAAGTAATATTATGAATAGAGCAGAATTTAATCATATCAATATCGAAGAAAGAGCTGTTGAAACAATTGCTAAACATGCTGGGGGTGATTTGCGAACCGCAATCAACCTTTTAGAGTTGTGTCTTTTAACCGGCAATAATATTACTAACGAGGATGTTTTAGAATTATCCAAACAACCTGTTATGAACATTGATGAAAGTGGCGATGGACACTACGATGCTTTGAGCGGGCTTCAAAAGTCAATTCGAGGTAGTGATGTGGATGCTGCCTTATATTATTTGGCACAACTATTACTTGCGGGTGACTTAGAATCTATATCTAGAAGACTGACCGTAATCGCCTATGAAGATGTAGGGTTTGGAAATCCAGCAGCAGTCGCAAGAACATTAGATGCCATTGAAGCTGCAGAACGAGTTGGATTGCCTGAAGCTAAAATGCCTTATAGTGTTGCCGTTATTGATTTAGCCTTATCACCTAAGTCTAGGACAGCAACTGAGGCAATAAATGAGGCAATGACCTATGTGAAGTATAATCCACATCAAACACCAGACTATATCAAATACACACCCGTAAATTTAGCTGAGGATAAAAAATATCCTTATGATCGACCAGATCTTTGGCATAGAATTCAATATTTACCAAATCCTATCAAAGATATTGTATTTTATAAGGCTGAAAAAAATAGTAATTATGAAACTGCATTAGCAACAAACAACGAAAAGCTAAAAGAAATTAAACGATCAAACCAATTAGATAAAATTAAAAAGTAGCTCAATTAAACATGAGCTACTTTTTATCACCAATTTTTTTCTTTTTCATATTTAATCCACCTAAGATACCAATATTATATATATAGGCTCCATAATAAGTTGTTAGGGACAAGGTAATCAAACTTACAATTATGCCTAATCCAACTTCATAGAAAGACACATCCAATAATAAAAGCCGCATTGGCATAAACAGCATAGAGAAGACTGGGGTCAAGGAAAAGTAATATCCCAATCCTTCATTTAATTTAGATGGCGAATTCAGTGCCAAGGCCGTATAGTAAACTATTAGTAATATGATATATACTGGCGCCTGGATTCCACTAGATTCCTCTACTGAATTTATAAAACTAGATATACACACCATTATTGTTTGGATAATAACCATTCCTATCATCAAATAAAGCAATGATATTAATAAAACCGACAGTAAATTAGTGTTAATATCTAAAGCAGTTAGAAACTCTTTAAATGTGTTTGCCTTGACTTGGATTAGCCCATATTTTTGCAACATCTTAATTAATCCTAAACCCTGGTCATAGTAATTTCTAATCAATATCGCTAAACCAACTTCAAAACCTACCATTAAAATCTGAATCAGGATAGTTAGCCAACCAATAATCATTTTTGATAAGTAGTGAGTTGAAGTATCCACAGAAGTTAAAACTAATTCTAAAACCCGAGAAGTCTTTTCGTAAACAACTTCGTTGGCGATCATTGTACTAAAGGATAACATTGCAAAGTATATTCCGGTAATCAAAAACATTGAGATGTTTTGCTTATCAACCGATACACCTACTTTAGATAAAGTCACTTCTTTTATATCGGGATATATATTATCCAAAACCATGTTTGATGACTCAAAGCTCATTTCATTTAACCATTTATTTATTATTGCATCTTCAATTAAAACATGGATATGTGATGATGTCATCGGATCAAGAGCAAACTCACTTTCAATAATCCAGCCATCTACATTCTTTAAGTTAATTTCCTTATCTTTGTATCCAGCTTTAAATCTAAATAATTCATTATCTTCGTTAAAATAATTTATATATTCACTCACGCTGCTATCATAGTATATATTTGTTAAATCTTGGCTATTTATAAAAAGTTTCTCTATGATTTTATCACTAAATACAAAACAGAAAAGTAAGGTAACAATTAATAAGTGTAAAATAACTGTAACTTTGTTTCTGAATCTTCTGCTTAGTGAAAAATTTATTAAGTGCTTCATATTAATTCCCGTTCTTTAACAATAATTTCGATACTGGCTTGTTCAATAGAAATATTATTGACATTTTCATTTGCGATTATTCTTTTGAATAATTTATCTCTTTGACTGCGATCATCTATTTTAAGTTGTATTAGTTTTCCTTTCACTTTAAATTCTACAACATGTTCGTCATCAATGTAATTTAAACCTACTTCTTTATCTACATTTAAATAATGGTATTGAGATGAATTAATCAAATCCATCACACTACCTTCATATTGAACATCGCCTTTTTTCAAGATTATTATATCATCACAAAATTCCTCTATATGCTCAAATTGATGGCTTGAAAGTAGGATATACTTGCCTTGAGATTTTAAATCATTTATAAGTTTTTTTAAAATTTCAACATTTATAACATCTAGACCAGAGAGTGGCTCATCCAATATTAATATACTAGGCTCATGAATTAGAGCACAAAGGATTTGAACTTTCTGTTGATTGCCCTTTGACAATTTATTTATTTTTGTATATTTGTAATCTGCGATTTTCAATATTTTTAAATACTTATCCAAGCGCTCTATGATTAACTCATCACTCATTTTTTTTAAACGTCCTAAAAAGATTACTTGATCAAACACCCGCAAATCCTTATATAGGCTTCGCTCTTCAGGTAGATAGCCAAAAAGAGAGATTGGATGTTGTGACAGTGGCTTGGATTTAAACAAAATTGTCCCACTGTCTGCTTTTAGAAGCCCTAGTAAAACACGAAAGGTAGTGGTTTTACCACTACCATTTATGCCTATTATTCCAAGAGCTTTACCACTCTTTAGATTAAAACTTAAATTTTCAACACCTTTTGTCTTTTTGTAGTATTTTACAATGTTATCTATTTCAAACATATTATCACCACTACAATATAGTCTTTAAAAGATTTAATACCTATGGAAGCAACATTTTCTTACGTAGCAATATTTCTTTTCTAATAGTTGTACTTGCTGTTCCATAATAGAGGGCATATGAAGTTTTTGTTTCTATTACCCGGGAAATATTTGAACTTTCTAAACGTTCATAATTAAACAACTGTGGACGGGATAATTCAACATCAATCCTAAATGGACTTGAGTCAATTATCTCAATATTTTCTAGTCCCCCTACAACCTCTAAAACTTCCTCCACTAATGTTTCGATTTCAAATTTATTTATTAAACCTAACGATAAATATCTGTAATAGAATATTGTTGCCAGATAATATATTACCGCTGTAATTAAGCCGATTATTATAAGTGAAATAATGGTGCCCCTCAAACTTGCTATTTGGAAATAGGACAGCAAGTCAATGCCTCCACCAAGCGATGCGCTAATTACTGTTCCCTCAAAGGCAAAACCAAGAAATAGATTTAAACCTTGCAATAAAGCAAACAAACTACTTACTATAAACAAATGGAAGAAATACAGCATTGGTGCCATCACTATTAGAAAAATTTCTATAGGTAGTGATATGTCTGAAATGAAAGCAAACATAATTACTATTATTGCTAAGCTTAAATATGAGCGTCGTTGCTTTTTGCTAGTAAAAGTACTGTATATACCCAATATAAAGCCCGGCAAGGCAAATAGGTTTATTATATAATAAGGCGTAATAAAACGACCAAAGCCTGTATTTGTAATGCCTGTCTTTAATTGTTGTGTCCATATTGAAATATCTCCAACATAGTTTTCACCAAGGTCATTCATCCATGACCCGCCTTGTGATGTATACCAAAATGTTTGTCGATTAATATTAGACAAATCTAAAATTGAAAATATTCTATCAATAAACCCATATACAAAGGTACTTATAGGATTTGTTATATCATTACTTATCCAGGTAAACACCTTAAAGATGAACTCAATAAAGTACGGCCAAATAAAAGCGGTAGCTACCCCTGCTATTAAAGTAAAAAATAGAGTTGTTAGTAAACTAAGAACATCCTTATCAATGTATGGGATAAAGCCATACTTGGTTCTTGTTCTTGTTAATCTATAAGATAAATCTGCGACATATCCTACTATAATTGCTCCCAAAAATCCTAAGCGGTATGGAAGTCTCAAAATGCTAGCATTATTAAATGTGTCAGAAGACAATCTAACATTCAAACCAAAAAGATCATCATAAACAATCATAGGCATATTTGTTCTTCCGATGATCATTGTTATTGTCAAAAACAAAAAGTAGGATACAATAAACATTAATACTACTCTCTCACTATTATGTTTTTTGCTTAGTATTTTAATAATGGTTAAAAATGGTAAATATTGAATGACTAAACCACTGAATTGTTTTGCAATCTGACTTAGGAATAATACCCAGGTAAAATTACTAGGTATAAGATTAACAACTGCCTGACTCAATATGGTGTTACTTAGCCCTCTTAAAAAAACCGTTATTAAAAGGATTATAAGTGGAAATCTAATTGTCTCAAATTTTATTTTGAATTTTCCCATACATACACCTCTCAAATATGATACCATTAATACATAACACGTTCAATAAAGGAGGGTTATTTTGAAATTTATAATTGCAAAAAATCAAGTGGAAATTTTCACTGTAATATATATAAGAAAGCTAGTTTTTATGGATGAACAAAACGTTAGCGTAGATGAAGAATTAGATTGTTTAGACTTTGAAGCTGACCATTTTTTATTAGAAGTCGATAATGAACACGTAGCAACAGCTAGGGTCTATTATGAAGCAGATAAAGCCACTATAGGTAGAGTTGCCGTTTTAATAAGACACAGGAAAAAAGGGTATGCTAAATTTCTAATGGAAGAAACAATCAATTATATCAGGAATAAAGAAGCGTCGACGATTCATATTGGAGCCCAGGTTCAGGCTTTAGGATTTTATGAAAAACTTGGTTTTGAAGTAATCGGTGATATTTACCTTGATGCTAATATCGAACATTACCCTATGGAGTTGAAACTATGAAGTTGTCCCCTAAGTTTGAGAAAAATAAGTTTAATATCGATTGGTTTTTAGTTGGAATATTTGCCTTGTTTTTAATTATTAGTATCACTTCAATTCACTTAGCAACACCAATTGTAAGTAGAGTAACTGGCCTAGTTGTAAAGCAAATAATTTGGTATGTAACTGGATTCTCCCTAATGGCACTGCTTATTTATTTTGGAATTGAAAATCTCTATGATATTTTAATTTACGTTTATGCAGGCTTAATGATAGCTCTTGGACTTTTGTACTTAGATAGTTTTAGTTTTATTTCAGTACCTTTTGTTGAAATCACCAATAACACAAGAGCCTGGTTTGTCTTTCCGGGAATCGGAAATTTTCAGCCAAGTGAGTTTATGAAAGTTGTCTTACTTTTAATGACTGCTAACATTATAAGTAAACATAACAGTCAAAAAACTGAGGTCTCTTTCAAATCTGATATTACTTTATTTATAAATATTTTAAAGATAGCTCTGCCGCCGTTAATTCTGATTGTGCTACAACCTGATACAGGAATACCTTTAGTTATAATAATTAGTATTATGATAATGGTTGCGGTAAGCGGCATTAAACGAATTTGGATCTATGTTGGAGCTACATTAGGCATAGGACTCTTTGGTGGCTTTATTATTTTGTTTTATACAAACCAACAGTTTTTAATTGAACTTTTTGGCTCTTCATTAAGACTTTCAAGATTCTATGGTTGGCTTGAAACAGAAAAGTATATTAGGTCTTATGGTAACCAATTATATGAAGGCTTGTTGGCAATTGGGTCTGCCGGTTGGTTTGGACACCCTTTAGGTCAAGGTATCGTTTGGTTTGCTGAACCGCAAAACGACTTTATCTTTGCTGTTATAGGTCAAAATTTTGGTTTTATAGGTACCAGTCTTGTAATTGTATTGTTTTTCATCTTCGATATTAAATTACTAATAATAGCTTTAAATAATGACAGTATGCGAGATAAGATGATGGTTATTGGCTTGCTCGGTATGATTTTGTTTCAACAGGTTGAAAATATGGGAATGATTAGTGGATTATTACCAATCACAGGTATTACTCTACCCTTTATTTCATATGGTGGTTCCTCTTTGTGGTCATATATGATTCCATTATCCGTAATATTCAGAATGTCTAGTGACAACATAAATAAAAAAGGTTCATTAGTTTAACAAAGTATTTAAAAAGCTAGTTACTAACGATTCGTAACTAGCTTTTAATTTGCTTAAAATAAAGATTTGATTCGGTGTGTATACTTTAAACCGTCTTTATATCTAGCAAAATTTATCTTTTTACTTTTTGAGAGGGAACAAAAGATATGTTTTGCATCGCTAATATTAACACTTAAGTGGTCATAACAAAGGATGGCTTCTTTAAATGAGGGGCTAGCAAAATCTATCTCTGCATCATCAGCTAAAATTAATGGAACTTGTAATGATTGAAATAGTTTGTGATGAATCCCTGTAATTTCAGTCATTTGAAGTAATTCCAACTGGTCAGATATAACAGCTCCTTTTAGAGACCGATTATATCCTGTTGATCCTGGTTGAGTTGAAACACAGATACCTGTCCCTCTAAATGTTTCTAGAAAAACATGATTAATCCATACTTTCAATATTTGTGTTTTAATCACATTTTCAATTCTTATTTCATTCAGTGAGTAGTATATTTGGTTTTTATCATCATTATTAACTACTTTTGTTTTTAAAAGTCTTTTTGTACTTACCTTTGGTTTTTTATTTAATATAGAATGTATTAACATGTCAATTTCATCAACCTTAAAGTCTGCAAAAAATCCAAGCGTCCCGGTGTGTATTCCTACCATCAAAACATCAGATATTATCTCGATGTATTTATGTGCGGCTACTAAAAAGGTCCCGTCGCCACCAATAACGATTACTATCTCAGGGTTTTTATTGTCTCTCACTTTACCAGCTTCTAATAAAGCTTTTTCAACATATTTGCCAGTTTCAATTGATTTTTCATCTAGTCTATTTACTATTGTAAATTTCATTACCACACCTCATTCACTTTTGTTGTTAAATTTTATTTCTACCTTCCATCGCTTTTATGATGGTTAAATCATCTGCATAGCCTAAGTGACCACCTACAGGAAGTCCATGAGCTATTCTTGATACCGCGATTTTTCCTTCACCGACTTGATTTATTAATTTAGATAAATAAAGTGATGTCGTGTCGCCTTCAATAGTTAAGTTTGTAGCTATGATAATTTCTGCTAGTTTAGGATCTGCGAGCCTTTTTTCTAAGTCTTTTATATTTAAATCGTCTGGTAAAATTCCTTTTGATGGTGATATTAGACCATTTAAAACATGATACAGGCCGTGATAGTTTTCAGTCTTTTCCATTGCAATTACATCAGACACACTTTCAACGACACATATTAGAGAACTATCTCGCTTTTCATCTTCGCAAATAGAACAAAAATTGGTTTCGGAGAGATTTCCACAAATCTGACAATACTTAGTGTTGTTTTTTGCATTAATAATTGAATTGGATAACTCTGAGACTACATCAGAATCTAGGTCTATAATACGCAATGCAAACCTTTCCGCTGTTTTTTGACCAACGCTAGGCAACACTTGTAAGTTTTCAATTAACTCTTGTAATGATTTTGGGTATACCATTATGTCACTCCTCAATAGTAAATCCGTCTTTGCCAAATACGGATTCAGCTTTACTTATAAGACTATCAACTATTAATTCCTTTGTCTCTTCCACTATCTCAACTTCGATTTTATCTGGTAATGTATTGTTAGCTGCTCTTGTTTTAAATTTTTCTATGATTTCTTGTGATTTTTCAGTTGTTATCGCAAACACCCTTAACTCTTCATTTAATTTTTCCTTTAAAAATTTAGTTAAGCCTATTTGATTAGAATCATCATTTAAATCAGTTGCTAAGTGATTATGCTCAACAACCGCGACTACATAATTATCTCCTATTGCTAGAATGCTGCTTTTACATAGTTTATAAGCATATTTCGCTACTTCTACATCATTACAGTAATTGACAATATTTTCCCAGTCTGTTTGGATACTGATTCTTTTTTCTTTATCTGCAAAAGTTAAAAGTGAAAGTAGTGTTTCATCATTCAAAACTATGTCTCGTTGTGGTTCTGTTTTATGAACGCCAATAACATCTATATCTTCTTTATCGTCGTTTTTATCCATATCTGAATCATTTGAATCTAAATCTAGCTTTTTTACCTTTGTTTCTTCAGAAGTCGGTGTCAAATGTTTTTTAAATTCTTCCTCAATATTAATTTTATCTACTACTTCTTTTTTGTAATTAGTGTTTTTAGTTGGTTTAGCTATAGTGACATCTTTTTGTGGCGAGATTTCTTCAGAAAATTTAGTTTTATTTTCAACAATACTTATCATTTTAATAAAGCCTAATTCCATGTAGGAAACTAAGTCTGATATATTCTTTTTTGCTGCATCAATATCCATTAAAATATCAATCATCTGCAATAATTGTGAAGAGTTCACAACATTAAGGATTGATTCTACTTCTTCTTTTGATAGATTTTGTAGCAATTCGGTGGACTTTGAATAACTATAAATAACTGTTTCCTTTAACGTGTTCACTAACTCAATATTAAATCTTTCAAGATCGTTTCCTTGGTTGCTTATTTTGTCTAATAGAGCTAGAGTTTCCTTCATTTTAAGTTTAAAAATATTATCTAGTAGTTCAAGTTTTTCTTCCTTTGTCACAATTCCATATATTCTTCTTACGTCTTCTACTGTTACTAGCTCAGGTGAGTATGCAACACTTTGTTCAAGAATACTAAGACTGTTTCTTACTCCACCATCAGCTAAATTACTAATTAGCTGAATCGCTTTTTTATCATAGTCGATGTTTTCACCATTCAGAACTTTTACAATATTATCAAAAATATCAGATTCTTTAACTCTTGTAAAATCATATCGTTGACATCTTGAAATAATCGTTGGGATAACTTTATGCGGTTCTGTAGTTGCTAAAATAAACACAACATGTGCTGGTGGTTCTTCAAGCGTTTTTAAAAGTGCATTGAAGGCCCCTAAAGACAACATGTGTACCTCATCAATAATATAAATTTTATATTTGCCTTTTAAAGGAGAATATTTAACTTTTTCTATTAAACTTCTTATTTCATCTACCCCATTATTACTAGCCGCATCAATCTCAACTACATCGGGATGAATGTTATTTTTTGTATCGAGGCAATTCGAGCATTTATCACAAATAATTTGGTCTTTTGACTCACAGTTTATTGCTTTTGCAAACAGTTTTGCCACACTCGTCTTCCCGTTTCCACTAGGACCAGTGAACAAATAAGCATGAGCTAGTCTATTTTGAGCTAAAGCATTGGTTAATGTTTGGACAATATGCTGTTGACCCGCAATATCATCAAATGTTGATGGCCTATATTTTCTATATAAAGCTGTATATGACATGTTTTCGCCTCCTTATTACATTATAACAAACAACTAGTCATCTTTATTGAACACTTCTTTAATCTTTTTCTTTAATAAAGCATAGTGTCTATTCTTTGCTAAATCAAAATCTTCTTGCCTGTTTTCTGATGATAAAACAATCTTTTCTATTATTTCTCTAATGATAACCATTACATCATAAAGGTTTTCCTCATAAATAATTCTTATAGTTTTTTGACTTATCAAGCAATCAGCCACTATTTCGTACAGTTCATCCCCTATCCCTTGGCAATCAATATTGGCCTCACACTTTTCCATTTGTTTTTTAAACCAGTTTGGGCTAAAAAGAATTTCTTTTATAAAATTATTAAATTTATTGAAAGTAATAACAACGTCATCATTCTCTAACATAAAAAGCATTGAAAATAGGACATGCCAGTCAAAGTCTACATTCATTACACTTAAACAGTATTCCCCAAACTTTTCCAGAAAAGGATTCCCATTACTTATTTCTTCTTTAATTTTTATAGGTACGGTGAAATCCATTTCTGAATGTGAAAGCAAATTTAGCTTCTCAAAGTAGGACATCATTACTATTTGAGGTTGATCCGACCTAACAAAATTTTCTATATAAATATATTGGCTTAATAGGGCACTTATTTTCTTTATGTTTGCCTCAATATCAATTGTTTCTTTTAATTTTACTGAAAACAAATCATTTATAGATTTTCCTAAAAAGGATTTAAAACTCTTGTCATCCATTCCGACTGCTTGAGAATCAATCTGTGTCATTTGATCATAGACTTTTGTAAGTTGATAATCAATTGTCTCTAAATTTGATTTTATCGAGTGTAGTATTTCTTTCAAAAAGCTGTCAAATAACAAGTAGTTGTTATTTTTATAAATAACCTCATGCTCTATACCCGACCAAAAGGTGTTTATTAGTGATTTGATTTGTAATTCAAAATTGATCTTTTTTCCATTTTGATAGCGATATCCATCAATTCTGTAGTCATCAAAACCATTTTTTTGTTTTTGAGGTTGTTCCATTCTCAAATTTAAATACATTGAAGGATCTTTTTTAGCTTGAAAGAAGTCTCCTTCTCCTTCTTTAAACTCTTCTTTTATTAAATTAAGAAGTTTAACCTCATCATCCTTAAATCGGCATTCTAGGGTAACTCCAACAATATCAGAAAGGTTATTTAAGATATCTTCGGAACTTTGATAGTCCAAGTAATATTTTTTTCTTACTATTTTGCTTTTTAAACTGTCTTCTGTCTTTACCCTCGATGTATTACCTATGTAATTTTCATTGTTTTCAACTAAATTTACTAAAAAATCAACAATACTTCTTTCGGCTTGTTCATATTGTTTTCTGTTTTGTTTCAGCAAGCTAGCTGCTTCATCTACTAATTTAAATAATTTCAATGTCAAAGGCCCTCCTTTGCTCTTTTGTAAAATATTCTTCGGTTACTTTAATGTCATTATCCATTTGCTCTATGAGCTCTGTTACACTTGAAAACTTTTCTTCATCTCTAATTCTTTCTAATATGTAGAAAGTCACTTTTTGTCCATAGGTGTCTTCGCTATAATTATGAACAAAGGATTCTATTGATTTATGTTTTACTGTATTAATTGTCGGGTTGTGTCCAATGTTTATCGTAGACACATATTTTTTACCCATTATAATTGAAATCCCAATGTAAACACCATCTTTAGGGACTATCTTACTATCTTCAATTAATAAATTCAGGGTTGGAAAGCCAATCGTCCGGCCTTTTTTTCTACCATGCATTACAAATCCATTTAATTCGTATGAATAACCTAACAGGTTGTTTGCAACATTCATGCTACCTGCTTCTACTTGTTTTTTAATTATTGTAGAGCTAATTCTTTCGTTTATATACTTAAAGTCTTGAATTACACTTAAACCAATTTCTTCAATGGCTCTTAACGTATCTACATTGCCGCTTCCTTTATAACCAAATCGAAAATCTTCACCACAGACAAGGTGTTTGACATTCAAAGTTTTTATAACTTTTTCATAAAATAAATTTGGCTCTAGTTGTGATAACTCTGGAGTAAACCTTAATACAATCAAAACTTCTATTCCTAACTTTTTAGCAATAGCTGCCTTTTCTTCCACTGTTGTTAATAATTTCTCTGGTTGTTTTAGTAGAACTGATTGTGGTGATGGCGAAAAGGTTATTAATGCAGGCACTAATTGTTTTAATTGCGCTTGTTTTAGTGTTTCTTTGACCAATTCTTGGTGTCCTCTATGTAAACCATCAAAAAAGCCAATTGCAGCTACTAATGGTTTAAACTCTATAGTCAATCTACTGTTTAATTCAAAATGTACTATTTTCATATTTACCATAACCCTCTTTTTGATTTAAATATATTTTCTTCTACTCTTTCATAAAAAGCCATGATTTTATTTTCTACTTCTATTAAGACTAAGTCATCCTTTGTATATATTTCTATTTTTCTACCGTTAATTATATCCGATAAGTTTTCATATTTATATATTGGGTATTTGCTTAGAGCCCGTCTTGGATCCACAATTTTATATTGCTTATTTCTTAACTCTGATATTGTGTTTGCCTCTTCTAAAGTAAATTCTCCTATTTTAGTTCTTACTAAAGATGTCATCGTCCCAACCGTGTCTAATTTATTCGCGATATCTAAACAAAGAGTTCTAATGTATGTTCCAGAGGAACAAGCAACCCTTATTTTAATTGTATGATCATAGTCCAAAAGTTCTATTTCATAAATTTCTATTTCACGCTTTGGTATTTCTATTACTTGATTTGCTCTAGCAAGTTCATAAAGTTTTTTACCTTGAATTTTAATAGCTGAATACATGGGTGGTCTTTGCATTTGTTTACCTTTAAACGATTCTAAAACTTGTTTAAAATCAGCCTTTGTTGGCTTTATGTAATCTTCTTCTTTAGTAATTTTTCCCCAAATATCTAAAGTGTCTGTCAAAACACCTAATTTCATCTCTAAAACATACTCTTTATCGTCAGTTTGTAGATAATTAACCAACTTGGTTGCCTTTCCAAATGCCATTACCATTAAACCGGTTGCATTTGGATCTAGAGTTCCTGTGTGCCCTACTCTTTTCATATCAAGTTGTCTTCTAACTATATTAACCAAGTCGTGAGATGTCATATCAACTTCTTTATTTAATAGTAGCAATCCGTTCATAGTTCACCTATACCTTTATAATTATAACAAATAACTTCTTTAAAACCTTTTGTCATCTTTTGTTTTTTAAAAAATCTTCAATGATTTTTTTGCACTTTTGTTCTAAAACTTTAGTCTTTACAATCAATTGATGGTTATGATTATTTTCAAATATATGTTTTGAACTAATAACTGCTCCATCTTTATTGTCTAACGTCCCTATTACAACTTTTCTTATTCTGGATTGGACAATTGCACTTGCACACATTGCACATGGTTCTAATGTCACATACAGGTCACATTCACTTAATCTCCAGCTATTTAAATGTTTGGAAGCTGCATTAATCGCGATTATCTCTGCATGATCAGTCGCTGTTTGATTCGTCTCTTTTAAATTATGTGCTTGCGCGATAACTGTATCTTTATAAACTATGACACATCCAACTGGGATTTCATTTAGTTTATAAGCCATTTTGGCTTGTTCTAAGGCTTTTTGCATATATTTTTCTTCGTTATTATTCATGCAATCCCTCCCTTGTTATTGTCTGTGCTTATACATTGTATCACACCAAAAGTCATATTTTCCCATATAAAAAGGCACACACAAATATTGGTTGAGTAAGGCTGCTTCCTTCCGGACCTGACCTGATTACAACATACTTGTTGTGCCATAGTTATTATACAATTATGCTTAGTAAAAATCAAATTTATGTAACATTTCAACCTTTATTCAAAAAGGCCTTAAAATGTTTCACGTGTAACATTACTTAGGTTTTATTATTTCTTGACCACCCATATATGGTCTTAGTGCTTTTGGTATATTAACTGAGCCATCCTCGTTAACATTATTTTCAAAAAACGCAATTAACATTCTTGGAGGTGCCACTACCGTATTATTTAAAGTGTGCGGGTAGTAGTTTTCTTCTTCACCATCTACTCTAATTTTAAGTCTTCTTGATTGAGCATCTCCTAGGTTAGAAGCACTACAAACTTCAAAGTATTTATCCTGTCTTGGGCTGTATGCTTCAACATCAACACTTTTAACTTTTAAGTCTGCCAAATCTCCACTACAGCACTCTATCACTCTTACAGGTATATCTAATTGTAAAAATAATTCGACAGAGTACTTGTAAAGTTTGTCGAACCATTCTTTACTATCTTTAGGGTCACATACGACTACCATCTCTTGTTTTTCAAACTGATGTACACGATAAACGCCTCTTTCTTCGATTCCATGGGCACCTACTTCTTTTCTAAAACACGGAGAAAAGCTAGTGATTGTTTGAGGAAGGGTGTTTCTATCAATTATAGTATCCATGAATTTACCGATAGTGGAATGTTCACTTGTACCAATCAGATATAAGTCTTCCCCCTCAATTTTGTACATCATATTATTCATTTCTTCAAAACTCATAACTCCACTTACAACCTCTTCACGAATAAGATATGGTGGAATACAATAAGTGAATCCCTTCGCTATCATAAACTCTCTCGCAAAGGACAAAACTGCTGTGTGTACTCTAGCTACGTCTCCCATTAAGTAGTAAAAACCTGACCCACTTGTCTTCCTTGCGCTTTCGAGGTCTAAGCCGCCCAATTTTTCCATTATGTCAGCGTGGTATGGGATTTCGAAATCCAACTCTCTTGGTTTCCCATGAACTTCAATTACAACATTTTCGCTATCATCTCTACCAATTGGTACACTATCATCAATAATATTTGGTAAGGTCATCATAATTGTTTTATATCTTGCTTGTTTTACCTCAAGATCTGCCTCTAAATTAATTAATTCTAAACCCAACTCTTTTACCTGTGCTTTTTTAGCTTCTGCTTCTTCTTTTAAACCCGTTTGCATAAGTTTTCCTATTTCTTTGCTAAAAGTATTTCTATTTGAACGTAGTATATCGCCTTTTGTTTGAATTTTCCTAAGTTCGATGTCTAATTCAATAACTTCATCGACAAGTGGTAACCTTTCCTCTTGAAATTTTTTGCGTAGATTTTCTTTAACTACTTCTGGCGTTTCTCTAATAATTTTAATGTCTAACATTTTAATCTCTCCTTATGTAATAAAAAAAGATACCGTCAGGGACGATATCTCGCGTTGCCACCCTTTTTCATTGTTTCACGTGAAACAATCTCAAAGTTATAACGTAACTACCGGGACTGTGCCATGCAAGACAGGAGATTTCATTAGGTTGATGAATAACTTTCACCAATTGTCATTTCTCTGAACATCAACTTTTAACTACTTTGCTGTCTTATTGCTATTAGTATAAATTGTACAACACCTAACTATTTTGGTCAATTTGAATATTGTCCGCTTCCTTAGAATTTTGAACATTTTCAAAGTCTTCTTCGTCTTCTCTTATGATTGCTACAGCTGAAACTTTGCCGCCATCATTTAAGTTAATCAATTTAACTCCTTGTGTATTACGGCTGTAAGTTCCCACATCTGCTACCGAAATTCTAATGATAATTCCATCATCTGAAATTATCATCATTTCTTCATTTCCATCAACTGCCCTTAAAGCAACTAGTGATCCATTTCTTTCGGTTAATTGAATTGATCTAACACCCTTTCCGCCTCTTTTTGTCAGACGGTAGTCTTCTAGTGGTGTTTTTTTACCATAACCGTTCTCTGTAATAGAAAGAATGTATTTTCCTGTTGTATCGGTTGCCATCCCAACTACTTCGGAGCCATCTGTATTAAACCCAATAACTCCAAAAGCATTTCTACCCATTGGTCTTGCGTCGTTTTCGTCAAATCTGACTGCTTTTCCATTTGAACCACCTATTATGATTTGATTTTCGCCTGTTGTGTGTCTTACTGCGACTAACTCATCATCATCTTTAAGTGAAATGGCTATTTTTCCTGTTTGTCTGATAGAGTTAAACTCGCTCATTTCTACTCTTTTCACTAAACCAGATTTTGTAACAAAAACCAAATATTTCATTTCTTCTTCTCTGGCAGCAAGAATTGTGTTTACTTTTTCACTATCATCTAAGTCAATTAAATTAACAATAGGAATACCTTTTGATGTTCTACTTGAAGCTGGTACTCGATAACCTTTTATTCTATATACCTTGCCTTTATTAGTAAAAATCATTAAATCATCATGTGTCGACATTTTGATTATGGAATCTACCGCATCATCATCGTGCATACCCATACCTTTAATTCCTCTGCCACCACGGTGTTGAAGTCGGTAAGTATCATCGCTCACGCGCTTGATATAGCCGTTTGAAGTAAGTGTAACAAAAATACTTTGTACTGGAATTAAATCTTCATCTTCCATATCAATCTCCGCTTCGGAAATTTCACTTCTTCTTGCATCTCCAAACTTTTCTTTAATTTCTCTTAAATCATCCTTTATAATAGTTTCAACACGTTCTTTATTTTCTAAAATATCTTTTAAGTCTGCAATTTCAATAAGTAAGTCTTTATGTTCTAACTCTATTCTATCTCTTGATAAACCTGTTAATCTGCGTAACTGCATTTCTAAAATTGCTTTTGTTTGAGTTTCACTAAGACTAAATCTCTTTATCATTCTTTCTTGAGCTTGGGCGTCATCATCTGATGATCGAATTATCGAAATAATTTCATCAATATTATCCAAGGCTATAATAAGCCCCTCTAAAATATGAGCTCTTGCTTGTGCTCTTTCTAAATCAAACTTGGTCATTCGCTCAACAACTTCAATTTGATGCTTTATATAATATTCTAGGGCTTGTTTTATATTTAAAACTCTAGGCTCATTATTTACTAGCGCTAGCATATTGACTCCAAAAGTTGACTGTAAAGCCGTCATTCTGTAAAGTTGATTTAAAATAACCTCTTCTTGGACATCTCTTCTAAGTTCAATTACAACTCTAATGCCATTACGGTTTGATTCATCTCTTAAGTCTGAAATACCCTCAATTGCTTTATCTCTTACTAATTGTGCAATTCTTTCTACCAATCGTGACTTGTTTACTTGGTACGGTATTTCTGTAACGACAAGTCTTGTTCTATTTGGCGATAATTCTTCTGAATGAATTTTTGCTCGCATAACAACCGAGCCCCGTCCTGTCTCAAAAGCTTTTTTTATTCCTGATCGTCCTAAAATATACCCACCTGTTGGAAAGTCTGGACCATAAATATAGTTTTCCATCAATTCTAAAATCGTTATTTCAGGGTTTTCCATTATCGCGATTGTAGCATCTATGGTTTCACCCAAATTATGTGGTGGAATGTTTGTGGCCATACCTACAGCAATTCCTGTCGTACCATTGACAATTAGATTAGGAAATCTTGACGGTAAAACAGATGGCTCTGTTTCTTCTCCATCATAGTTATCTCTAAAGTTAACTGTATTCTTATTTAAATCTCTAAGCATCTCCATTGATATTTTAGACATCCGAGCCTCTGTATAACGCATTGCAGCTGCTCCATCACCATCAATCGATCCAAAGTTTCCATGTCCATCAACTAGCTCATACCTAAATGAAAAATCTTGTGACATTCTAACCATTGACTCATAAATTGCGGAGTCTCCATGAGGGTGATACTTACCCATAACATCCCCAACAATTCTTGCTGATTTTTTATAAGGACGATCACTATACATACCTAAGTCATTCATTGTATAAAGTATTCTTCTATGTACAGGTTTTAGACCATCTCTAACGTCTGGTAGCGCTCTTGAGACAATTACAGACATCGAGTAATCTAAAAACGATTTTTTCATTTCCTTGGAAATATCTCTCTTTTTAATTCTACCATGATTTATTGGTTCGTTTTTTTGATTCATAATTTCCTCCTAAATATCTAAATTCTCTACGAATTTAGAGTTTTCCATTATATAATCTCTTCTTGGCTCAACGTCATCTCCCATTAACATATCAAATACTTGATCCGCTTGAATGGCATCATCTATTGTGACCTGAATTAATGTTCTTCCATCTGGTGACATTGTAGTATCCCATAGTTGTTCTGGATTCATTTCACCCAAACCTTTATATCTTTGTAGTTTTACTCGCCCGCCTAATTCTTCACGAACCACTTCTAATTCTTCTTCACTGTAAGCATATACTTCTTTTCTTCCTTGTGAGACTTTGTATAATGGCGGCTGTGCTATGTAAACATAACCTCCATCAATAACTGGTTTTAAAAATCTAAAGAAAAAAGTTAATAATAATGTTCTGATATGAGCTCCATCAACGTCCGCATCAGTCATGATAATTATTTTGTGATATCTTAATTTAGTTAAATCCATTTCTTCACCAATACCAGTACCAAAAGCAGTAAGCATCGCTTTAATTTCATTATTATCAAAAATTCTTGCTAGATTAGCTTTTTCTACATTTAATATTTTTCCTCGCAAAGGTAAAATAGCTTGAAATTTAGAGTCGCGTCCTTGTTTAGCGCTACCTCCTGCTGAGTCCCCTTCCACGATATAAATTTCGCTTTCACTTGCATCTTTACTAGAGCAGTCAGCTAATTTACCTGGAAGAGCAGATATTTCTAAAGCACCTTTTCTTCTTGTTATTTCTCTTGCCTTGCTTGCTGCTAGTCTGGCTTTATAGGCTACTTGTGCTTTATCCAATATTATTTTTGCTTCTTCTGGGTTTTCATATAAAAATCTACTTAATTGTTCTGATAAAATTCTTGATACTATTCCTCTAACTTCAGAGTTACCTAATTTTGTCTTTGTTTGACCTTCATACTGTGGGTTAGGGTGTTTTATAGAAATAACAGCTGTAAGTCCCTCACGAATATCATCGCCTGTGAGGTTCTCTTCGTCCTTTTTCAATATATTCTTTTCTCTTGCATAACCATTTATTGTTCGGTTAAGTGCCATTCTAAACCCTTCTTCATGGGTTCCACCTTCACCTGTGTTTATGTTATTTGTAAATGAGTAAAGTGTTGTTTGGTATGTATCATTATATTGAAGCGCTACTTCGACAACAATGTCATCTTCTTCACCTTCTATGTAAACTATTGATTCATGAATTGGGACCTTACTTACATTTAAATAACTAACATAGTCCTTAATGCCACCTTCATTATAAAAAACTACTTCTTTAATATTATCTCTTGAAGAGTCATTTAAAACTATCTTAATCCCTTTATTCAAAAATGCCATTTGCTTTAGACGATTGTGAATGGTTTTATAATTAAAGTGACTAGTTTCTGTAAAGACTGTGCTATCGGCTTTAAAAGTAACTTCTGTTCCTTTTTTTCCGTTTTCGCATTTATCAATTTCTACGAGCGGATTTACTGTTTTTCCGCCATCTTCAAACCTAACAAAGTAAACTTTTTCATCGCGGTAGACTCTTACCTCTAAAAATTCGGATAGTGCATTAACAACTGCCGCTCCTACACCGTGAAGTCCTCCAGATACTTTATAAACGCCGCCGCCAAATTTACCACCGGCATGTAGTACAGTAAAAATAGTTTCTACTGCGGAAACTTTTGTTTTTTCGTGAAGATCAATCGGCATTCCTCGTCCATTATCGGTAACCGTCATTGATTGATCTTTATTAATTGTGATTGAAATTTCATCTGCATATCCTGCTAGGGCCTCATCAATTGAATTATCAATAATTTCCCATGCTAAATGGTGTAATCCTGTTTCTGATGTACTTCCAATATACATCCCCGGTCTTTTTCTAACCGCTTCTAGACCTTCCAATACTTGTATATCGGTTGCTTCATAAAGACTGTTTCCTCTATTGTTTGACATCAAAGTCCTCCTTAATTAATATTTTACTTTCTTTGATTTGATATTTTCTAATATCTGCATTTTTAAATACAAGATTATACTCAGTAGTAGTAATAATTGTCTGAACATAATTTGGAATACTTTTTATAAGCTTTTTTTGATGATTCAAATCGAGTTCACTCAATACATCATCTAAGAGTAAAATTGGATTTTCTTTTGTTTTAAGAATTATATAATCAATTAAGACAAACTTGATAGCTAGTAAAACCAATCTTGTTTGTCCTTGAGATAAATATTTAGATATTTCAACTCCATTTGTTTTGAATTCATAGTCATCACGATGGATACCTTCTGTTGTTGTTCTCGCAAAACTATCTCTATCGATATTAGAATTATACTTTGAAAGCATTTCATCAAAATTTAAATCTTTTACTGAAGATATATAAGTCATATCAATTTCAAATTCATCACTACTTAATTTCTTTAGGTTGTTTTTAATTTTATTATTAATAAATTCAGTAATAAATTTTCTCTCATTTATTATAAAAAGTTGACTTTCAATCATCTTCTTAGTTATAACATCAAGTAAAATCTTATCAATTTTTTCTTCTTTTAATAGCCTATTCCGATCTTTTAATAAATTGTTGAATTCTTGAAATATTCTAGTGTAATTTTTTGATGTTTTACCTATTTCTACATCAAAAAAAGTACGCCTTGAAGATGGTGTATCACTAAATATTTTGGTCTCATTAGGATAAAATAAAATTGTGTTAATTCGACCTAATATATCACTTGTTTTAGCTACGACATTATTATTAATAGAAAAGTACTTTCCTTCTGCATGAATTACACACATAATTTTTTCTTTTTTATTATTTTTTTCTGTGTTTACTATTATTCTTGCGAAGTCATCTTCTACATGGATTAAATCCTTATCACTTCTAGTACGGTGTGATCTAATATTTGAAATAAAATAAATAGCTTCAAGTAGGTTAGTTTTTCCTTGACCATTTTCTCCAATAAAAACATTAATATTTTTAGAAAGTTCTACTTGTAAATCTTTATAGCTCCTAAAATTATTTAATTGTATATTATTTATCATATTCAATTGTAATTTTTCGTTCATTTACAATTACAACATCTTTAGGATACAATTTACGTCCTCTTCTTCTTTCAACTTCATCATTTACTAAAATATCTGTTTCATTGAGTAAGTATTTTATATCCCCACCAGACATCGCAATCCCTGCAAATTTCAGTAATTGACCTAAGGTTATATACTCTGTATTTATCTTCATTAACTCACTCCTTATAATCTCTTTATCCTTACTCATTATAGCATAAAACACCTTTTAAATCCATTTTAAGCAAAATAAAAAAAACTAATACGATTGTATTAGTTTAGTAGTTTGTTCTTACTGGTAAAATTAAATGCGTACTAGACTGATTGTCTGTTTGTCGCACAATAAATGGTTTCATTTCACCTTCAAATGAAATTATGAGTTCTGGACCTTCTAAAGCTCTAATAGCATCATATAAAAATTTACCACTAAAGGATATTTTAATTGGATTACCACTAAAATCATAGTTTGCAATTTCTTCTACAGATGATCCTACTTCTTGTGATTGACTAGAAACTATAAATTCATTTTCTGAAATTTGAAAATTAACAATTGATACTCCATCTGCACTTTTTATAAATGAAGCTCGATCAATAGCATTTAATAAATCTCTACTATCGATTGTTATAATTGTTTGATATTCATTTGGTATAAAACGGGCGGTATCTGGAAAAATACCATCAATTAATCTATTTTGAATTATCATATCTTCAAAATAAAATTGAACTTTTTTATCCGAAACAGCAATTTTTATATCTGAATTTTTATCAATAATTCTTGCAATTTTAGTTAATGAATTTGCTGGAATAGTAAAGTTAATTCCTTCTTCACAATCTATTTCAATATATTTTCTAGCTAAACGATTACTATCAGTTGCAGCAAATGTTAATTTTGAATTATCACAGCTTATATTTACACCTGTTAGGATTGGTCTGTTTTCTCTATCACTTGCACAAAATCCAGTTTGAACGATTAATTGTTGTAATTCACTAGAATTTATTTTAATTTCATCACTTGGCTTACTAAAATCTATAAGTGGATAATCTGACGACTTAACTCCATTAATTTTAAATTCTGTGTTTCTTCCACTGAATTTTGTTAGTGAATCATTAATAATTTGTACTTCTATTTCATTTGAATCAATTTTTCTAACTATATCTAAAATATACCTAGCTTCAATAACAATTGATCCTTCATTAAATATTTGTAAATTATTTTCTTCATTAGATTTAATTCTTTTAATTATAGACATATCAGAGTCACTAGCTATTAATTCAATTTCATTATTGAATACAGTTAATTTAATTCCAGATAATGCAGGAATTGGTGAACTAGCAGAAATAGCTCTTGAAACCTTATCTAATGATTCATAAAATACTTTTTTTGAAATTTTAAAATGCATTGTATTTCCTCCTTTTATATACTTCTTTAAATGCTAATAGTAATAAGGGCTGTGGATAACGTGGATAACTCCATTATATCCCGTATATATAGTCTATATTACCATTATTTACTGTTAATATAAAGTTAATTAGTGTGTATAACTATTGATTCAACATTTTTCTTTCTATTTCATTTATAGCGATTTGATAGCTTGCTTCCTTTTTTAAAAGTTTTTGTATTTTATCATAAGCACTAACAACAGTTGAGTGATCTCTACCTCCAATTTCATCTCCAATTTTTGCAAACGATATATCTAAGTGTTTTCTAATTAGATACATTGAAATATGTCTAGCATTTACAATAATTCTGGTTCTATTTTTGGAATCAATTTGTCTAACTGTTAAACCATAGTATGTAGCGACACTATCTTTGATTGATTCAACACTCAAGGTGTCTCTTTCTCTACTAGTTTGATTATGAAAGGCTTTTGTTGCAACTTCCATAGTAATTCGATCATTATCGGCAAAATTTATAGAATAAAATATTAGCCGATTTAAAGCTCCTTCTAATTTTCTAACATCCTTGGAAAAATGTGTTGCTAAATATGAAAGTACTTCATCATCAATATTGTCAGGATTTATCATTTGAAGTTCTAACTTTTTATCTAAGATAGCTTTCGCTACTTCAAATTCAGGCGAATCAAGACCTACTGATAATCCAGAATAAAAACGACTAATTAATCTTTCTTCTAAGCCTTTTATTTCGGTAGGATGTTTATCACTCGTCAAAACAATTTGTTTTTTATTATTTACTAGTTCATTAAAAATATAGAAAAATATTTCATGTGACTTTTCCTTTCCAGCTAAAAACTGGATGTCATCCACTAATAAAATATCTAATTTATACATGTCTTGCTTAAATTCTTCAATTCTATTTTTTTTAAAACTATCAACAACTCTTGTGATGAAATCATTACTCGTTATATACATTATTTTTAAGTCATTTTTGTGTTTTTTTGCATAATTACCAATTGAATGAAGTAAATGCGTCTTACCAAGACCAGAATTGCCAAAAATAAACAAAGGATTATAAAAATGGCCAGGACTTAAAGCACTAGCTAGTGCTGCAGAGTGACTTTCCTTATTACTATCTCCAACAACAAAATTATCAAAATTATATTGACTTTGAATATTGTCACTCAGATCAATTTCTAAGGGAAGTGTCATAAATTTATTAGTTTCTTGCTGATTACCTATTAATGTATCGAGTTCATCTTTATTATAAACCTCAACCTTATATTGTTCTTCCAATACTATCGATGTTTTCTCGGCAATTAGTTCAATCATTTCCATAAAAACCATTTTTTGAAGATTGTTGTCGACTTTTACTAAAACTTTATTATTATCAGTTATTTTGTATATTGTAGACTCCTTAAAATAAGTGTTGTAGACAATTGAGTCAACACTTTTTTCAATTTCAATAAGGATGTCTCTCCAAATCTTATTTAAGTGACCATTAGCCTGTTTCATATAAACACCTCATAATTAACTCTATTCTACAATAATTCGATTTTTAATTAAAGGTAAAAAATCAATAGAAAAAGTTATCCACATGTTTATAATACTTAATGTCTTTATTGATAGCCTCTTTAAAGTTATCCCCAGTTATCCATAAGATTTATTGTGGATAACTTTTCAAGTCAAAATTCAATATTTGTGCCCATTATAATAAACAGTTAGGTTTTATTAAAAAAATCCAAATTATTAATGAGAAAATATAGTTAAATCTTCAAAATGATGATAGAAGAGTAAAAAGGTTTCAATATATTACATTTAATTCTTTATCCACTGGGGTTAACTCTATGTGGATAACGTGGACAACTACATTGTGAATAACTAACAACGTTAACAACTTTCAATCAATAAACGCCGTTTTAAGGGTGTTTTTAGGCTATCCCCAATATCCACACACTGTTGATAAGTATAAAATTAAATTGTTGATAAGCTATTTATAAGAGTAATAGTCTTACAATTAAATAAAACTAAAATTAATAAGATATAAGGCCAAATACCTACAAGAAATCGATGTAATTGTTGAGGAAATTATTAATTATGGTTTTAACTAGAGCAACCTATAAATAATAGAGTGACAAAAATAAAGAAGTGCCGTAAAAGACTTGGCAATGAACTATTTATCACATTGTTGGGGATAACTTAGAGAGTCTTAAAATATATTTTAATAAAGGATTATATTATTGACTTATAAGTCATATTTATGTATAATCAATAGGCAATTACCTTTACGTATATTTGTAATGGGTAGTAGAAAGTATAAAGACAAACAGAATTGGAGGTAGCTTTATATGAAGAGAACTTATCAGCCAAGTAAAAGAAAAAGAAAAAACGTTCACGGCTTCAGAGCAAGAATGAGTACGCCAGCAGGGCGTAAAGTACTTGCGCGCCGTAGAAAAAAAGGCAGAAAGGTATTATCAGCATAAAAACTGTCACCTAATGGTGACTTTTTTTAAAATACTTATATGAAAAAAGAGAGAAGAATAAAAAGAGCTGATGAATTTCAAGGAATAATTAAGAAAAGAAATTCAGAATTAAATTCGAAATTCGTTATTTACCATGTTCCTAAACAAGAAAGCTACGCAAGAGTTGGAGTTTCTGTCGGAAAAAAACTTGGGAATGCTGTATTAAGAAATAAAGTAAAACGTCAACTTAGAATGATGATACAGGATATATATCAAAAATCATATTCATTTGATAGTGTAGTTATTGTAAGGTCAAAATATTTTAAATCTGATTATGCATCAAACAAACAAGAATTAAATGAATTATTTGATTATATAGAACAAAGGAGATATGCAAATGCAAAAATTAAGTAAAACCCAAAAAAGAATTCTATTCATAGTTTTGGGATTGGTTATTTTAACGGGATGTGCAATGCCAGATAAGGATAATGCCAGCCACTTTTATGATTTATCGACTAGTTTTGCCCAAGTGTGGGAAATCAGTAAATTTCAAGCAATATTTGTTTTACCAATAACATATGTAATAAACTTTGTAATTGAAAAATTAAACTGGGGAATAATTGCAGGAATTGGGATCGCAACACTATTAGTTAACTTAGTTACCTTACCTTTGATGTTGTATTCACAAACAAATAGTGCGAAGATGCAATTACTTCAACCACAAGTAAATAAAATTAATAAGAAATATGAAGGTCGCGAAGATCAGCAGTCAAATATGCAAAAAGCACAAGAAACTCAACAATTGTACAAAGACAATAATATTAAAATGAGTATGACATTATTAGGATCTTTAATTCCGTTTCCACTATTAATCGCGATGTTGCAAGCGGTATATCGTGCTAATTCATTATTTGATGATGCAAACCGCGTCATGGGTTCAAGTTTAAATGTTAAACCTTTCGATGGGTTTAAAACGGGTCCAAATGGTTGGCTATATATAGTTATTATTTTAGTAATGATTGGAACTCAGTTTATTGCAATGAAACTTCCACAGTACTTGGCTAAAAAACGCTTGGAAAAAGATCGTAGTTATAAAAAATATGATGAAGTACAATCACAACCTGCAGCAGGCGCTGGAATGATGAACATGATGGTGTTTATGATGATATTCATCGCGATCAGTACACCAACTACAATGTCAATTTACTATACCTTCTCATCAATAATGATGATTTTAAGAAGTATAATTGGTGACCAAATGGTCGCTAAAAGCGGTATATCCTCACAATCTTCACGAGGAAGTGCTAAAAAATGAGACAATATAGCGGCAAATCTATAGAAGAGATTATCGATGTTGTTGCATTGGAAAAAGGAATTGCAAAATCACTTGTTTACTATCATGTACTAAGTGAAGATCAGGATAGTGTATCGTTAAATATATTTACCGATGTTGATATAATTGATTTTATCCAAGATTACATCGAAAAATTCTTCAATAATTTAAAACAAGAAGTTTATGTTGATATTAGATTTTCAGATGGAATGTACCGAGTTTTTATTGACGCAAAAAATAATGCAGTTATAATTGGTAGAGCGGGTCAAACCCTTCAAGCCTTAACAAACGTAGTAAGAAGCGCAACAAATGCTTACTTTAAAAAACATCTTAAAATCGTAATGGATGTTAATAATTATAAAGCAAACCGATATGAAAAAGTTGAGTCGATGGTTTATCATATCGCTAAAGAAGTTCAAGATACAAAAATTGAAACAACTTTAGATTTTATTCCAAGTGATGAGCGTAGAGTTGTTCATCATTACTTAAATGGAATGGAAAACATTTCAACAAGAAGTGTTGGCGAAGGAAAAGATCGCCGACTGGTAATAAGCTACAAAGAAGATGAAAAAGTAGAAGAAAACTAAAAAAGGCTAATGCCTTTTTTAATTTGTATTCTATAGTAGAATATAGCTAGGAGTGAGAAGATGAAATTAATAGTAGGTATAGGTAATCCGGGAAAAGAATATGAAAACACACGCCATAATGTTGGCTTTTTGGCGGTCGATAAAATAGCTGACCACCATAATGTTGAATTTGATCAAAAAAAATTCAACAGTGTTTATGCAATTTTGCGAATAAAGGGTCAAAGAGTAATCTTAATGAAACCTGAAACATACGTCAATTTATCAGGGAGTGCCGTCTTATCAATGATGAATTACTTTGGTATCGATAAGGACGAAATATTAATAATATATGATGACTTTGCTCTACCTCTAGGTAAAATCAGGGTTAGATTTAAAGGAAGTGGCGGTGGTCACAACGGACTAATTAATATAATAGAGTATTTAAAAACACAAAATTTCAAAAGAATGCGAATCGGAATAGATAGTAACCCGCTAATTGAAAATAAAAACTATGTATTAGGTAGGTTTAATAAAGACGACCAAAAAGTAATTGATGAAACATTGAAAAAATTAGTAGATGTACCCAAAGACTTAATCAATTACAGCTTTAGCGATTTTATGAATAAATATAACAAAGAGATGTAAACCATGCAAAAACTTTTAAGCTTTTTCGATAATTATGAATTAGTAAAACAAATACAAAAAAATAAAGATGGACAAGTATTTTCTTTTACAGAAGAAGCCCTTAGTCTTGCAAGTTTTTATAATACTCATAAACAACAGATTATTATAGTAAAAGATAATTTGTATCATGCAGAACAGCTTTATGATTCTTTATCTAACTTAAGTGACGATGTATATATTTATATGACAGAAGAGTCTAAACGACTTGAAAATATCGCAACCTCACCCGAATTTACCGCAAATAGGTTATCAGTCTTAAATATGTTGTTAAACAATGAAACAGGCATATTTATTACACACACAGCTGCCCTTTTGCGATACTTACCAGATGTTAAGGTTTTTAGACAAGCAATCTTAACATTTGAGAATAAACAAGTTATTAGCTATAAAGGCTTAAAGAAAAAATTAATTCAAGCGGGCTATAAGTTTAGTAAAAGAGTAGATCAGCCCTTAACGTTTTCAATGCGTGGCGAAGTTGTAGATATTTACTCAATAAATTATGATAATCCGATTAGGATTGAATTTTTTGATAATGAAGTTGAAAGCATCAGATTTTTTGATATTGATAGTCAACTCACAATCAAACTTGTCGAAAAAGTTACGATAACGCCCGCAACCGATATCTTATTTTCTGAAAGTGAAAAAGATTTAATTATTGAAAAATTAAATATAATAGTTAAACATGAAACAAAGCATAAATTTTATGATAGTTTAAACAACAAAATAAGTCGCGACATATCATATTTAAATAATAACGTTTTTGAGCAAGACTTATATAACTACTATGGACTTTTGAGTAAAGAATCAAGTTTACTAGACTACTGTCAAGATAACCTTCTAATTCTTAGTGATTCCAAAGGACTTTTTGATAATGAAAAAATGATAATATCCGAAACAATTGAATTTGTGAAAGAGCAATATGAGATAGGTCGAAACCCATTGATTTTGGACTTATGGGTAGATGCTAAAAGACTTTTAGAAAAGCACAAGTATGTAAACTTAAAAAACACCTTAGGCCAAAGCACCGATTACTCTAAAATTCATGAAATAGATGTTGCGATTAACCAATTTGATTACATTATTGAAGATATAATTAATTATAGTAAAGAAAATTGTACTATCTTAGCTTTAAATGAATCTGAAATTAACGAAGTTAAGGCATATTTACAACAACGTGACATAAGTTATTCAAACAAGCTTACTAAGATAGAGTCAGGCATTTTCTTAATGAAGAAATCACTAATTAAAGGCTTTTATTATAAAAACTTATATGTCTATACAAGTAGAGAATTATTTAACACCAAAATCAATGTTACAAAGTATTCTTCTAAATTTAATGAAAGTCAAAGCTTATCAAATTATGGAGAACTAGAAAAAGGAGACTTTGTCGTTCATAATACTTACGGTGTTGGAAAGTATATAGGAATTGAAACAAGAGAATTTAATAATTATAAACGTGATTTTCTTAAAATTATATATAAAAACAATGACTCACTTCATGTCCCTTTGCACCAGTTTAATTTAGTTAGAAAATTTGTATCCCGCGAAGGGATGGCGCCAAGACTAAATAGACTAGGAACCGATGAATGGCAAAAAACAAAAAACAAAGTAAAAGAAAACGTAAATGAACTGGCGGGACGTTTAGTCAAACTATATAGTACTAGAAGTATTGATAGTGGTTTTCAATTTGAAATAGATGAAATAATTCAAAGAGAGTTTAATAATGAAGTAGAATTTGTTTTAACAAATGACCAAGAGCAGGCGGAAAGAGAAATAATTTTAGATATGCAGTCTAAAGAAGCAATGGATCGACTTTTAATTGGTGATGTTGGCTTTGGAAAAACAGAAGTTAGTATGCGAGCAGCCTTTATGGCTGCCTATAATGGTAAACAAGTTGCTTTTCTATGCCCAACTACAATTCTATCGAGCCAACATTATGAAACTTTTAGAAAAAGATTTAGAAATTTCCCTGTAAGCATCAGGGTTATTAATCGATTTGTTACTCTCAGTGAACAAAAAGAAATTATTAAAGAAGTAATAGAAGGTAAAGTTGATATCTTAATTGGAACTCATCGACTCTTATCTAAAGACGTTAAATTTAAAGATTTAGGCTTACTAATAATAGATGAAGAACAAAGATTTGGTGTTGACCATAAAGAAAGAATCAAAGAACTAAAGACAAGTGTTGATGTTTTATCTTTAAGTGCAACCCCAATTCCAAGAACTTTACAAATGTCATTAGTTGGAATTAGATCAATGTCGACTTTAAGAGAGGCGCCTAAAAATCGAAAACCTGTTCAAACATATGTAATAGAGAAAAATATTGCGACTATAAATCATGTAATTATGCGTGAACTAGCTAGAAATGGTCAAGCTTTTTACTTACATAACAATGTTAGAAACCTTCCAGATATTGCAGGTCGCTTAGAGAGAGATATTGAAGGAGTAAAGGTTGCTATTGTTCATGGTCAAATGGACCGTGATACAATTGAAGATGTAATGATTCGCTTTACTCTCAATGAGTACAATGTCCTTGTTTGTACAACAATTATTGAAACAGGTATTGATATCCAAAATGCCAATACTATAATAATTGATAATGCTGATACCTTTGGTTTATCGCAACTATATCAAATTCGCGGTCGAGTTGGAAGAAGTGATCGAGTAGCTTACGCCTACTTAATGTATCAACCTGAAAAAATACTAAGTGAGATCGCGACAAAGCGCTTAAATACAATTAAGGAATTTACCCAACTTGGTAGTGGCCACAAAATTGCAATGCGTGATTTGACTATTCGTGGAGCAGGCGACATGTTGGGACCGGCCCAATCAGGTTTTATAGATACAGTTGGGATAGATATGTATATTGAAATGCTAAATGAAGCTATCAAAAAAGAAAAAGGCGAAAAAGTTATTAAACCATCTGACGATTCAATCAGAGTTGATAGTGCAGGTCACATTCCAGAAGATTTTACAGAATTTGATTATGATAAGATAACTTTATACCAAGATATTGATAAGCAGACTAGTTTAAAAACACTACAAAAACTCTATGATGAAGAAAGCGATTATTATGGTACACTTCCCGAAGATATTAACTTGCTTTTTGAGCGCAAGCGATTAGAGATTATTCTTAGTAATCCAAACATTTCTAATTATAAAGAACTACTAAACAGGGCAGAAGTCACATTTACAAAAGCCTTCTCAGATAACGTCGATGGAATACAACTGTTTTCAGATATAAGTTCAATAAATAGTAAGATAAAGTTAGATTATAAATACCAAAAAATCACACTTAAAATTAAGCGTGAAAACAATTGGATAAATGATATAATAAAAGTGTTAGAAACACTTGAGATTGGAGAAGAGAGTCAATGAAAAATTCAGGAATTAACCGCCGAATTGATGATTTAGGAAGAATCGTTATTCCACGAGACATAAGAGATCACTTTCGCGTTAAGTCAGGGGATACATTTGAAATCTTTATCGAAGATGAGAAGATTGTTTTAAGAAAATTTTCGCCGATCAGTAAGAAATTACAACACTTAGTTGCGATGTGTGAAGTTTTAGAGGAAGAAATGGATACCCAGGTAATGTTTTATTATGATGGGGTGTTTATTGACCCTCGCCGGAAGGTATCAGTTAAGGATTTACCGATTAAAACTACGACAGCATTTGAAAAAATTCTTGCCGATTTTCATCCAACAAGTTTTAATGATGTTCAAATATTTGTTGATAGTGCCGAAACCTTGGCTGGTTACACCTATCCGATTATAAACGAAGGGAATATTTTAGGAGTTTTTGTGATTTTCAAACAACTAGCAAAACTTGACGAAAAAATGTTAAATGCGCTCAGTTTATGTGAACAATTACTTTTAAAACAAATATAAGATGCGACTAGATAAGTACTTAAAAGTTTCAAGATTAGTCAAAAGACGAACAGTAGCGAAAGAGTTGGCTGCTAATGGTCGTATTTTAGTTAATGGGAGTGTGGCAAAACCATCAACAATGATTAAAATTAATGATATAATACAAATTACCTTTGGGGCCCGTACCACTGCTTTTCAAGTGCTTGAATTAATGGACCATGTTAGAAAAAATGACGCAACTATAATGTACACAATGGTTGATGTTATAGACGAAAAATTGTAAGGAGTAATTATGGACAAAGAAAATATAAAAAAGACAAGAAGGCTGAGATTTAGCCCAACACGAGTTATTTTAAGCGCGATTGTTTTTACAATTTCAGGATACTTACTTTTTAGCGTAAGCAAAGAGGTATTAACAACGATTGAATTAACTAAAGACTTACAAGTTTACACAAAACAATTGGAAACTATTGAAAATGAAACCCGCGATTTAAAAGAAAGAATTGAAAAATTAAATGATCCAGACTATATTAAATCATTCGCACGTGGTGAGTATTCTATTACAAAAGAGGGCGAACAAGTTTTTAGACTTCCATCAATAATAGAAAAAGATAATGATAAAAAGGATGATTAGTGACTATTAACGATAAGTTAATAGTTTTTATACAAAGGAGGGGTGTTTATGTTTAGAAAAATTGAGCATCGAGTATTTAGAGATCCAGTTCATGGATATATTCATGTCAACCATCAAATTGTTTGGGATTGTATAAATACTAAAGAGTTTCAAAGACTAAGAAGGATTAAACAATTAGGTGCTTCTTTTCAGGTTTATCCAACTGCTGAACATTCAAGATTTTCGCACTCCTTAGGTGTTTATGAAGTTTGTCGCAGAATGTTGACAGAAGTAGATGATTTGAAAAACAACATAAATGACTATGATAAAACACTAGTTTTACTGGCGTCACTATTGCATGATGTTGGTCATGGTCCTTTTTCCCACACCTTTGAGGCTGTAAGTAAAATTGATCATGAAGAGTACAGTGAAATGATAATTTTAGGTAATAGTGAAGTTAATAAAGTTTTAAAGCAAGTAGATGACAATCTACCAGAAGAAATAGCCTCAATAATAAATCATACACATAAGAATAAATTATTGTCACAAATAGTATCGAGTCAACTAGACGCGGACAGAATGGACTACTTACTAAGAGACGCTTACTTTACTGGAACGAGCTATGGCTCTTTTGATTTAAATAGAATATTGAGAACAATGAAAGTAGTTAAAGATAAGATTGTTGTCAAAGAAAGTGGTGTCCATGCCGTAGAGGACTATATTATGGCAAGGTACCATATGTATTGGAATGTATATTTTCATCCAGTATCACGGTCTTATGAAGCAATTTTAACCGCATTATTTAAAAGAATGAATAATTTAAAAGCAAGTGATTTAATGAATGACTACCCATTGCTTAAAGAGTTTTTAAATGAAAAAACTCCAAATATAAGCTCACATTTTATTTTAGACGAGGCTTTGATGCTTTATTACTTTAATAAAATGCAAAGTTCAAAGGATAAAGTTTTAAGTGATCTCGCTAAAAGACTTTTAAATAGAAAATTATTTGGTTATAAAGATTTCGAAGACATGGCTCAATATGAAGAGATTTGTAAATTAGCCAAAGAGCAAGGTTATGACCCTATATACTATGTATATAAAGATAATTTAGGTCAAACGCCTTACAGCCCATACAGCAAAGACACGTCATCTTTAATTTATATCTTAAATAAGAACAATGAGGTTGTTGAGTTATCAAAGGTTAGTGAAATAGTGTCAGCTATTTCTGCAGGTAAGGAAAAAAGTGAAAGCAAGATATTTTTTCCTAAAGAAATAGAAGTGTAAAAGGAGAGCTAATGAATAAGCAGGCAAGTATAAATAGAAAAACAGTTAAAAAGTCAATGAAAAACAATAGTATGATGATTATATTTTCTGGAAATAAGCTTAAAAGCAGCGCCGATGGAGAATATCCATTTGTTGTAAATAGAAATTTTTATCACTTAACCCAAATTAATGAGCCTAATTTAGTTTTAACAATGACTAAAAATAGCGAGGTCTTATTTATTGAAGAGAGTGATGAATTGTTTGAAAAATGGATAGGAAAAAAAATATCAAAGCAAGAATCCTTTAAAAAATCAAATATTGAAGATGTTCGCTACTTAGCTGACTTTAAAGAGGAGTTTTTTAATAATTATGAAAATATATATCTAGACTTAGAAAAGGATCAATTTAATAATTATCCAACCCCTGCTTTAAAATTTAAAGAAGATTTTAAGCTTCATGTCTTGGACGCTTATCCGATTATAACTAAATCCAGAGCGACTAAAAGTTTAACCGAGGTAGAAAAAATATCAGAAGCCTTAATAATTACTGACGAAGGTTTAAAAAATATTATGAGAAGTTTAAAAGCAAACAAAAAAGAATCTTATTTTGAGGCTCATTTTGACTTTGTGCTTAAATCAAAAAATGTAATTCCAGCATTTGATACAATTGCTGCATCTGGTGCTAATGCCACAACACTTCATTATGTTACAAATGATAACATCGCTAAAGATGGCGACTTAATTTTATTTGACCTTGGGGCAACTTCTGATTTATATTGTGCAGATATTTCTAGAACATATCCAGTCAACGGTAAGTTTACCAAAAGGCAAAAAGAATTATATAAAATGGTTTTAGATGCTAATGAAATGGTAATTGACGCAATTAAGCCTGGAATTACAATGAAAGAATTAAATGACATTGTCATTAAACTTTATGAGAAGGAATTATTGAGACTTAAAGTAATAAAAAATGTGGAAGAAGTAAAAAATTACTATTATCATGGAGTATCCCATTCGCTAGGCCTAGATACCCATGATGTTGGTTTGGACCGCAGTCAGCCATTAATCAAAGGTAATGTTATTACGGTTGAACCTGGTATATATATAAAAGAAGAAAATATTGGAATAAGAATAGAAGACAACATATTAGTTACTAAAGAAGGAAGTCTTAATTTGTCCAAGCATATTATAAAAAGTATAGAAGATATTGAGGAGTTTATGTCAGATGTCAAAGAAAAATAAAGAATACCTAGTAATTGGGGGAATATTATTAACTTTAATCATTGCTTACTTTTCAGTAAATTTCTTGTTTAACAAGGGCTCTGTAGGCCAACAGTTAGTTGAAATAAGATACAAAGATGAAGTTATCCAAACCTTTGATATTGATGTCGATGCTCAGTATGTGATTGAAGTTGAAAGAGGATTAATGCACATTGAAGTCTTAGATAGTAGGTATCGTGTTCATGATGTTGACTGTCCAGATAAAATTTGTGAAAAAGTGGGTTGGGTAAAAAAAGGTAGCTTAACTACAATCATCTGTTTACCAAATAATATTATTCTTGTTCAAGTTTAAGCAACTTGCGATAGTAGAAAAGAGTTAAATATGAAAAAAAATGCATTTTTATTACTAATATTTTTAATAATATCTAAGTTTCTAGGAATAATTAGAGAGTCCTTTTTAAGCTTTTACTATGGATCTTCATATATTACTGATGCTTACTTGGCATCATCATCGATTCCTAATGTTATCTTTGCCTTTATTGCGGCAGGCTTAGTATCGACCTTTATACCTATCTATAGTCAAATAATTAATCGTGAGGGGCAAGATCGAGCAGATAAATATTTAGATAATATTCTGAGTATAGTCTTTGTTTCAACTATAATCTTAACTTCTTTAGGTTTGATATTTACGGAAGAGTTAGTAAGAATTTTAAGGCCAGGTTATATTGACGAAACCTTTGCGCTTACTGTTGATTTCTTGCGAGTTAGCTTATTTGCAATGCTCTCAAATGGTTTATTTAGTATTTTTAGTGGTTATCAACAATATCATGACCGCTTTCTTGTAGGTCCTGTTGGCGGCTTTATTATGAACTTTGTTGTAATCACCTCAATTATCGTTAGTGCTCAAACAAACCCAATAGTCTTAGCTTATGGATTGGTAATTGCCTCAATTGCCCAAGTATTAATGACATATTTTGTAGCCCGCTCAAAAAGTGGATATCGCTTTAAACCTGGAATAAACTTAAAAGATCGATATTTAAAACCTATGGTAATAATGGCTTTGCCAATAATATTTGGGTCATCAATTGGTCAAATAAATGCCGTAATTGACGGGTCCTTTGCCTCAAGCTTGGGGGAAGGGGCAGAATCTACATTGAATTATGCTTCTAAAATAAGTGGTGCGGTTTACGGTTTATTTGTTTCTTCAATAACAACAGTAATGTATCCAACAATAATTAGACAAGCAGCTTCTGGTAAAATTGAAGATTTAAAAACTACAATAGTAAAAACATTAAATACTATTTCGATTATCATGGTACCTGCTACAGTAGGGTTGATGGTTTTAGCAATACCGATAGTAACCTTTTTTCATGGTCGAGGAAAAATGAACGATACCGCTATCGCATTAGTTGCCTATGTCCTAATTTTTACTTCAGTTGGCTTAATTGCGATGAGTTTAAAGGATGTTATGGTAAGAGCCTTTTATTCACTTCATGATTCTATGACGCCAGTTTTAAGTGGTATTGTCGCAGTTGTTGTTAATGTTTTCTTTAACTTTGTTTTGACACCTTCAATGGGTGTTGCAGGTTTAGCACTAGCATCAAGTATCTCGGCCATAATTAGCTTTTTTGTTCTTTACTTTAGTTTAAATAGAAAGTTGGATGGAATACCTCTAGGTAACCTAGTATCAACTTTTCTAAAAATAACATTTGCCTCATTAGTGATGGGTCTAGTCGCATACTTCGGATATAAAATATTAGATGGACTAAATATTGATTATAAGATTTCAATGTTTATTACAGTAGGTATAGCTGGTTTAGTTTATGCGGCTATTTTATATTCATTAAAGATTCAAGAATTTGAAGAGTTATGGGATATGGCATTCTCAAAAATTAAAAATATAAGAAAAAGAAAATAAATTTTAATGAATTATAATAAAGGAGGAGAATAATGAATGAAAAAACTATCAATATTTACCAATCACTATTTTCCTGAAAATTTTAGAATTAATGCTTTATCTAAAAAATTTGCAAAAGAATACCAAGTAAGTGTTGTCACGCAAGTACCAAATTACCCAAAGGGTAAGTTTTTTAGTGGTTATTCCATCTTTAAAAAAAGAGAAGAGCTAGTAGATGAGATAAAAATTTATAGGCTACCAGTAATCGCAAGGGGGAATAATGTTGTTACCCTAAGCCTTAATTATATCTCTTATATTATTTCTTCTTTTTTCTATCGACTTTTTAGTAAACAAAAAGCTGATCATGTCTTTGTGTACATTACTTCACCAATATTTATTAGTTATGCTGCACTTGCATTTTCCAAGAAAAATAATACAAAATCAACGCTCTACTTGTTAGATCTTTGGCCCGGTTCACTAATATCAATGCTTAAGATTAAAAATCAGTTTATTACTGACAAGTTAGAAAAATCCTGTATAAAGCTTTATAAACGTTTCGACAATATTGTAGTTTCTTCATATGGTTTTATTGAAGTGTTACACAATTACGGTATTAGTGAAGAAAAAATTCATTATATACCTCAACACGCAGATGAAATACCAGAAAAGCCCATAAATATAAAGGTTATAAAAGATAAAGTGAAAATTGTCTTTACCGGAAATATCGGCCAAGCGCAAAATTTAGATATTTTAGTTAAAAGCGCAAAAATATTAAAACAACAAGACTTTCATTCTGTCTTGTTTACAATAGTTGGTGATGGTAGGTATAAAAATAATCTCATAAATATGATTGATGAGTATTGTTTAAAAGATTATTTTGAATTTGTTGGTAGGGTAGATTATAATAAGATACAGGGTATTTTGTCGGATCACCACTTTGGCTTTGTTTCACTAAGTGATGATCAGACTTTAAGTAAGACTTTGCCAGCTAAGGTCCAATCCTACATGTCATATGGTATCCCCATTTTAGCCAGTGCAAATGAAGAAGTACCTTTTATTTTAAATAAATCAAAAGCAGGTTTAAGTGTTAGGGCAAATGATGCAAAAAGTTTAGCAGAAATGATAGTTAAACTAAAATCGATGAGCCATTTGGAATTAAAAAGATTGGGTATTAACGGTTTCAACTATAGTAAAGAGCATTTTGACTTAGAAGAAATAGCTCAAAAGTTTAAAAACATTATGAAAGAAGGAAGTTAAATGTTTAGTGAGAAAGTATTATTATTAACTGGGGGGACTGGATCTTTTGGTCATGCTCTTGTAAGAAGATTTATTAAAGAAGATATTAAAGAAATCAGGATTTTGTCACGCGATGAAAAAAAACAAGAAGATATGCGTAAAGAGTTCAATGATGAACGTTTAAAGTTCTTTATAGGCGATGTAAGAGATCGTTCAAGTTTAACCCATGCTGTCAAAGGGTCTAACTATATCTTTCATGCAGCAGCTTTAAAACAAGTTCCAAGCTGTGAGTTTTTTCCAATCGAAGCGGTTAAGACTAATATTTTAGGGACGGACAATGTTTTAGAAGAAGCAATCTTACATGATGTAGAGAGAGTTATTTGTTTATCAACAGATAAAGCAGCATATCCAATTAACGCAATGGGAATTTCAAAAGCAATGATGGAGAAAACTTTTGTGGCTAAGGCAAGAATGAGCACTAGTACAATTATTTGTGGGACAAGATATGGTAATGTTATGGCCTCAAGGGGTTCAGTTATTCCACTCTTTTTCGAACAAATTAAGCAAAACAAACCAATAACGATTACTAATCCAAATATGACAAGGTTTTTAATGAGTTTAGATGAGGCTGTTGACTTAGTTTTATTTGCCTTTCAAAATGGAAACCAAGGAGATATTTTCGTTCAAAAATCACCTGCAAGT
This sequence comes from Erysipelothrix sp., assembly GCA_012512595.1. Taxonomy (GTDB): domain Bacteria; phylum Bacillota_I; class Bacilli_A; order Erysipelotrichales; family Erysipelotrichaceae; genus JAAZDN01. Next base: position 49,547 of record JAAZDW010000021.1, read on the forward strand.
ACAATTGCTGATTTAGCAACTGCAATTGTTGAGTTAACAAAAACAGATACAGAAACGGCAATTATTGGAACGCGTCATGGTGAAAAAGTTTATGAAACACTTTTAACTAAAGAAGAATATGTTAAATCAGAAGACCTAGGTAATTATTTTAGAGTTCCAATGGACCAAAGAGACTTAAATTATGATAAGTATTTTATTGATGGTGAAGAAGCAGTTAGTGAAGAAGAATATAACTCACATAACACCACACAATTAACGGTTGATGAAATAAAAGGAAAAATTGTTGACTTATATGAAATTCAAGAAGAATTGGCATACTTTAATATAAAATAAGAAAGTTGGAATAGAATGAAAGTTTTAATCACAGGCTCTTTAGGCTTTGTTGGTAAAAATCTAGTTAGCACCCTTGAATATATGGATGAGTTTGAAATTTTAACTTTTAACAGGGCTGATGATATAAGTGTCTTAGAAAAACATTCAAAGGTTTGTGACTTTGTCGTTCATTTAGCCGGTGTTAATCGTCCAGAAAAAATAAGTGATTTTTATACTGGAAATGTCGACCTAGTTTCAACACTGATTTCATTTTTAAAAAAGCATAATAATAAAGCCCCTATTTTAGTTTCCAGCAGCATTCAGGCAGAACTTGATAACGATTATGGGAAAAGTAAAAAGGCAGGCGAAGATGTACTAATTGAATATGGAAAAGAAGTTAAAAGCGAGGTACTTATATATCGCTTGCCCAACTTATTTGGTAAGTGGACAAGACCTTTCTACAATTCAGTTGTCGCAACATGGGCGCATCAAATCTCAAGAGATGAAGAAGTTGAAATCTCCAACCCGGACAATGTTTTGCATCTAGTATATATTGATGACTTAGTGAAGGAAATTATTGCAGCCTTAAATATGCAAGCAAATAAAGTGGTAGATAACTACTATAGTGTTCCTATTTCGTATAAAATAAGTTTAGGCGAACTTTTAGATCTGTTTAAATCATTTAGAGAAAGTAGAAATACTCGTTTTATTGCCAATATGAAAGATGATTTAACTAGTAAGTTATATAGCACTTATTTAAACTACTTACCTAGGGACAAATTTTCTTATCCTCTTGTTACTCATAGTGACAAGCGTGGTAGTTTTAGCGAATTTATAAAGTCAGACTATGCTGGTCAAGTAAGTATTAATGTTTCAACAGCTCACCAAATTAAAGGAGAACACTGGCACCACTCCAAAAATGAGAAGTTTTTAGTTGTTAAAGGTAAGGCTTCGATAAAGTTTAGAGATATATTTGAAAAAGAAGTTGTCGAGTATATTGTTAGTGATAAAAAACTTGAAGTCGTAGATATTCCAACTGGATATACACATAATATAACCAATTTATCAAAAGAGGATTTAATAACGATTATGTGGGTAAATGAACCATATAATCCTAATAATCCGGATACCTTTGTAAAAATGGTAGAGGAAGATCAGGAGGGCTTATGAAAAAAGTGCTAACTTATGGAACTTTTGACTTATTGCACAAGGGTCATATAAATATATTAAAAAGAGCGAAAGACTTAGGTGACTACTTAGTAGTTGGCTTATCAAGCGATGAATTTAATGCAATTAAGGATAAAAAAGCATATCATAATTTTGAAGATAGAAAGTTTATTTTAGAAGCAATCAAGTATGTAGATGAAGTAATCAAAGAAGATACTTGGGGACAAAAAATTGAAGATATAAAAAAACATAATATTGATGTCTTTGTGATGGGCGATGACTGGGAAAACAAATTTGATGAACTAAAAGAGTTTTGCGAAGTTATTTATTTACCAAGAACGAAAGAAATATCAACAACTTTAATTAAAGATGAATTAAAATTATAAAGGAGCAAACAATGAAAAAACTGAGAGTAATGACAGTAGTTGGTACAAGGCCAGAAATAATTAGGCTTTCATCAGTAATTGCAAGGCTTGAAAAAAGCGAGGCAATTGAACATATTTTAGTTCACACAGGCCAAAACTATGACTATGAATTAAATGAAATCTTTTTTAGAGATTTTGATATGAAAAAGCCTGACTATTTTTTAAACGCAGCTCAAGCAGGTCCAATCGCAACAGTCGGCCAAATTTTAATTAATATTGAGCCAATCTTGGATGAAGTTCAACCAGATGCATTTTTGGTCTTGGGTGATACAAACTCTTGTCTTTGTGCAATCGCAGCCAAGCGTAAAAAGATTCCAGTATTCCACATGGAAGCTGGAAATCGTTGTTTTGACCAAAGAGTACCAGAAGAAACAAACCGCAGAATCGTGGACCACGTTGCGGATATCAATCTGACTTATAGTGATATTGCCCGTGAGTACTTACTTGCTGAAGGTCTTCCTGCCGACCAAATAATAAAAACTGGTAGTCCAATGTTTGAGGTATTAACAGCGCGGATGGACAATATAGATGCATCTACAATACTAAAAGAACTAAAACTTGAAAAGGGCGAGTATTTCGTGGTTTCAGCTCATCGTGAAGAAAACATAAATAATCCGGTTAACTTTTTTAACTTAATTGAAAGTTTAAATGAAATTGCTAAAATCTACCAATTACCAATTATTGTTAGTACCCACCCTCGAACTAAAAAGATGCTAGTAGAAAAAGGTATTAAGTTAGACCCACTCATTAAAACACTTAAGCCTTTAGGCTTTAATGACTATGTTAATTTACAAAAACATTCAAAGGCCACACTAAGTGATAGCGGAACAATTAGCGAGGAATCGTCAATCCTTAAATTTAAAGCGTTAAATTTAAGGGAAGCTCATGAAAGACCTGAGGCGATGGAAGAAACATCAGTGATGATGGTTGGCTTAACTAAAGAAAGAATCTTACAAGGATTAAAAGTTCTTGAAACTCAAAAACCAGATACTCTAAGACTTGTTGGTGATTATTCAATGCCAAATGTTTCTGAAAAAGTTTTGAGAATAATTATTTCATATACCGATTACATAAATCGAGTTGTTTGGCAAAAATGAAAGTAATGTTTATTAACTCAGTAATTGACTATGGTAGTACAGGTAAAATAGTCAGAGACTTGGCAGAAGGCTTAAAAGCGGATGGTCACCAGGTTTTAATAGTTTATGGAAGAAATAAACCGTTAAATGATGATGACACTTTTAGTATTTCTAACAAGAGAGGATTTTACTACCATGTTATTATGACCAGACTTTTGGACCGTCATGGCTTGCACTCAAAAAAAGCTACAAAAAAGTTAATAAACAAAATTAAAGATTTTAAACCAAATGTTATTCATTTGCATAACCTGCATGGCTATTATTTAAACTATCCGATGTTAATGAATTTTTTAAAACAACAAAAAGATATAAAAATTGTTTGGACCTTGCATGATCTTTGGGCCGTTTGTGGCAGTGTAGCGCATTTTTCATACTATGGCTGCAAAGAATGGCGAGATGGTTGTGTAATTGCAAACAACCCGCGAGTTTATCCCCAAAGCAATTTTATTCTAAGAGAAAAGCAAAACTTCTATTTAAAGAAAGAAGTCTTTTCAGGCTTTAATGATTTGACCATTATTACAGTATCTGATTGGGAAAAAAACATTATAAAACAAACATTTTTAAAACAGTATAAAATTATTAGAATATATAATGGCCTTGATTTTGATCATTATCAAAAAGCCCGTTTTAATAAAAAGACGCCAAAAACTTTGTTTGGAACAGCTAGTGATTGGAATAATGAGAAAAATCTAATTGATTACATTAAATTGGCAGATATAATGCCCAAAAACTATCAAATGACACTAACAGGCTTAAGCGATGAAATGATAAGAATACTACCAAACAATATAAAAGGCTTACCACGATTAGATAGTGAAAAAGAGTTAATTAAATTATATGCAAAATCATCAATCTTTCTAAATTTGAGTTTGCAAGAAACAATGGGAATGACAACAATCGAAGCGCTGGCCTCAGGAACACCTGTCGTGGTTTATGATAAAACTGCAGTCCCTGAAGTAATCGATGCAACCGTCGGCAAAGTAGTTGAAGCAAAAAATATAAATGCTTTATTGAAAGCCGTTATTGAAGTAGAAGCTAGAAAAATAGATCCTGAGACATGCTATGAATTTGCAAAAAAACGTTACAATAAAACCCAGATGATTACTTACTATAAAAACGTCTATTTTGAAAGAAGTAAAAGATGAATAATTTAGATAAACTCCACCAAGTGCACCTAGAAATAGCTGACGAACTACATCGTATTTGTAGTAAATTTGATATACAATATTTTTTAGCTGCCGGCTCAATGTTAGGAGCTATTAGACATCAAGGATTTATTCCTTGGGATGATGACTTTGACGTTGGAATGACGCGTGATAACTATGAAAAATTCTTAAAAGTAATTGAAAGTGAACTATCTGATAATTTCTACTTTTTATCACTTGAAAACAATCAAAAGTATGCGCTTCGATATATAAAGTTAATGAAAAGGCACACTAAACTAATAGAAGCTGCAGCACCAAAAGATATTGATAATTATGGAATATTTATAGATGTGTTTGTATATGATAAAATCCCTAAAAATAAAGCTTCACAACTTAGGCATAATTTATCAGTAGAAATATATCAAAAACTTTTATATGCAAAATGTAATAGTCAAATAGTATTTTCAAACAAATCATTTAAAGCCATTATATACAATGCTTTAAAACTGCTAGTTATACCGATTTCAAAAAATCGACTTCAAAGGGGATTAAAACGTAATATGATTCGTTACAATAAGCAAGATAGTGACTACATTACCAATGTCGGAGAATACTTTTCGAATTATAATAATGAAAAGGTAAAAATTGAAGTCGCCAAGGATTTAAAATTATATGCTTTTGAAAATAGGGAATATTTTGGATTTAAAGATTATGAAGCATATTTAACAGGTCTCTATGACGATTGGCGAAAACCACCACTAGAGAAAGATAGGATAATGCATCACAACTATTTATATTTGAATTTTGACACAAAAAACAATGGCTAAATCATTGTTTTTTAACGGTAAGCATAGATAGCTTTATTATGATATAATCGATTTATACGGAGGGATACCATGTACAAAACCTTAAAAAGTATTCAAGATTTAAAAGGTCAAACAATTGATAAACTTGATGTGAGCAAAATCAGTGCAGGCAGCGAAGAAAGATATATAAAAAAAGAAAAATCAAAGTTAATTTTAACTAATAAGGGGATAAACTATATAGACGATCATAAAAGCGAAGTTGGACAAGAGTCTTCTTTTAAACAGTTAGAAGCAATTGATCCAAAGTTTATGAAAGATATTAGTCAAGAGATATTTAACACAATAAAAGATGTTTTTAAAATCGACATTGTCGATATTAAAGATATCGTTCAAATGAAGAAAGGTATGACAAATTTATCATTTCTTTTTACAGTTAATGATAATCGCTATGTATTTAGAGTGCCTGGACGCGGTACAGATCTTTTAATAACTAGAAGTCAAGAATCGATTGCCTACGATAAAATCAAGACTTTAAATATTTCAGATGAGATAGTTTATATTGATCCAAATAAGGGCTATAAAATTACAAAATATTATTCAGATATAAAAACTTTAGATCCATATAATGACAATGAAGTGAAAAAAGCAATGAATAAGATAAAAACTTTACACCAGGCTGATTTAAAAGTTGAACATAGTTTTGATATTGCTGAACGTATCAGTTTCTATAAAAGCCTTTGTGTTAATTTAGATATTGAGTTTTCAAAACAATTTTATGAAATTGAGAGTAAAATAGTCGACGTCTTAGATTTTATAGTCAAGAACAGGACCGAAAAGCGACTTTGCCACATTGATCCGGTGTGCACAAATTTTTTAGTTTTTGCTGATGAAACGATTAAACTAATTGATTGGGAATATGCTGGCATGTCTGATCCAATTATGGATGTTGCAATGTTTGGAATATACCAAACATACTCCAAACCACAGGTAGATAGACTTTTAGAGTTGTACTTGGATAAAAAACCATCCGCCTTTCAATACAAGGTTTACTATAGCTATGTTGCCCTTGCAAGCTATTTATGGTACTTATGGACGATTTATAAAGAGGCCTTAGGTGATTATTATGGTGATTATCGTCAGATGCAATTTAACTTTGCACTAAAATATAGTGACCTTGCATTACTTGGTGGCCATAATGTTTAAAAAACCAAATCTAATCGGTTTAGGATCGGGATTATTTTGGGGTGTTTCAACAGTTGTGCTAGGCTTAGCTTTAGCCACCCTAAATATCGATTCTAATTCTGCCACTTTAACGACAACTTTTATCCATGATTTAATGTCAGCCAGTATGCTAGTTTTACTTATTATACTTATTAATAAAACAAAAGACTTAATTAAAACGATAAAATCTAGATCTGGGCTAATAATAATGGGTGCAGCTTTACTTGGCGGACCAATCGGAATGGGTGCTTATTTTATAGCGATAAATTATTTAAGCCCTTCTATTGCTGCAAGTATATCAGCATTATATCCAGCCTTTGGAGTTGTTTTAGCATATTTTTTATTAAGTGAAAAAATAACGAAAAATCAAGTGATTGGCTTAGCTATTTCAATTGGAGCAATAATGCTTATGAGCTTTTCAAATCAATTAACGGTAAATAATTTATTTTTAGGGTTATTAAGCATTAGTCTATGTGTTATAGGCTGGGGCAGTGAGGCAGTTATTATTAGCTATGCAATGAAACAAGAAGTTGACTCAACAATTGCCCTTACAATAAGACAGATAACATCCGCATTTGTTTATGGTGTCTTTATTATGCCTTTTATAAAATATGACTTTTTAATGGTAATTATAAAAGATAGTAGAGTTTTATTATATATAACTATAGCATCAATCTTTGCGACTCTTTCTTATTTACTTTACTATAAAGCGATCGACCTACTTGGTGCAAGTAGGGCTATGGCATTAAATATAAGCTATCCTGTCTGGGCATTTATCTTTCAATTGTTACTTTTCAGAGTTTTTTCAATTAGTGAAATGCTCCTTGTGACACTTATTGTCATAGGCATATATGTGGGCTTAAAACAATAAGATTTTATTATAAAAGTCTGTTATTTAAAAAGAGATTTGACACAGAGTTTAATTACTTGACTTAATCTTATATATGTATATAATTCAATAGAGAAAAAGGAAAAGATATGAAGAGAAAAAACATTCGTTTAAAAGTAATCCAAAATGATCTTTTAGAGAAAAAGCGACAACTTATATTTGAGGGATTGGCAAAGCTTGACCATTTGGATAGTTTAAAGATATATTATCAAGAGTCAGACAAGACAAAGGTTAGGCTTACAATTAGTGAAAGAGAAGGTTTTTTACTGCGTAAAGGTGAAGCTTTAGTTCAAATGCGTTTTAACTTAGATAAACTTGAGCAAGCAAAAGTATCTACATCAGTTGGAGATATTTACATGGAAGTAAACACCTTAAATATTAGCCTTGAAAATAACAACTTATTTTTGTATTATGAGTTATCAGATAGCGAAGCAACTGTCGGTAAATTTCAGTTGGAAATGGAGTGGGAAGATGAATAAAATAGAAACAGCAATAAAAGATGCGATCAATACAGTTTTATTAGAAGAGTATAACTTTGATGCCAAAGAAGAAATAATCGTGGAAATCCCAAAGGATAATACCCATGGTGACTATTCAACCAATATTGCGATGCGGATAGTAAAAACTTTAAGAAAGTCACCAAAAGACATCGCTAATAATTTAGCCGATAAGCTTAGAAATAATAGTGAACTATTTACAGAAGTAAGTGTTGCTGGTCCGGGTTTTATTAACTTTAGAGTAAGTCAAAAATTATTTTCTAATGTTATTAGTCAGGTCTTAAACGAAAAAGATAATTTTGGTAAAAATGATAGTGGTAATGGGTTAAAAATAAATGTTGAATACGTTTCAGCAAATCCAACTGGTGATTTGCATCCAGGTCATGCAAGAGGGGCTGCCGCCGGGGATTCGCTAACTAGACTAATGAAGTTTTCAGGCTACGATGTTACCCGTGAATTTTACTTAAATGATGCTGGCGTTCAAATTGAAAACATGGCAAAATCTTTACAAATTCGCTACTTAAATTTGTTTGATATAGATGTCCCATTTCCAGAAGATGGCTATCATGGCCAAGATATCATTGACATTGCTAAACAACTGAAAGAAGAAGTAAATGATAAGTATGTTAGCGAAAACCTTGATGAGTATTACAGCGAGTTTAAGCGCTATGGTCTACAGGAAGAAACAGCCAAACTCAAAAGAGATTTAGACCTATTTAGAGTTGAGTTTGATGTATGGACAACCGAGAGTTCCATATACAAAGAAAACAAAGTTACAAAAGCCTTAGATAAGGTTATTGCCTCAGGACATACTTATGAAAAGGACGGAGCACTCTGGTTAAAAACAACTGATTTTGGTGATGACAAAGATCGAGTCTTAATCAAGAGTGATAAGACATATACTTACTTAGTACCTGATATTGCTTATCATCAAGACAAGTTTGATCGTGGTTTTGACCAACTAGTAGATTTACTAGGTGCAGACCATCATGGTTATATAAATCGATTAAAAGCAGCAATTCAAATTTTAGGTTATAATAAGGACCAACTAGAAGTTGACATAACCCAAATGGCAATTATGTTAAAAGATGGTGAAGAATTTAAGATGTCTAAAAGAACAGGACAATCAATTTCATTAAGAGAATTAATCACAGAAGTTGGTGTTGATGCCCTAAGGTATTTTTATGTAGATAGAGCAGCGGATTCCCCAATGCAGTTAGACTTAGATTTAGCAATTAAGCAAAGTAATGAAAACCCTGTTTACTATGCTCAGTATGCTCATGCAAGAATGTGTTCTATTTTAGCTCAAGGTGAAAAATATCCAAAGGCAAATGATTTCTCACTAATAAATCAAGAAAAGGAAATCGAGCTGTTAAAGCATATTAATGAATTTTCAAATGTTATTGCGGATGCTGCAAAAGTTAGACATCCACACAAAATAAGCAATTATATTCAAAGGCTAGCCTCTTTATTTCATAGTTTTTATGGTCAACACAAGGTCCTTGATGAAAATAATGAAGAGCTAACATCACAGCGTTTAGGTTTAGTTTTAGCTAGTAAAATAACTTTAGCCAACGCGTTAAAATTAATAGGTGTAAGTGCACCTGAAAGTATGTAGGAGGAAAGTTAATGGCAAAGAGTCCAATGGTAGAAAGTGCAGTAAAAGTTCTAGAGGCCCAAGGTGGAGAACTAACTTTTAACGAACTATGGGAAAAAGTTATCGAAGATATGCAAATAGATAAAGAAACAGCAACAAAACGGATTGCAAAGTTATATTCAAATATTACTTTAGACAAAAGATTTATTTCTTTACCAGACAATAAATGGGACTTAAGAAAGAGAAGAAAACTGGACGAGATAATTATTGATACAAGTGATATAATCATAGAGGACGAAGATGATTTTGAATTAATTGATTATGATGATGAAGATTATGAGTATGATGATTATGACGAAGAAAGTGATCCAGACAAAATAGAACCAGAAGACATAGATGACGAGGAAGATTTAGATCTTTTTGATGATGAGTTAGAGATTGACCTGGATTTAGAAGAAGACTTAGATGAGGACATTTCAGAGTTTGAAGAATTAGCAAGTGCAAGTAAAGACTAAAAGGAGAGGCTTATGACTGAAGTAATTAAAATTGAAGGTGGACATAAACTAAATGGAACAGTAAGAATAGACGGGTCTAAAAATGCAACAGTAGCATTAATTCCGGCTGCGATTTTGGCAAATGAACCAGTTACTATTTACGGGGTTCCGGATATTTCTGATGTCGGGGCATTAACAACAATATTAAACTATCTAAATGTAAGTGTAGAAAGAAATGAAGCGGGCGATTTAATTATTGATCCAACAAAAATGGTAAACATCCCGCTAGTTGAAAATACTGTTACCCAACTTAGAGCATCATATTATTTTATGGGAGCTCTACTAGGAAAATATGGTAAAGCAGAAATAAAAATGCCAGGTGGTTGTGACTTAGGCCCAAGGCCAATTGATTTACATATCAAAGGCTTTGAAGCATTGGGAGCTACTATTTCCTATGCCCGTGGTAATTATATTATTGAAGCAGAAGAATTGATTGGTAATTCAATCTTTCTTGATATTGCATCAGTTGGGGCAACAATTAATATCTTGATGGCAGCTGTTTATGCTAAAGGCAAGACAGTAATTGGAAATGCCGCAAAAGAGCCAGAAATTATTGATGTAGCAACTATTTTAAATAAAATGGGAGCTAATATTAGAGGGGCCGGAACAAATGAAATTACAATTGAGGGTGTAAAAACACTAGGTGGTTGTTATCATGAGATTATTCCAGATAGAATTGAAGCCGGTACATATATAATTTTAGCGGCAGCAGCAGCTGAAGAAGTTGTGATAGAGAATATTATTCCAGCGCATTTAGAAGCCTTACTCTCAAAATTAATTGATATGGGTGTAGATATGACAATCGATGTCGATAAAATAACCGTAAGAGCAAGTCATAATTTGCAGGCAGTAGATGTTCAAACAAACACATACCCAGGCTTTGCAACGGACTTACAGTCTCCATTTGCGACTTTATTAACACAAGCCCATGGAACATCACATATCGTAGAAACAGTATATAAAGAACGTTTTAAAGCTGTTCAACAACTCCAAAGACTTGGCGCACAAGCAACTCTATCAACTGGCCGTGCTGAAATAGTCGGACCGGTTGCTTTATTTGGTAGTAGAGTTAAAGCGACAGATTTAAGATGTGGAGCAGCGCTAGTAATTGGTGGACTTTTAGCCGAAGGTGTCACAGAAATTCGCGAGATTTATCATATTGACCGTGGATATGCCAATATCGATAGTAAGTTAACAAAACTTGGGGCAAAAATTTGGCGCGAGGAAGTTTAACCAGAAAGAGGAATTTATGAAATCTAAAACAAAAAATATGATTTTCTACTCAATTTATGCAATATTAAACCTAATATTTATCTTTCAACTATTAAAATTGGGAAGTTTACCAAATTTATATAACTTTGCAATTATTTTGATTACATTTATTTTTATGGCACTTATATATTATTCACAGTTTAAGAAAACTAAGAACTTCTTAAATAAAATTGGGAAAGTATTAATGATACTACTCTCGTTACTGCTTATAATAACTAATATGTACATTTATAAATTTGGTTCCACTTTAAACATCGTCAGTGGTGGCAGTTCAAAAAATGAAACAGTTTCAGTAATTGTAAAAAAAGATAGTAGCTATCAAAAATTAGCGGATGTCGAAGACTTAGTCTTTGGTATTGAAGATGGTAATGAAGCAATTGTTAATGAAGCGATTGAATCAATAGAAGACAAATTAAAACAAAAAATAACAATGCAAGATTATGTCGACTACCCTACTTTGGCAAAAGCTTTGATGAATGATGAAATTGAAGTAATCGTTCTAAATGAGGCATTTAGAAATTTTATTGAAGATGAATTAGAAACTTTTACAGAAGATACAAGAGTAATTTATGAGTACAATAAAAAGACAGTAATTAAAAAATCGGATGTTAATGTTACAAAGGACACCTTTACAGTTATGATTAGTGGAATTGATGTTTATGGTTCAATTAGTAATAACTCAAGGTCGGATGTTAATATTTTAGCAACAGTAAATCCAAAAACAAAGGAAATTCTACTTTTAAGTATTCCGAGAGATTATTATCTTCCACTGGGATGTCAAACAGGAGCTTTGGATAAATTAACTCACTCAGGTATTTATGGAGTTGACTGTACAATGAACACGGTCGGTAATGCCTTAGGATTAGACATTGATTTTTATGCGAGAGTTAACTTTAATAGTTTAATTAATGTCGTTGACGCAGTTGGCGGAGTCACTGTTGATGTAGATTCTGGGTTTAATTCAGGAACTTATAATTTCCCAGTAGGTCCAAATTACTTAGATGGGCCAAAAGCCTTATCTTTTGTTAGAGATCGTTATCACCAAGAAGGTGGAGACCGTGGTCGAGGTAGAAATCAGATGAAGGTTGTAACAGCCTTGATTGATAAAATGACATCACCTGCGATAATAACAAACTTCACTTCAGTATTAAGTTCACTAGAAGGATCCTTTGAAACTAATATGACAAGCAAAGATATTACGTCGCTTGTAAAAATGCAAATTAATGACATGAGTGGTTGGGCTATCGAACAAATGCAATTAGATGGAACCGGGGGAAGTGATTATGCCTATGCGCTTAATGGCTATGCATATGTTATGTATCCTGATTATGCAACAATTGATGCAGCTAAAGCAGCCATTACAAACATGATGAAATAACCGTTATTCAAATTGTGGTCTCATTGTTATAATAACAGGGGGCCTTTTTTAAAATGTTAAAGGATAAAAAAATGAAGACCATAAAAATAATACTAACCTTAATCATCGCTACGATACTCTTCACTAGTATTTATGCAGTAAAGAATGAAAACATTGAACCTAGTTTTTATGTGTATAATACGATAGTTGAATATGATAGCCAGAGCAATTATGCCTTAGTAATAAACCGCGAAAACAAAAAAGTAAAATATGATAAAAATTCAGAAACAAAGGCTTACCCTGCTTCTTTAACTAAACTTATGACGGTCTTAGTTGCGATAGAAAATATCGAAGATATGGAAGCATTAGTTTCGATTGATGTAGATAGCTACTACGAAATGATAGAACAGGATTCTTCAATGGCAGGTTTTTATCCTAATGAGCAAGTAAGCTATTGGGATTTATTGCATGGGACAATGCTAAGTTCTGGAGGAGAGGCAACAAACTCACTAGCTATAGGGATATCAAAAACCCAAGCAGAGTTTGTTAAATTAATGAACAAAAAAGCTAAAGACTTAGGAATGTTTAACACAAATTTTACTAATGTTGAAGGTCTCCATAATGACAATCAATATAGTACAGCACAAGATATGGTTAAATTATTAGATATAGCGTTAGAAAACCCGGTTTTTCGAGAAATTATTACAACAATTACCCACCAAACTATTTCAACTGACCAACATCCCGAAGGAATTGAATTAACTTCAGTAATTATTAAATACTTAGACACCTTTAATAACGGTGAATATAAAATAATTGGTGGCAAGCCAGGCTATACCCCTGAAGCGGGTATTAATCTAGCGGTAATTGGAATTAAAAATGGGGTTGAATATATTTCAGTTTTAATGAACGCGCCTATTAATGAATATTCAAAAAGGTTTGAAATCTTTTCTGTAGATACAATTGAGATATTTGAACGCTTAAATGAATCAACTGATAAATAGCCACTTTTTTACAATTAAAATTTTATCTAAGTAAAAAGACATCGATCACGATGTCTTTTTAAATCTTGAGCTCAATAATATTTGATGAATATAGTCATCTTATTAATATTTATTTTTAATGATTTTTTAAAATGACATTTAAAAGTATCTCAGGTGCGTCTACCATAGGCGAATGACCACAATTTTTGATTAAAACAAGATTGGCATTACTTCCAATCGCAGCCTTTAATTCTTTTGCTGTCTTAACTGAAACCAAAAGGTCATCTTCACCTTGGATTATGGTTGTAGGTTGGGTTATAAGTTTTACTTCTTCGCCTCCCATACTTAAGCCACTATAATAATCTGAAATATTGAATTGATTTAGGCCGTGGTAGATATCGATTAGGTTTCTTTGACGTAAACTTTCATCCAATTGTTTTTCATATATTTTTGGACTAGGTTTATTAATATTATATATAGCCTTGTCCCACATATTTTTATAAAAGACTTTATCTTTTTTTTGTAAAGCTTCTAGTTGTTTGATTTTAATCGGATCAAAGGATATCTCTTGTTTGGACTTTAATAATATTTTCTGGTTATTTTCATCTTTTCGATAAGAATGATATCCAGAAACTCCAGCTGAGGCTATTAAAAATAATCTATTTACCAAATAGCCATAACTTGCAGTAAAGAGCATGCTTACAGCACCACCAGTTGACCAACCAAGTAAATCAAACGACTTCAAATTAAGTTTATCGACAAATAATTTTAAATCTCCCGCAAGGTCTCTAAGTGTGTCAATTGGTCTATTATAAGTAGAGCCGCCAAAGCCGCGAAGATCAACTGCATATATAGTATATTCTTTAGGCAAGTCATTTATAAGTTGCTCATAAAATTTAGAAGATGCTAAATTACCATGAACCAGAACCATTATTTTTTCTCCACCTAAGTAATATCGATATGTATAAATTTCGTTATTGTCTAAATGTATACTTTTAACTTCAATATTTTTCATTGTAACCCTTCTATCTGTAAAATTTTATTCATAAATTTAATCTAACCCTTGGACTCGCTTTAAGGTTTCGTCATAAGCAGCTTGAATGCGAGCCCTTGAACCATCTGGTACATACGGATCAATCTTACCATCAAGAAAGTCCTTAGCAGGGATTGCTTCATAAAAATATCGGTCTTCTTTGTAATACTTATTAACCCAAAGTGGATGATAATCAATTTCTTTAATTTTTGTAATATTTGAAGTAAAGTTTTTCTCAAAAGTAAATTCGATTAATAAACCGCGTTCTGTATTGATGTCACCTAAGGTTTCAAGTCTTTGATCAGATACATAGTTGCCCATTGAATAGATAACAAAGGCATCATTAATCATTTCATGTTCTTGAACAACATGTGGATGTGAGCCTAAAATGACATCTGCTCCCCAATCAACCATTTTATGAGCTAAGTCTCTTTGAGTGTCACTTGGTTTTGTTTGATATTCATTTCCCCAGTGCATCATCACAACAGTCAAATCATTATTTGCTGCAACACTACTTTTTATTTCAGATTCTATTTTTTCTTCATCAATAGAGCTTACCATATACTGATGTTGCTCTTCAGTTAAGTAAAAATCTAAACCATTAAAGCCGTAAGTATAGGCAAGAAAGCCAAGTTTAATGCCTTTTCTTTCAATGCTTCTAAGACTTGGCTGAGGTGTAGGTCTTGTTCCTATAGGAATCATACCGCGTGTTTGAATGGCGTTATATGTATCTATTAAACCTTGTTTACCACTGTCTAAGGTGTGATTGTTAATTGTCGATAATATGTCAAAACCTGCATCTTTGATTGCATCGAGCGATTCTACAGGTGTATTAAATTGTGGATAACCTGTATAAGCTTTGGTTTTAGTTGTGGTCGTCTCATAGTTTCCGATTGTAATATCAGCATTTTTAAAATATGGTTTTGTAAGTGCCATACTGTCGACAAAGTCATAACCACTTGGTCTTGAAGTGTTTTCTAATATTTGAGTACTGTGGTACATGATGTCACCAATTGACACCATCGTAATTGTTTCAATTCTATCCTCTTCAGGCTTTTCAATAACGACTACTTCTTCAACAGGCTCAGGTTTTTTATACTCACTTATCAAAACAACGCCCAACAAGGTTATTGCTAAAATTATGATTGCATTAAATATTTTTTTCATATTATCCCTCACTTTGTATATCATATCATAAACTAAGTTTATCTATAATAAAAAGAACCATCAGCTTTTTTTATTAAATGGGTTACCTATTAGTTATGTACAAAAAATATAAATAATAATCAGATGTTTCAATTGATAATCTCGCCTGTATATGTTATAGTATTAATACTTACTTTGGTGACGCAAAGACATCAAGGCGGAAGGAGAGAAAAATATGAAAGCAAACATTCATCCAGAATATCATAAGAGTACAGTTATCTGCACATCTTGCGGTAATGAATTTGAAACCGGATCAACTAAAGACGAAATAAGAGTAGATACATGCTCTAACTGTCACCCATTTTATACAGGTAGACAACGTTTCGCAGCAGCAGCTGGTCGTATTGAAAAATTCCAACAAAAATATGGAATCGAACGCGAAGAAGAACAAGAATAGTAAAAAACCAGCAGTTGCTGGTTTTTTAATGAAAAGATCATTTTAACATTCATATTTTTTATTATGTGAATCGATAATTTGGTATAATAGATAAAGAGAAAATAAATAGAGGTGAAACTATGTATCATAATTATCAAGATGGATTTGTAGAGGTAATATCAGGCTGTATGTTTGCCGGAAAAACAGAAGAATTACTAAGAAGACTAAGAGTTTTAAGTTATGGCAAACAAAAGATGCAATTGTTTAAGCCTTTACTTGATAATCGCCATGAGGGTAGTAAAGTTATTTCTCATGCCGGAAATAGTATGGATAGCATCCTTGTTAAAAATTCAAGAGAAATTTTAGAAAAGATTGACCCAGATACTGATATAGTTGCAATTGATGAAATTCAATTTTTTGATGATGAAATTATTATGGTTGTTGATAAACTAGCGGATAGTGGCATTAGAGTGATGGTTGCAGGTTTAGATATGGATTTTAGAGGTGAACCTTTTGGGGTTATGCCAATTCTTATGACAAAGGCAGAATTTGTAACAAAATTGACCGCAATTTGTACCCGCTGTGGAGCACCTGGTACTAGGTCTCAAAGAATAATCAATGGGAAGCCGGCTGACTATAATGACCCAATTATTATGGTTGGAGCTAGTGAAAGTTATGAAGCAGTTTGTCGTCACTGTCACCAAGTTCCAAATAAACCGTGTATAAAATAAAGGAGGTAAGCTAATATGGAAGCAGTAATAAAAAGATTAGAGGAAATTAAAAAACGCTATTTTGAATTAAACGACTTACTTATAAGTCCAGCTGTTTTAGCCGACAATCGTACTTTAGCTAAATATGCTAAAGAACAAGCAGCGCTAGTAAGTTTATATGATGGAAGCCTGGAACTTGATGAATTAAATAAACAAATTGATCAGGCTCAAGAAATGAAAGCCTTGGATGACAGTGAAATGTCTGAAATGGCTGATATGGAATTAGCGGAATTACTTCCACAAAGAGATGAATTGATTGATAAACTACAAGTAATGTTAATTCCTAAAGATCCAAATGATGAAAATAACGCTATTATAGAAATTAGAGGGGCTGCCGGCGGAGACGAAGGCAATATTTTTGCAGGTGATTTATTTAGAATGTATACCCGCTATGCAGAAGTTAGTGGTCGCTCATATGAAATATTAGAAGCTAATCCGGCTGATATTGGTGGATATGCAGATATTTCCTTTATGATAAAAGGTAAAGAAGCCTATGGACATTTAAAGTTTGAATCAGGGGCACACCGGGTTCAAAGAGTTCCAAAAACAGAAACACAAGGACGCGTTCACACTTCGACTGCTACTGTCTTAGTTTTGCCAGAAGTTGAAGAAGCTGAATTTCACCTTGACGAAAATGACTTAGATGTTTCAACCCACCGTGCAACAGGAGCTGGGGGTCAACACGTAAATACAACTGACTCAGCGGTTAGAGTTATTCACAAGCCAACGGGAATTGCTGTTAATGTTCAAGATGGCCGTTCACAACATGAAAACAAAGCTACTGCAATGAAGATTATTAGGGCCCGTGTTGCTGAAGAAATGCAAAGAATAGAAGATGAAAAAACGGGAGACATTAGAAAGTCGAAAATTGGTACAGGCGACCGGTCTGAGAAAATTAGGACTTACAACTATCCACAAAACAGAGTTACTGACCATCGAATTGGTTTAACTATTAATCAATTAGACCGGATTATCGACGGTAAATTAGAAGCTGTTATTGAAGCTCTACTTGATGAAGAAAAGAAAGAAAAACTTGCTGGTAATATGTGATGATAACCTATAATCAAGCGATAATAGAAGCTGACAAGAAAATTTTAGAAAAGTCTGATTTTTCTGAAGCAAGATATTTAATGTTAGAACTTTGTTTAAAAAACAAAATTGACTTATACCAAAGTCTTGATGAGCAAATCGATTCAATAATTTATCAAGAATTTTTGAGTGGAGTAGAGAGACTGGTTCAGCACGAGCCAGTTGCCCACATCTTAGGCTATAGCTATTTTTATGGATATCAATTTAAAGTGAATTCAGATGTTTTAATACCACGTAATGAAACTGAACTTTTAGTCATGAATAGTCTATTAGAAATAGAAAATTACTTTAACAGGTTTGACTTGAAAATGATTGATCTAGCTTGTGGCTCAGGAATAATCGGAATTACAATGAAAAAAGAAGAACCTGAATTACAAGTTGATTTAAGTGATATCAGCAATAAGGCTTTAATGGTCGCAGAGTTTAATGCAAAAAAACATCAAGTTGACGTTTTGATTAGACAAGATGACATGTTAAATCAGGCGATAGAAGACAAACTTAAATATGATGTGATTATTTGTAATCCTCCATATATCCATGATGATGAACCTTTACAAGAATCAGTAAAAGACTTCGAACCCCATTTAGCTTTATTTGGCGGCCTTGATGGTCTAGATTTTTATAAAACAGTTTTAAAACAATCAAAGGCTGTCTTAAATAGTCCGGGTCTTATTGGTTTTGAAATTGGTTATGATCAAAAAGAAAATATTACCCAGGAAATAAAGAAAGTTTATCCTGTGGCAGTAATAAAACATTTTAAAGATTATGCAAACCTAGATAGAATGGTATTTGTTTTTATATAATATTGGAGGTTACAGATGAGACTAGTACTTAACAATGTTCATAAAAGTTATGGGGAGCACCATGTCTTAAAAGGTATATCAATTGAGGCAATAAGTGGCCGGGCTATGGGACTTTTAGGCAGAAATGGTTCGGGCAAGACAACAATGATTAGAAGCATTATGCAAGTTTTTGATATAGATGAAGGGAGCATTTCCCTTCCAGTAACTAATATTGATGAGATTGGCTATCTTCCAGAAGAACGCGGAATTTATCCAAAAGCAAAACTAATTGACCAAATGATTTACTTTGCAATGCTAAAAGGCTTAAACAAAAAAACTGCAAAAAAAAGGTCTGTCGAGTGGTTAGAAAAAATAGGGCTTACTGACTATGCTAATAAAAAAGCTGATACTTTATCTAAGGGTAATCAGCAGAAAGTACAAGTGGCAATTTCACTACTTCATGACCCAAAAGTTATTATCTTAGATGAACCATTTTCAGGGTTAGATCCAGTTAATAGCGAACTTTTGAAAGATATAGTAAGAGCTGAAATTGAAAAAGGTAAAATCGTCTTTTTCTCTAGTCATCAAATGGCTAACGTAGAAGCTTTTTGTGATGATATTGCAATATTAAATAAAGGCAATATTGTTTTACAAGGAGATTTAAACGAAATAAAAAAAGGCTATCCAAGAGAAAAAATTCAATTTTTTTCAGATGACTTAGATTTATTAGAAACCCAGTTAAGAAGTATTGAATTTGAAAATTTTCATCGAAACAACAATTCAATAGTAGTGAAACTTAAAGACAATAGTGATATTTATAATTATGCAAAACAACTTGTGAATGACTTAGCTAACATCAATGGCTATAAGATAGTTGAACCGACATTGGATGAAATATTTATCCAATATGCAAAGGAGACCATCTAATGCGTAAGTTTCTTATAATATTTAAATATGAGTTTTTAAAACAAGTCCAGACAAAAGCATTTAAAGCTGTAACGCTTGTATTAGTAATTGTGGCAGTCACAGGTAGTTTCTTTATGACTAGAGCCTTTATTGATACAGACCAAGCTGGCGACTTAGAACCGGAACCGATAGGCATTTATTTAAATGGCGACTACTTAGACTATGCCAAAGAGATATCTAAAACCGGTATTTATGAAGTCGTGATATTTGAAAGTGAAGAATCCCTAAAGACTGGCATAATTGAAGAAGGATTTGACGGAATAGTTATAAATGATTATTCAGATATTGATATTTATGTCGCTAGTACAAGTATTACCAGTTCTCCAAATCAATTAATTTCAATTTTAGATCATATTTATAAAAATAAGTTACTCCAAGATAAAGGGTTAATTCTTGAGGATATAGTTGAGGTTCAAAGCTCACAAGTGGATGTTGAAATAATCAATCTTGGCTTAGATGGATTTTTGGGTTATGGTTATACATATGTATTTACAATGCTGTTATATATGTCGGTAGTAATGTATGGAAGCGTCATCTCTTCATCAATCGTTTCAGAGAAGACCAGTAAAGCGATGGAGTTGTTAATTACTTCGGCAAAACCAACATCCTTAGTAGCAGGAAAAGTAATAGGTGTAGGTTTAGCAAGTGTTATTCAAATAGTAACCGCAATTGCAAGTTTATTTATCAGTTTAAATTTGTTTTCACTAAATGGTCCAAAAAATCCAATATTTGAACTTTTAGCTAATATTCCTTTAGGTATTGTTTTATTAGCGATATTTTTATATATTGTAGGCTTCTTTAGTATATTGTTTTTGTTTGCAGGTTTTTCATCTTTCGCTGCAAAACCTGAAGATGCAACAGTAGTTATTACACCACTGATGATGATAATTGTTGGGATATTCTTTATAGTAATCTTTGGGATGACAGCCGATCTTTTAGATCATATCATAATTGTGGTTTTATCTTTTATCCCAATATTTTCACCATTTTTACTTTTTGCGCGATACGCCCTATATGGCTTAACTAATCTTGAAATAGTACTTGGTGTAGTTTCAAATCTTCTTGGCGCAATACTTCTAATCTATGTTGCGGCAAAGATATATCGTGGTGGTACCCTTTATTATGGAAATACAATAAGATTTAGCAAAATATTTAAATCCATACTTAAATAACTTTAGAAACTGATTATTTTATAATCAGTTTTTTATAAAATCATTTATAAAAACCTAGTAATATATGCTAGAATATAAGGAAGGAAATGAGGTAATTGTGGAAACAAAAACATACTGTATAGAAGAAACGGATTTGGTAGTTCAAGCCTTAAAAGCAGGCTGTATCGTTGCAATTGCCACAGACACAGTTATGGGATTAGCAGCTAGAGCTGATTTGTTGCCTGTCTATGAGAAATTAAGAAAAGTTAAAGGCAACCGAGAAGATAAACCTTTTCCGGTAATGGTGGCTAATATGCATCAACTAGAAAAAATTGTGTCCTTAAATAGCCGAAATAAGTTATTGGCAAAAAAATGGTTTCCCGGGGCAATTACTTTTATCTTCAACACAAAAATCAGTTCAATACTGGTTGGAGTAAAGGATACAGTAGCGGTTAGAATACCAGATGATCAAATATTATTAGATATTGTTAGCAAACTGGATTTGCCGATCTTTCTAACCAGTGCTAATAAAAGCAATCAGCCAACTACTAAAAAAGCTAAAGAGGTATTTAATATATTTAAAAACGAGATTAGCGGGGTCCTTATGACTGATGCAAAAGGCTATCAGCCAAGCACAATTATAGATTTAACGGGATCTAAGTTAAAAATGTTAAGAGAAGGAAATATAAGTTTAGAGAGTGTTATAGAAAGTTTGGAGGAATAAGATGAGAAAAATTGCCGTAGGATGCGATCACGCAGCTTTTGCGTTTAAAGAAAAAGCTGTCAAGTATTTAAGGGAAAAAGGATACGAAGTTGAAGACTTTGGAACTTATAGCGAAGCCTCTGTTGATTATCCAGATTATATTTACCCTGCTGCAAAATCAGTAGCCGATGGAAAGAATGATATCGGAATTGTAATGTGCGGTAGCGGTATTGGTGCAAGTATTACAGCTAACAAAGTTAAAGGGATCCGAGCTTCTTTAGTTTATGACCCAGAAATTGCAAAAATCACACGAGAGCACAATGACGCTAATGTTTTGGTGCTTGGACCACGTTTTAGCGAAGAAAAAACATTATATAAGATTATTGATAATTGGCTGGACACAGATTTTTCAAATGATCCAAGACATATAAAACGTATAAATAAATTAAGTGAGGTAGAAGAGCATGAGAGATAATCAAATCTTTGATCTAATTGAAAAAGAACGTAATCGCCAGCAATTCAACATTGAATTAATCGCATCAGAGAACTTTGTTTCAGAAGATGTCCGAAAAGTTACCGGCAGTATCTTGACTAATAAGTATGCTGAGGGCTATCCGGGGCGAAGATATTATGGTGGTTGTGAATTTATTGATGAAATTGAACAACTAGCTATTGATCGCTTGAAGGAATTATTTAAAGCAGATCATGCCAATGTTCAACCACACTCAGGCTCCCAGGCAAATATGGCTGTCTACTTAGCTGTTTTAAAACCTGGTGATACGGTTTTAGGAATGGATTTAAGTGCAGGTGGACACCTGACACATGGGCATGATTTAAACTTCTCAGGGCAACTGTACAACTTTAAAAGTTACAGCGTTGACAGTTCTACAGAAATGTTAGATATGGATCATGTAGAAGAAATTGCTTTAAAAGTAAAACCGAAAATGATAGTATGTGGGGCAAGCTCTTATGCAAGATTTATTGATTTCAAACGATTTAAAGAAATTGCTGACAAAGTCGGTGCTTATTTGATGGTTGATATGGCTCATATCGCTGGAATGGTTGCAGTAGGACTTCACCCAGACCCGGTACCTTATGCAGATTTTATAACATCAACCACCCACAAAACATTAAGAGGACCGCGTGGTGGAATTATTCTTTGTAAGGCGAAACATGCAAGAAAAATTGACTCTAGTGTATTTCCAGGTAGCCAAGGTGGACCACTTGAACATGTAATCGGCGCAAAAGCAGTTAGTTTTTATGAAGCCTTACAACCAGAATTTAAAAAATATCAAAAACAATTATTAGAAAATGCAAAAACACTAGCTAAAACACTTGAAGATGAAGGGTTTAGAATCGTCTCAGGCGGAACTGATAATCATATTGCTTTAATTGATAGTTTAAATTCAGTGAATATAACTGGCTCAGTTGCTGAGAAGTCTT
>JAAZDW010000022.1 GCA_012512595.1 Erysipelothrix sp.
TATTTTACTTTCATACAATAGTCAAAAATACTTAATTTTAGCCTAATATAAAGCTAAATTAAATTTTAAATAAGATTATTTTGACCTATAATAATGGGATTGTCTTATCTTTTTAATATACTCGAATAATAAAAACTAATGCATTTTATGAATGTACTAAGAATCTAAATTATTGAGATAAATTATTAAATTTCATTGCAGACATTTATTGTTTAACGATAAATAAACATTGACTTAAGATATGAATGGGTGTATAATTATGATATATATTTGCTAGAGGAGGATTCTAAATGTTTCATACAAAAAGTAATAGATTAGACAAGTTATTATTAATGGTATTAATTATTGGCTTTATTAGCGTTGTTTCAATCGAAAAGTTAAATAAGCCGATTCCATTAAATTCTGTCGAAGCAATAAAAGAAGTAAAAGAAATATTCAATGGCGTTGAAATAACATTTAATGAAATTGTAGATGGTTATGAAATAAATGATAACAATAAAATTATAACGGCTTGGAAAACAAGGATAAATAACTTCAATACTAATTTTGGTGAAAAGTCTATAAAAGTAGATTTTAATGAAAATGAGACTAAACAAATCGGTTACTACGAAATTGAAAATGATGGTAAAATCATTATAATTTATGGTAAGCCACTAATGGGCGGCTCGAATATCCTACCTCGACTTGCAATGAGTTATTACTCTACTTTAGCAATAATTTTATCAATTATTTCTCTTATTTTAGCAATTGTTTTCAAAAATGCTAAATATGTAAAAAAATTATTTGTCTTAAGTTTTGCCTTTGGTATAGCATATTTATTCTCTAGCTTAGTTATTATGGGTTGGGCACATTCGACATATTTTATGATTAGGGATTTGTCATATGTTATTATTAGCACCTTGATACTTTTTGCAGGCTTCTACATTTTATTGTCTAAACATAATATAATTCAATAGACTAATCATAAGACATGTAGATGCAATTTTATATCCCTCTTGGAAGTTTATTAACTGCAAATTTTAAAAATGAATGAACATAATAGATATAAATTATTTGACTATGTCGTATAATGTACCAACAGAAGATTAGATTTAAATATAAGAAAAGGATGATCCCATGTTTAATCACAGGTTTAACAAATTTAAAATAAAACTTAAAGCTTCACTTACACTTAAAATTGCACTTATCTCAGCGATAATCGCAAACCTTTGCCTATTTGCTTACTCAATAATTGGAAGTAGTGTTGATGTGAATGGTTTTTTACAAGAACCTTTCTTTTTAGTTCCAATCGCCTACTTTTTTGTTTTAATCGCAATAATCAGCGGATTACTATTCATGGCAAAAGAGTCAAGAAGTGGTGACTAAAACGAAAATTATTAGTTTCAAAATTGATTAATATAATTTCATAATGACTCAAAAGTAAGATAACTCATCAAAATATGTCGTTAATATACAAAAGTTTGTATATTAAAGCGCTTTCATGTACAATGTATATATATATGTGATATCATATACACATAGATTAAGGGAGGATAATATGGATAAATTTGTTAAATTTGTTGACGAGAGATTGTCAGGGCCAATGAACAAGTTAGCGAACCAACGGCACTTATTAGCAATTCGTAATGGTATTATTGCGACATTGCCATTAATTATTGTTGGGTCTGTTTTCTTAACAGTGGCTTTTTTACCGTTTGGTAAAGATTGGCCAATATTTGGCTTAATTCAAGCAAACGCAGGCGCAGTATTACTGCCGTACCGTGTAACAATGGCTATTATGACATTGTATGCGGTCTTTGGTATCGGGCTTAATTTAGCTGAATCATATAAGTTAGATGGTTTGTCAGGTGGGATTTTAGCCACTGCAGCATTCTTGCTTACAATTAATCCGGCAGTTACGGAAGAAATTGGTTGGGCTATTCCAATGGGGCCACTTTCAGGTGGAGGTATGTTTGTTGGTATTGTAGCATCAATTATTGCGGTAGAGATTTATCGCTTTACTGATCGTTCTAATTTTAAAATTAGTATGCCAGAACAAGTTCCGCCATCAGTCGCACGTTCTTTTGAAGCACTAGTACCTACAGCTATTATAGTTCTAGGATTTGGAGCAGTTACTTATTGGATCGGATTTGACTGGCATGGATTTATTGCAACACTAATCGTGCCACTTGTATCTGCAGCAGATACCTTACCAAGCGTTTTGGTTTTAGTGTTTTTAGTAACATTCTTTTGGTCATTTGGTATTCATGGTGTTTCAATAGTAGGCTCGATTGCTCGACCACTATGGTTAACACTGCTTGCAGGAAATGAAACAGCACTAGCGGCTGGGGAAGCAATTCCTCATATCGCAGCTGAGCCATTCTTCCAATGGTTTATTTGGATTGGTGGATCTGGTGCAACAATTGGACTTGCAATTGCAATGGCATTTTTCGCTAAGTCTACTTATGCAAAAACATTAGGGAGAACCGCAATTGGCCCAGCAATATTCAATATTAATGAGCCAATAATTTTTGGTGCACCAATAGTTTTAAACCCAATCTTAATGGTACCGTTTATGATAGTACCTTTAGTTAATGCAACAATTGCATGGTTTGCAACTAAACTATTCTTAGTAAATCGTGTTACTTCAATAGCACCTTGGACATTACCAGGACCTATTGGAGCCTTACTTGCGACAAACTTTGACTGGAGAGCATTAGTACTTAACGTGGTCTTGATTATTACTTCATTTTTAATGTATTACCCATTTTTCAAGTTATATGACAATAAGTTATTAGCTGAAGAAAATGAAGAATTAGAAGTAGAATAGATTAATCAATTTGCACCTTTAAAGTTATCCAACCTTAAGGGTGCATTTTTCTTTAAACAAAGAGTTTTGTAAGGAGGAGTTATGCAAGAACTGTCAGATAGTTTTGGATGGCCAATTGCTATTGGTCTATTAATTGGCTTCATTATAGGCTTATTGATTAAAAACTTTTATATAGGACTAGGCATAGGAATTGTTGGAGCAATTGTTTATGTAGCTTATAAGCATAAGCAAAGAACAAATAAAGTTTAAATGTAGAAACCGGATTTTAAATATAATCTTTTAAAAGTCGGATATTCAAGTTTACAGTTACTATAAATAGATTAAAATTTATTTTTCTAATAATTAGTACTTTAAATTAAGGGTCACAAACTTTACAAATCTATATTTCTTTATATATAATTTAAACGAGGAGGCAATGAATAATGATAAATTTAGGTATTTCAATTTACCCAGACAAATCAAAGCTCGAAGATGATTTGAAGTACATTGAATTAGCAGGAAAATATAATGTTAAAAGAGTTTTTACCAATCTGTTGGGGTTAGGCGGCAAATCTAAAGAAGAGATTAAAGAAGAATTTACATCAAGAATCGATCTTGCCCATAAGTATAATATGGAAGTTATCGTCGACGTTTCACCAAAAGTATTTGATGACCTTGGCATATCATACGATGACTTGTCATTTTTTAATGAAATAGGGGCAGATGGAATTCGACTTGACCAAAGTTTCGGTGGACAAAAAGAAGCAATTATTTCGTATAATCCATATGGACTAAAGTTGGAGCTAAATGCAAGTGGCAGCACACAACAGTTAGATAGTATTCTCTCTTTTAAACCAAATAGAGAGAAAATTATTGCGTCACATAACTTTTATCCACAACGACATGCTGGTCTAGCCTTAGATTTTTTTGTTAGAAATAGTCTAGAAGTAAAAAAACATAATCTTTATTTATCAGCGTTTATTTCAAGTAATACTAAGGATGCCTATGGCCCATGGCCAGTCACTGAAGGATTATGTACATTGGAAATGCACAGAGATTTACCGATAGATTTGCAAGCTCGACATTTAATGGCTTTAGGATTTATTGATAATGTAACTATCGCCAATGTATATGCTAGTGAAGATGAGTTTAAGTCATTAAGAGATATCGTTCAAGGCAAAATAAATATAAAAGTGATCAAAGAATATGAGTTATCAGATATAGAAGAAAAGATTCTTTATTATGATCAACATTTTGTAAGAGGCGATCTAAATGATAATGTACGTAGAAGTACAATGACAAGAGTGATATATCGTGATTATGAAATAGAGCCTAAAAACACAAGAGATTTAAAGCGTGGAGATGTCGTTATTGTCAATGAGGAATATGGCCAATACAAAGGTGAGTTACATATTGTTTTAAAAGATATGGAAAACCAGGGCAATAAAAATGTTGTAGCTAGAATAAAAGAAGAAGAACTAATATTACTAGATAGTTTAGATTCATGGAATCATTTTGTAATAATGAAATAAAATCAATAAAAAAAGGAGGTTTAAAATGGTAAATGTATTATTAGTATGTTCGGGTGGAATGTCCACCAGTATTTTGGTGAAAAGAATGGAAAAAGCTGCAGAAGATAGAGGAGTCGAGGCTAAGATATGGTCTGAAGGTACAGGAGTATCAGATGATATCGTTAAGACGGCAGATGTAGTCTTACTTGCTCCACAGATTCGGTTCTTATTGTCTGAAATGAAGAAAAAACTCGAAGGCAAAATTCCAGTAGAATTGATTGATATGCGAGTTTATGGAACAATGAATGGTGAAAAAGCTTTAGACTTTGCGTTAGAAGTAATGGAAAAATTTGACTCAAAATAAAAGCAACATTTAAATTAATTTCTTTGTTATAAAGGCTTAATTCATTAAAACCTATAAATAAATGCTTTTTGAAGGCTTATCTTCTTGATAATAAAGGAGACAAGCCTTTTTTAAATTAACTCAATTATTTCATTAATAGCACATACTCTTTAAGTATAATTAAAATATCAGATAATTATTCATAAAAGTGTTGACATAGCCGCTATATAATTGTTAAATGTTTATAAGAGAAAAAGATATAGGTAAGAGCACTTTTTAAAATTTATAGCACTATATGCGTTCTATTGCTTAGTGTAGCAATATTGTTAACGTTGTTTTAGAGTATTACTATTATACTAATGCTATGAGAATATTAAGAAAAGAGATCTAAGAAAGAGGGGATTTTATGAATAAAAAAGACTTGTTATTAGGGGTTAGAGATAAACCTGGATTATTTTTATGGTTTGTCCTTAGTTTTCAACATGTTATTGCTATGTTTTCAGCCACAATATTAATTCCAATTATTGTTGGGATACCACCATCAATTGCTTTATTCACATCAGGGCTTGGAACATTAATATATTCATTTATTACTAAAGCAAAAGTACCCGTCTATCTAGGGTCTTCTGCTGCTTTTGTAGGGGCTATGTTAGCAGCACAAGAAGCGACAGGAAGTATGGCCGCATCACAAACAGGCTTAATACTGGTTGGATTTGTATATGTATTAATAGCTTTTATTATAAGAAAGTTCGGAAGCGATTGGTTAAGTAAACTTTTACCACCAGTTGTTATAGGTCCCATGATCTTAGTAATTGGTCTAGGTTTAGCTCCTTGGGCAGTAGAACAAGCAGGCTTTGTTCAAGGTGGTGACCTTAAAAATATGGTTGTAGCGACTTTCACTTTATCGATTACACTTTTCTTTTTAGTTAAAGGTAAGGGTTTAATGAAGTTTATTCCTTTTCTAGTAGGCATCCTTGCTGGATACATATTTGCGGGCTTATTGAACATGGTAGACTTTGCACCTGTTTTAGAAGCACCCCTTTTTCAATTGCCAGAATTTTCAATATGGGGCTTAAATTATAGGCCGGATTT
The DNA here is from genome assembly GCA_012512595.1 of Erysipelothrix sp. GTDB lineage: Bacteria > Bacillota_I > Bacilli_A > Erysipelotrichales > Erysipelotrichaceae > JAAZDN01. The sequence goes on from JAAZDW010000022.1 coordinate 5,735, forward strand.
TAGCTTTGCAGCGATAGCCTTAATACCAGTTGTCATTGTATCTATTAGTGAACATATTGGTGATCACACAGTTCTAGGGAAAATTTGTGGAGAAGATTTTTTAAAAGATCCGGGAATGGATAAGACATTAATGGGTGATGGTATAGCAACGGCTGTCTCGGCATTTTTTGGTGGTCCAGCTAATACAACATATGGAGAGAATACTGGAGTAATTGGAATGACAAAGGTCGCATCTGTTTATGTTACAATCGGTGCAGCTTTTATAGCAATTCTACTAAGCTTTAGTGGAGTAGTATCAGCTTTAATCGCTTCAATACCACCACCGGTTTTAGGCGGCGTCAGCTTATTATTATATGGCGTAATAGCAAGTAACGGATTAAAAGTATTAATTGATGAGAAGGTTGATTTTAAAAAACAAAGAAATCTTATTATAGCTTCAATTATGTTAGTCTTAGGACTTGGCGGAGCTACGTTGCCACTTGTAGGCTCAGCTGTTTTATCTGGCTCAGCCTTATCCGGAATCGCCGGAACATTTTTAAATTTTATCTTGCCAAAGCACGAATAAGTAATTACTTGCCACTTTTATTGCATAGAACATCGCTTTAATAAATAAAGTTTTAAAGATAATAACTCAATAAAAAAGGAGAAATATTAAATGAAAAAGAAATTCATAAATGCTGTTATATATAAACACGAAAATGCATCAGAATTTATAATCGAGGATGGTAAATTTAAAGAGATTGGAACAAATTTAGAGGAGGTTAGTGAAGTTATAGATTTAAAAGGTTGTCTAGTTTTACCACCTTATGTTGATTCACACTTGCATTTAGATTATTACTTTACTGGACAAACAGATAAAGCTACCAACCAAACAGGGACTTTATTTGAAGCCATTGATATTTGGAATGATTTTAAAAAAGGTACTTCAAAACAAGAAATGAAGGATCGGATGCGACAAGCAATCATGGATGTTGCATCATATGGCACACAATTTATAAGAGCTCAAACTGATTGTACAGACCCTAACTTAACTGGTATTAAAGCTGCGATTGAACTTAGAGATGAGTTAAAGGATAAGATCACAATTCAAGTTGTTGCCTTTCCACAAAATGGGATGTATTCTTACAATGAAGAGGGCAAATCAGGCCGAGACCTGGTTGAAGAAGCTCTTAAATTAGGAGCTGATTGTGTAGGTGGTATCCCACACAATGAATGGTCACGTGAAATTGGTGAAAAATCAGTCCATGAGATAGTTAGGTTAGCTGTTAAATATGATAAATTAATTGATGTTCATTGTGATGAAACAGATGACACACATGCCCGCTTTTTAGAAGTATTAAATGCTGAGGCAATGAAACAAGGATATGGCAAATTTACAACAGCTAGTCATACCTGTTCCTTTGGTTCAGTTGATAACTCATATGCATTTAGAATGATGGGATTATTTAAAAAATCAGGAATTCATTTTGTTTCTTGTCCAACCGAAAATGTCTTTTTACAAGGACGTCAAGACAATTATCCTGTGCGTCGAGGAATTACTCGGGTACGTGATTTCGTAAGAAATGATATCAATGTTGCCTTTGGCCAGGATTCAATTGTTGATTTATGGTATCCTGCTGGAAATGGTAATATGATGAACATTTTAGATCATGGAATCCACTTAGCTCAATTAATGACTAAAGATGATTTTAACAATAATTTTGATTTAATTACTTACAATGGCGCCAAGCTAATGAAGTTAGAATCTGAATATGGTCTAGAAGCTGGCAAACCAGCAAACTTTATTGTCTTAGATGCCCCAAATGTTTTTGAAGCACTCCGAAATAGGTCTGAATGTATTGCCTCAATCAGAAATGGTGATTATCTATTTAAAAAACAACCTAGCGTTTATAAGATTGACTTAGATATAAGCAATACTAATAAAATATAGAAGTTGGGAGATGTAAATAATGTCAAAGTTAAATGAATTCATACAATTGTTACAAGGCAGATTTGATAATAAAGAACAATTTGAAAGTCTAAATGACGAAGATTTTCCATATGCGAAACATGTAAATACCATTTGTAATAATAAGATAGTAAACTTACCAAATGATTTTAAAGGTGTGTTCATGGTCCAGGAAAGTTATTACATCACAAAAGGCAGAAAAAATGCACAACCACACTTTTTCTTATTTACAGAAGAAGATAATCAAATAAAACTTACTTCTTGTGACACACCTGATGGATATGATAAAAACACTTTCACTTATGCGAATTTAAAAGATTAGATTATAACAATCTCAAATATTCAGAGAAATTTACACCCGCGATTTATGTTGAAAACGATGGCGTGTGGGAGGGTGGAAGTGTAAGTATGTTTTCTCCGGTACTAAAATTTAATTTGCATCAACGCTTATCGACAGAATGTTTAGAAGTAACTGAAAGTATGGAAGTTAATGGTAAACAAACCTTTGGTTTTGACCAACCAATTTTATATAAGCGGATTGCTTAAGACGATTTCTTTAACCTAATATACAATAATTTTTAAAGCATAATTAGATTATTTCAAGTAAATTTAAAAACACCCCTAATTTCCATCAAATGATGTCAAGAGGGGGGTGTTTTTATACCAAAATTTTTAAAAAAACATTTAATCATTAATTGTCTTTTGTTTTATTTGGCACTAATATTTTTTTAGAACTCTTCATTGTGTTAACTAAGAAGCCACCTTTAAATCTTCTCGGTTCATAAGAAACTATAAATGCCCTAGGCTCGTATTCATCAATTAAATTTAGCAGTTCTTCTTCACGATTTCTTTTTGTTAAAATATCTAATCTGAATCTTTTACTATTTCTTCCTTCACCTTCATAAACAGTAACACCAAATCCCTCATTTCTTAAATGAGTGATTAAATCGTTATTTTTATCTAAAAGATTTACAACAAAGTTATTATAACCAATCGCAAGTTTGTTTTCAACAGCGCCACCAATAAGGATTCCTATTCCAAATCCAAGTGCATATACTAACATTGCAAGAGGACCTTGGTCACCACTAAAAACAAGAGACAAACCAAACACATATATAAGTGCTTCTGCAAAGCCAAGAACAGCGGCAATCGCAGTCATGTTTTTAACTAAAAATATCGTTCTAAGTGTTAATATTGGAACATATATTAATTGCAAAACTAGAATTAGAATTATATCTATCATAAAATCACCTTCCCGAAATTATCCAGTATTAACAGTATAAACTAATACTACAACTTTTCCAAATCTATCACAATATTATCAAACGTTCTCACATTGTATTAAAGAAAGAATGATATAATAAATATAGGTGATAAAGATGAAAAAACTAAATTATGGAATTATTTCTGCAGCTACCATTGCCCCGCGTTTTGTGGCAGCACTTAACACAACTAAGCATTCAAGAGCTTTAGCGATAGGAGCATCTAGCCTTAATAGAGCAAAGCAGTTTGCAAAGGATTATGATATCGCTAAAGCTTATGGAAGTTATAAGGAAGTATATGAAGACCCTGAGATTGATGTAGTATACATAGCTAGTATAAATGACCAACACTTTACTCAAATAATGGAGGCCTTGTCGCACAAAAAACATGTTATATGCGAAAAACCAATGGTTCTAAACCTAAAAGATGCTCAAGAGGCTTTTGCTTTTGCTCGTCAACAAGGTGTATTTTTAATGGAAGCCCAAAAAACGGTATTTTTGCCTACAAGTCAATTTGTAAAAGATAAAATTTTAGATAAGGATTTTGGAGAACTAAAGCATATTAACCTAAGTGCCTCTTGGCTGATAGATTTCCCCAAAAAACATTGGGTCTATGATCATCACCAGGCGGGAGTCCTATTTAGCTCTGCCTCCTACCTTATCGAATATTTATTATACCTACTTGATAATCCACAGTTTGAATATGTAACTCAAATGCATCTAGGGACTAAGACAGAAATAGATGACATTTTAATTTCCTTTAAGTTTAACAATAAACTATTAGCCTCAACTCATCTTACAATGACGGCCAAAACAAATAACGAAGCGATTTTTTATTTTGAAAAGGCGATAATCACAATTAAAAAGTTTTGGAGTGCTAACCAATTAGTTGTCTACACCCACAGTAGTGATGAGTATCAAACTATATCATACGAAAAAGTTCCAGAAATGGTTTATGAGATTGAACATGTTTATGACTGTATTACAAAAGGCCTTCTCCAATCACCAATAATGACTGAAGAAATCACTACAACCTGTGTCAGTTTAGTTGAAGAAATTTATAAATCTACACAAAAATAAAAAATCGAATTAATATTTACTCTAGCTTACTCCCATATTTGACATGGAGGTAAGCTTTTTATATTGCTTTAGCATTAAAACCTAAATATATATTAATCAATAGATTTTCCGAAAGTAAATATCAAGGGTATTATAAACTATTTAATGTAGTCTTTACTCTATAAGTCTAAAAATTAACTAGATTATAATTCTATCCTTTCATAATTGACATAGGGTGTGACATAACATATAGTAAAATTGTGACATAGGGTATGACAGGAGCGCAATTATGGATAGAAAAGAACGAATCAAGGCATTAATTATAGAAAAATCAAGAGATGTATTTCTTGAAAAAGGGATTGTAAACACAGTAATGAATGATATTGCTTTAAGTGTTGATTTAAGCGTTAGAACGATTTATAGATACTTTCCAACCAAAGAAGATATTGCTTATGAAATTATAATAGAACTTATCAATGAATGGAATAATTATCAAAAATTAGTTTTTGATGAGTTAAAAGGCAGTGGTCTGAGAAGGTTAGAGTTGTTTTTGAATAGTTTGATTTTAAATATGAGTAAAAAGCCTGAGGTAATGCGGTATATAAGTGAATTTGATTTTTATTTTAATGACAGAGTTGTTGTGACGATAAGTTTGGATCATCAAAAACGCTTTAACGATATTATTTTAAAATCAGACTATTTGATTGAGAGTATTATTGAGTTAGGTAAAAAGGATGGTTCAATTAAACAAGGTACTGATACTCAGTTAATGGTTGCAACGATATCTAATGTACTCTGGAGTTTTGGCCAAAGAATTGCGATAAGGGGGGAAATAATAAAAAAGGAGTCAGGATTTGATGGAATAGAGTTAATTAAACACCAAGTTGAAATATACATTAAACACATTAAGGAGGTTTAAATGAAGCCAATTAAATTACCAAGTAGTTTTCTTTTAGGAAGTGCCACAGCTGCGACACAAATTGAAGGTGGCGATAAGAATAGCAATTGGTACCACTGGTCTTTGAAAGGTATGATCGCTAATAATGAAAGTTCTATTGTTGCCGCTGATCATTACAATCGAGTCATTGAAGACATTAATCTTATGAAAGAGATGAATCATGAAATCTATAGGATGAGTATTGAGTGGAGCCGGATTGAACCAGAAGAAGGTGTTTGGTCGCAAAAAGGGATTAAGCATTACCAAGATGAGATTCAGGCATTAGTAGAAGCTGGCATCAAGCCACTTGTTACCCTTCATCATTTTTCTCATCCCCAGTGGTTTGAAGAAAAAGGACAATGGACTAATAGAGATAGTGTAAAATATTTTAGCCGTTTTGTTAAAAAAGTAGTTTCTTTTTTAGGTGACAGTGTTAATGAGTATTGCACAATTAATGAACCAAATGTTTTTGCAATGGACACTTTTATGGATGGAAAATATCCCCCAGGCAAAAAAGATGATATTTTATCATATTTTAAGGCATCAAAAAATCTTATTTTAGCCCACCTAAAAGCATATAAAATAATTCATAGTGAACGAAAAAAAATGGGCTATAACGATACCATGGTTGGAATTGCGATTCATTTAGCCTATTTTGAGGTTAGTGGCAACAACATCTTAACTAAATTAAGTGAAAAATTAATGAACTATTCCTTCCATCAAATGTTTTTAAATGGGATGATAGAGGGACATTTAACCTTTCCAGTTGGTTTGGGATATCCTCATGGCAAAGGCATTTATTGTGACTTTATTGGAGTAAATTATTACTCAAGACATCTAATCCATTCTTCTAACAATCCCGCAATGTTGTTTGGAGAGGTAAAAGTAGAAGCAGGTTTACCAGATGAAAAACTAAATGATTTAGGTTGGGAGATCTATCCTGAAGGTTTATATAAAGTTGTTAAAGAAGTCTTTGAAAAGTATAAACTGCCTATATATATTACAGAGAATGGTATACCTGACGCAAATGACAGTAAACGAGCTAAATTTATTTATAACCACTTAAAAGAAATCGAGAAATTGATTGCGGATGACGTAGATATTCGGAGATATTATCACTGGTCATTATTAGATAATTTAGAATGGAATGATGGTTATGCGCCAAGGTTTGGTTTAATTGAAGTTGACTACTATACACAAAAAAGAACAATAAGAGAAAGTGGCCGATTTTATGGCACTATCTGCAAAGAAAAGGAAATTACAAAGAAAATGATAGATAAGTATCTATAATTAAGGAGAAAATTATGAACACAATAACCAAAAGAAATAAATGGACATATAGCGTTGGTTGTATTGGTCGAGATATGATATTTATCCTTGTCTCAATGTTTATGTTGCCTTACATTCAATACACAATGAATTTAACTGTTGCCCAATTTAGTGCTATCTCAACGATAATGATATTTTCTCGAGTTTGGGATGCCTTTAATGACCCAATCATGGGAATGATTATTGAGAATTCAAGATTAAAAGGCGGCAAATTTAGACCTTGGGTGATGCTTGGTGGTGTAAGTAATTTTGCCATCACTATTTTATTATTTTTAGTTAGGCCGACTGGCTGGGCATTTGTGTTATTTTTTGGGATTGCATATATTGCCTGGGGAATGACTTTTACAATCAATGACATTGCCTATTGGTCACTTTTACCAAATTTGTCATCAAATAATGATGAAAGAAATGAACTAACTAATTTAGTTCTAATTTTTGCAAGTATTGGCCAATTCATAGCAGGTGGTCTAATACCGATTTTAGTTACAGGTAACGCCGTATGGATGTATAAAGTTTTAGGTATAAGCATTTCGTTTATATTTTTAGCTTTTACCCTACTTACATATTTTGGAGTTTCTGAAAGAATAGTTGTCGAAGAAAAACAGGGAAAAGTAAATTTAAAGAAAATGTACAGTATATTATTTAAAAATGATCAGTTAATAATCGTTGCTATTGCCTTGTTACTTTACACAATTGCAATTGAATTATTCATGGCTTTCGGAATTAACTTCTTTTACTTTGAATTTGGTTATGGTGGTGTTCAATTGACAATCTTCACCGTATTTTTTGCACTTGGGTCTCTGACAGCTCTGCTCGTTTTTCCTTTTTTGACCAAACACTATAAACGGATGAAGATAATGGGCATTGGAACATTAATTTCTGTCATTGGATATCTCTCATTTTTATCACTGGGATATCTTATTCCAATGAATGAAATTATTCTATATACCAGTGCTTTTTTCATCTTTTTTGGGCTTAATTTATTCTTTGTTGTATTGGTTGTTATGACAGCCAATGTCATTGAATATAATGAAATAAAGACAGGTGAACGTAATGAAAGCATCATATTTTCAATTAGACCATTTATGACAAAACTTGGAGCCGCCTTGCAACAGGCAATCGTGACCTTGGTTTTGATAATATCAGGAGTCTATGTTTACTCTCAACAAATAGCTGACTTAGAGATCCAAAAATCTCAAGGATTACTTCAAGAAATAAGTAGTCAAGCTAATGTCATTTTGTCTAGTGCGACACCAAAAATGTTGTTAATGTTGAGAATTGGGATGGGGCTAATCCCGATGATTAGTATTGTTATTGCCTATTTACTAATTAAAAGTAAGTATACGATCACTGAAGAAAAATATGACCAAATACTTATTGACTTGGCAAAGATTAAGTTAGACAAATAATTACATATAGGGAGGCAAACCATGATTAAGAAAACTGATATTAATTTCAATTGGAAGTACACACCAAATTTTAAAAATGAATATATATTAAAAGATTTTGATGATAGTTCTTTTCAAAATGTGCAAATTCCTCACACAAATATTGAAGTGCCATATAACAACTTTGATGAAAGCATTTATCAATTTGAAAGTTGTTATCGAAAAAACTTATGGATAGATGCTATTACCGATCAGCAGCGTGTTTACATCAAATTTAATGGGGTAATGGCGTATGCAAAGGTCTATCTTAATGGTAATTATATTGGAGAGCACAAAGGTGGCTATACCCCATTTAGATTAGATTTAACTGAGTTTGCCATCATCAATGAATATAATACACTAGCTGTTTATGTAGATTCTAATGAACGAGAAGAGATACCACCTTTTGGTTTTGTAATTGATTATTTGACTTATGGTGGGATTTACCGCGAAGTATCACTTGAATATGTAAATCAGACTCATATAGAGAATGTTGCTATTACGACCAAAGATGTTCTTACAGAGTCACCAGCACTTAATATTGATCTTTATTTTACCAATCACAAGCAAACCGCTCAAAGTTTGATATGTGAGTTTTCACTTTTAAAAGAAAAGAAAATTGTCCAAGAGTTTAAAGAAGAAGTAGAATTGACCTCTAACTTTAAGCAAAAACATACTATTAATGAAGTTGTCAGCAGTGTTGCCTTATGGAGTTTAGATGACCCAAATTTATATACATTGAAAGTTAACCTTATATTAAATAATAAAATAATTGATAGCCATAATCTTCGTTTTGGCTTTAGAGATATTAATTTTACAAGTAAAGGTTTTTATTTAAATGGTGAAAAACTAAAGTTACGTGGTCTCAATCGCCATCAATCATTTCCATATGTAGGCTATGCAATGCCAAAAAGTGCTCAATATAAAGATGCTGATATTCTTAAGTATGACTTAGGATTAAATATAGTGAGACTATCTCATTATCCGCAAAGTGATCATTTTTTAGACAGATGTGATGAAATAGGTTTATTAGTTTTTGATGAAATTCCAGGCTGGCAGCACATCGGAAATCAAAAGTGGCAAGATACGTCAATAGAAAATGTTTCTGAAATGATTTTAAAGGATATAAATCATCCTAGTGTTATCATCTGGGGAGTTAGAATCAATGAATCTCAGGATAACCAGAAATTCTATACTCAAACTAATGCAATTGCAAGAAAATTAGATGATTCAAGACCAACTGGTGGTGTAAGAGACATGGCTGCAAAAGAGATAATTGAAGATGTCTATACATACAATGATTTTGTGCATACTGGAGATAATCAAGGACTCGATAAAAAGAAAAAGATTACTAAAAGCAAAAAACCTTATCTTATAACTGAATATAATGGGCACATGTTTCCGACTAAAAAATTTGATAATGAATCACGGCGTATAAGCCATGCCCTAAGGCATTTAAATGTCTTGGCGGCAATGGAAAACGATGATGACATATCTGGGGCAATTGGCTGGTGTATGTTTGACTACAATACTCATAAAGACTTTGGAAGTGGTGATAGAATTTGTTATCACGGAGTTATGGATATGTTTCGTATTCCTAAGTATGCAGCTTATGCATACCAGTCTCAGCAAATGGAAACACCTGTGATGCATGTTGCAAGTTCTTTAAATATCGGTGAATATGATGCCTCTTTAATGGAAGATATTCATGTCTTTACTAATTGCGACTACATTAAATTATATAAAAATAATCAATACATCAACACCTTTTATCCAGATCAAAGAAAGTATAAGAGTCTTTTGCATCCGCCAATTATAATTGATGATTTAATTGGTGATGAAATCGAAAACAATGAAATATTCACTCCTAAGGATGCAGAAACGATTAAACAACTTTTGATCAAAGTAAACAAGAGTGGGCTGAATTTAAACTTAATTGACACTATAAAAATGGGAAAGATATTTCTTAAGTATAAACTAAATATGAACGATGCAGAGGCATTGTATACCAAGTATTTTGGTGGATGGGGAGAAAAGGCAACTAGCTACTTCTTTGAAGGTTATATAAATGATGAAAGTGTTGCCAAGGTTGTAAAAAGTCAGGTGTCAAAGCCAAATTTAAAAATGACTATCGACAAAGATTTTTTGATTGAAGATAAAACCTATGACGTCACACGAATAGTTGTGGAGTTATTAGATGAATTTAATAATAATATCGTCTATGCAAATGACGTATTAAAAGTTGAATGTGATGGACCACTTGAAATTATCGGTCCAAAAGCGATATCTTTAATAGGCGGCTCAATTGGTTTTTGGGTTAAAACAATTGGTGAATCAGGCGTAGCTAGTGTAAAAATCACTTCTGATCGATTTGGCATTATAAAAAAGGATATTCAAGTACAAAAGTTTTAAATTAAATGAGATTTAACAATAAAAAACAATCGGATTTATATATCAACTTAACTGATTATAACCCGGTTGTTTTTAATTGTTTTAACTAAACGATACTTCAACACTTTAATTAAATATTATAATATGTGGAAATTATCCTATTTTCTGTCGAAATTTACTAGGGGTAATACCTTTTACTTTTTTAAATACCTTAGTAAAATAATTGCCATCATTAAAGCCCACCATATAAGCAATATCTGTAATCAACATCTTTTGATTTTGTAAAAGGTAGGTGGCTTCATTAATTCTTTGGATATTTATATAGTCCACCAGCGAGATATTTGTTTCCTTTTTGAATTGTCTAGAAAGTTCAGATACACTTAAATTTAAAGAGGTGGCAATATTAATTAAACTTAAATCCTGGTCAAGGTTACTGCGAATGTATTCAATTATTTTTCGAGTTGTATAAGTGTAATCTTTTAGTGAATATTTGCGGGTAGCGCTACAATAAGTTTGAACCATAGTGTTTATGATTTTTAAAAGAGTAGCGATGTTTGTTGCTTTTTCTATTTCAATTGCAAATCTTTCTGAAATACTGTGCAGTGTTATAGAATCCAATCCACCTTTTTCAGCAGCTTTGCGCAATAAGGTGTTTAAAACAATTGATAAATTCTTACGCGAGCGTATAACGTCTTGAGGCAATCGGTCAGGAATATTTTTTGCGATTGAAAGAAATTCTTTTGTTAATCGCTCTACTTCTTTTTTGTCACTTTTTTCAATTGCTTCAATTAATCTATTTTCTAATCTATAAATTGTATTGATGTCTTTAACCGACATACTTATACTTGCTACAGGATTATAAGGTATAAAACAATCTTGATTGTCGGTCTTGTATTCAATTGTTTCAATACTTATATCTTTTGTTGATCTTAAATTTAAGTTATTAATGTTGAAAACTAAAAACTCAGCAAGTTTTTTTGCCTTATATGGTGAAATTAGTGGTAGTGAAGCATAGTATTGATTAAGTGTTGTTTTTAGTAAAATAGAGAGTTTATTTTCAAATAGTACATCTTCAATCATTAATAAAGATGGCTCATCTATAAGGTAGGGCCCTAAAATAATATTTCCAATATATTTTTCATTAACGTGAACTTTTGCCGAAATAAAGTTTGTTTTATTTGTGGTCGTAATTATAGATACCATTTGCTTTGAGTCGATATGTTCATTTTTAACAAAATCTACTGGTTTAGCAAAATGAGGTTGCAGGGAAATTGGTAGTAAGTTATAGCTATAATTAATTACTGTGTTAAAGTTATCATCAATAAAATATGTATCCATATCTGAAAAACTAAAAATCAAAGTACAAATGTTATCAACATGTTTGATTATTTCCTTCATTATCATCATTCCTTTGTTTAACTGTTATTATGGGTGTTCTACAGCAGTATAATATATTTACCTAGTCATTAATACAAGAAGTTGTTTTGTAATGTAATTGACTAACGTTATGAATTAGTTTAATGAGATATTTTTAATAAAAAGTCCTCTCTTTAGATTATTATGTAAAATTTACAAAAAATCAAAAATAGAGGACTAAATTTTATGTTATTTTATAACGATGTAATTAATAAGCTATTTTTTAATTTTTATTAACTCGCTATTAATAGCATACATCATTTTATCATTAAACTGTTTTGAGTCAAAATTAGCTAAGAAACTTAATTTAAATCCTTTTGCCATTTCAAGCATTGGGTTATTTTCAAAATCACCTAAATATTTTCTCAAGACAACCATTGCTTCTTCACTTTCAAGAATTTCTGCGAAAGTTGATTCAATTGAGTAAACATTATCAGCGATTATTAATTCTTTTATTTCAATATCGTCAACATCTGGTGAATCAAACCAGTTACCGACAAATGTTTTATCACTTTTTTTGATAAGATAACTTTCATTTGGTGCTGTGACCTTATTAAACATTGCAACATCTTTTATGTCTTTATCTCCATCTTTAGCTTTTGCAGTTATATAATTAACACCATCTTTTAAAACAATATCATCAAAAGTCACTGTATGATTAATAGCTGTCTTTGTAGAAACTTCGACATCATTTAAGTACAAAGTAACTTCTTCACAGTTTGTGTAAACTTTTACTGCAATAGTTTTGGTTGCTCTATCGATAAAACGTTTGCTAGTTATATGCACAAGCTTTTCATCTGACCAATTAGCCTTGTACATATAGAAGGCGTCTTTCTTTATTTTTCGGTCATAAGTAATTAGGCCCTTGTTATTTCGCCCTTTAACTCCGCCTTCATCTCTAATATTGGCGCCAAAGTCAAACATATTCCAAACATAAGTTGCCCACAAAAACTCAAATTTATTGAAAATATTTAATACTATTTCATGGTATAAAGTATGGTACTCTTCAGTATAATCGCCAACCGCTGGATTGGCAGTATGATATTCTATAATTCCCTCTGCACCATATTCAGATATACATAAAGGGACTTTTGGATTAGTACTGTGGTAGTCTTTTATCCACTCTTCAAAATCTTCGGCTTTACCTTCATACCAGCCAAAATAACGATTAAAGCCAACAATATCTGTTAAGAAGTTATATTCATCATCTTTACCAAATAGCATAATATTAGCCATTGTTGTTAATCTTGTTGGGTCTTCTTTTTTAGTTAACTGATTTAATTCATTAACAACTTTCCTAACTTCTGGTCGATCTCCTCCAATTTGAATTTCATTTTGAATTCCCCAAAACATTATTGAGGGGTGGTTATAGTTTTGTCTAATTAATTCTGTCATTTGTAACTTAGCATTTTTTCCTTCTAAATCTGTTTCTGACATTTTTGATATGAATGGTATTTCTGCCCAAACTACCATACCTTCTTGGTCACATAAATCATAGAAGTATTGATCTTGTTGATAATGAGCTAGCCTTATCGAGTTTGCCCCGACCTCTTTAATTAACTCCATGTCTTCTTTATGCTCTTTTGGTGTAATTGCCCATCCCATATTTTTTCGGTCTTGGTGTCTTGAAACACCCTTTAATTTTGTTTGTTTTCCATTTAAGAAAAAGCCCTTTTCAGGATCGACATTAAATGTTCTAACCCCAAAAGGAATAATAAGCTCATCTAAAACATCATTAAAACTTGTTAAATAAACTTTTGCTGAATACATATAAGGGTTATTGCGTGCCTGCCATAAAGTAGGTTTGTCAATAACTATTGGCATTTCAATTTCTTTATTTTCCTTTGCCGATAAAACAACTTCTTTAGCTGCATAAGTTACAATATTATTGTCGGCATCTAATATATCAATCCACAACCTAACATTTTTATCTTCATTGTTTGAGTTAACCAGCTTGGACTTAATAGTTAAACAAGCTTCTTGCTCACTTACACTATCTTGGCTAATGTATACACCTTGGGAACCATAGTCCATTAAGTCAAGGTGGACATTATTTGTGATAATAAGATTTACATCTCGGTAAATACCGCCAAAAAAGGTAAAGTCAGCCATTAGTGGATAAACATCGTCAACATATGTATTATCAACCTTAACCGCTAATACATTATTTCCACCGGGATTCATTGCTTGTGTGATATCAAATCTAAATCTTGCATAGCCACCCTTATGTTGGCCTAAGTGCTGTCCATTTAAGTAGGCGTCGGTAATACTGTTAGAACCATTAAATTCAATAAATACTCTGTTTCCCTTTGCCATTGAATCGATGTTTAGATCTTTTCGATACCAAGATGCACCTCGGTGATAATCACTACCAGTCGTACCATCGATGGCGTTCCAAGTATGCGGAACATTTACTGTTTCCCATTGACTATCGTCAAAGTCAATATTTTTAGATAATTCTACATCTTCTTTTAAAAACTTCCAATTCTTGTTGATATTAATAAATTCTTTCATTATTTACCTCCTAAAGTATTTTTTCAATGATATAGATTCATTATAATAAATCAACTACTTTAAAGATAGTAATATTTTGTGTCGATTAGAAATAAATCGTATTATTTTAGAAATATTTGATTATTTAAAGATTACAAAAATAAGAAAATTGAGAATTGTATTTAAAAATATTCAAAAAAGACCAAGTATATGAACGATTAAAAGACTTTAAGAAGTTTTTCACATTAGGCTTGACACTTGTATACAAGTTGGTTATAATGTTTTTGTGATACCGCTATCAAGGCGGAGAATCATTTGTAAAACAACTAAGTTTGTTTTGAGGAGGAAAAGATGGATTATAAAAAAGTTTCACGTAGAATTCTTAAAGCTGTAGGTGGTAGAAATAATATTCTACTACTAGAACAGTGTGCAACAAGATTGCTTTTTTCGATTAAAGACGAGTCTTTAGTAGATATAGCTGCTCTTGAAAAGATTGATGGTGTATTAGGGGTTAATCAATCAAGAAATTTAGAAGTTGCTATAGGTACAGAAGTGGGCCAAGTTTTTGCGGCTCTTGCGCAAGCAGAAGTTACTATTAAAGGTAAAGTTGGCCAAAGCGTTTATAATGAAGTTGCTCTTTGGAGATTAGGGCTCTTTGCATTTAATAACACAGCTACTAATCTTTACATGATTGGTATGGCTTATGTTTCTTATTATGCAAGTGGTATTGCCGGTTTAGCGGTAGTTACAGTTGGTACAATTTTAACTTTAATGAGAATTTTTGATGGATTTACAGATCCTATTGTTGGATATTTTATTGATAAAACAGACGGTAAGTTTGGTAAGTTTAGACCATTTATGGTTGCGGGTAACGTTATCTTAGGGATAATGACACTTACTATTTATCATACAACTCACTTAGTTGATCCTAAATATAGACTAGTTTACTTCATAGCAATGTATGCAATTTATATTATTGGTTATACATTTCAAACAGCATGTACAAAAGCTGGACAGGCTGCTATGACTAATAATCCTGAAACAAGACCAAAATTTGGATTGTTTGATATGCTTTACAATAGTATTATAATGACAGGTATTTCATTATATGTTTCAACATATTTGGTGCCAAAACATGGTGGTTTCCAAGAACTTGCTTTATTTCATGAATTAGCCTTAACAGTAGTTATCTTCTCAGGAATACTGACAGCACTAGCAGTAATTGGTATTTGGACTAAAGATAGAACAGAATTCTTTGGTTTAGGTGAAGGTTCTACTAAAACTACGTTTAAAGATTACTGGCCAGTTCTTAAAGGTAATAGACCTCTTCAAATGTTAATTGTAGCTGCAGGTACTGATAAAATTGCTTTAAGTGTTGCTGGTAACGCAACAGTAGCAGTAATGTTATACGGAATTATTATTGGCGACTTCTCATTAAGTGGATTGATAGGGATGATTGTGTTAGTTCCAACTCTACTAATAACTCTATGGGGAACAAAGTATGCTGGTAAATTTGGGCAGAAAAAAGCCTTAGTATTTGGTACTCAAGCATCAATTGTAATGTATGGTATCTTATTTCTATTCTTTTTATTAGCTGACCCAACTCAAATTAGTCTTAAAAACTTTGGGTTGACAACTGCACTATTTTTAATACTACTTATAATATCAAACGGAGCAAAGACAATTTCTGGAGCCTTTGTTATTCCGATGATTTCTGACTGTGCTGACTATGAAACTTATAAGAGTGGACGCTTTGTACCAGGTATGATGGGAACACTATTCTCATTTGTTGATAAGCTTATATCTTCTTTTGCTTCAATGATAATTGCATTTTCAGTAGCGGCTATTGGGTTTACTGATAGAATGCCAGATATTACAGATGGCGCGACTCCACAAATATTCTGGCTTACAATGGCTCTGTTTATTGGCTTACCAGTTTTAGGTTGGATTGCTTCACTAATAGCTATGAAATTCTATGACTTAGACAAAGAGAAAATGATTGAAGTTCAAAAACATATTCAATCTGAAAAAGAAAAATACATACTATCACAAGTTGAATAATTGATTAAATAATAGTGAGCAATGACCTTGGTCCTTGCTCACTTATGTGATTAAAAAGGAAGGGACTGATTAAATGATAGAAAATATTCACGTTTCTGGATTTTCGGATGAAATATCTTCTGATTTTATAGAACAGTTAGAACACGTTACAAAGTTAGGTATGTCTTATATATCTATAAGAGGTGTTGATAAAAGAAACATTAATGATTATACAATTGAAGAAATTAATGACTATGTCAAACCGACTTTAGAAAAATACAAAGTTTCAATTTCTAGTATTGGATCTCCTATTGGTAAAGTGTTTATTGATGATGAAGAAGGATTTATTAAACAAAAAGAAGATTTACACCGCCTTTGTGAAATAGCTAATATTCTGGGTACCAAGTATATAAGGATATTTAGTTTCTACATTCCAAAGGATGAAGGAGCAGATGCTTATCGTGATAATGTAATTAGTAAATTGAAGGAATATGTTGCTATTGCAGCTAAATATGATGTCATTTTACTCCATGAAAATGAAAAAGATATCTTTGGTGACACTGATGTTCGTTGTTTAGAAATTTTAAAGGGCGTAAATTCTTCGTATTTCAAAGCGATTTTTGACTTTGCTAACTTTGTCCAAGTTAATGTTGAGACACTACCAGCTTATAAATTGCTAGAATCAGAAATTGTTTATATTCACATCAAAGATGCCGTATTTGATTTAAATGAAAATGTTCTTTGTGGAACAGGTGACGGAAATATTAAAGAAATTCTAAAAGATTTAATTTCAAAAGGTTACCAAGGGTTTTTAACTCTTGAGCCGCATCTAGTTATGTTTGATTCCTTGCAAGATTTAGAACTCGAAGCAGCAGAAGATGTAATTAAGGCTGACAAGGCAAAAGATGGTGCAGAAGGTTATCAAATGCAATATGATGCCTTATTAGAAATATTAAAAGAAATAGAAGGAGAGATATAAATGAAAAAAGTAAGACTTGGAATTATTGGTTTCGGTGCAGAAGGTGGACTATATGGTCAACTTCTTAATAATGGCTTAGTTTCAAATATGGAAATTGGTGCGATTTGTGATATTGACCCAGCTAAAGAAGCTTTAGCAGAGGAAAAACATCCAGGAGTACCATTTTATGACCATTACATTAAAATGTTAGAAAGTGGAGATGTAGATGCAATTGTTACTACTGTTCCTCACTTTTTCCATACAGAAATGGCAATTGAAGCTTTAGACCGTGGATTTCACGTTCTAGGTGAAAAACCAGCAGGTGTTTATACTAAAGAAGTTGAGAGAATGAATGCTAAGGCAGCACAGCATCCAGAATTAACATTTGGAGTATTCTTCAACCAAAGAATGAACCCTCTATATCAAAAATTAAAAGAAATTGTAGAAAATGGCGAGATTGGTCAAATAAGACGTTCTAGCTGGATAATCACTAACTGGTGGAGACCACAAGGGTACTTTGATCAAAGTGATTGGAGAGCAACTTGGGGTGGCGAAGGTGGAGGAGTTTTAGTTAACCAAGCACCACACCAATTAGACTTATGGCAATGGATTTGTGGAGTACCAAAAAAGGTTTTTGCAAAGAATGCTTACGGATTTAGAAGAGACATTGCAACTGAAGACGAAGTTAACTGTATTGTTGACTATGGAGATGGTGTAACGGGTTCATTTACAACATGTACTCATGATATTGTTGGTACTGATAGATTTGAAATCTTGGGTGACCAAGGGAAAATTGTAGTTGAAAATAGTAAGACGGCAACAATTACTCGTTTAAAGAAACCTGAAGTTGAATTAAGTAATAATATGGACATGAGTGATGTTATGAAACTGTTCATGGGTGGAATGGATTTATCAGAAATTTGGGAAGTTGAAACTCTTGAATTTGCACCAGAAGGACACGGATTACAACATGCAAGAGTTTTAGAAAACTTTGCGGCTAATATCCTAGACGGCACACCACTAGTTGCACCAGGATCTGATGGAATTGTTGGCGTTAGATTAGCAAATGCAATGCACTTATCAAGCTGGCTTGATAAAGAAGTAAGTATGGACTTTGATGAAGATGAATATTTAAAACTATTAAATGAAAGAATCGAAGCTGAAGGAAAATACGAAACAAGAGACTAGTTGTTATAGAGGAGATAATATGCTTAGAGTTGGAATAATAGGACTTGGAGATATAGCACATATTCATGTGCCATTAATAAACAAAAGCGAAAAAGTTAAACTTGTTGCTATTTGTGATATTGATGAATCCAAAAGAGACTTTGTAAAGGATGTAAATTTCTATACTAATTATGAAGAAATGGTAGAAAAAGAAAACCTGGATATTGTTCACGTATGCCTGCCACATTATCTACATTATCCTGTAACAAAATTCTTGGTTGAAAACAATGTTCACGTACTACAAGAAAAACCATTAACCCTTGATTATAAAGAAGCTTTAAAAGCAATTGAATTAAGTAAAAATACTGATGCTAAAATTGCCGTCTGTTTCCAAAACAGACGCAATGCCTCAGTTATAAAATTGTTAGAAATGGTCGCTAGTGAAGATTATGGAAAAGTCAAAGGCGTAAAAGGCTTAGTAGCTTGGGCACGTCCTAAGGCTTACTATGAAGATAAATGTTGGCGTGGAACATGGAAATATGCTGGTGGTGGAGCAATGATTAATCAATCAATTCACACCTTAGATATTATGCAATTGGTAGGGAAAAACATTATCAGTGTCACTGGATCAACAAGTCAACTGCTAGATTATGAAATTGAAGTTGAAGATACAGTAGTGGCAAACATTGAATTTGAAAACGATGTTAAAGGATTTTACATGGCTACAAATGCAAATGTTGTTAATGATAGTGTTGAGATTAAAGTATATTTGGAAAAAGCAGAGTTAACGATTAGAAATAGTAAGTTATATATAACAGATGATAAACATGACGAGTTAGAATTAATTGAAGATGCCACTCTTGGTGGCCCTAAATCATATTATGGAGCAAGTCATGAGATTATTTTTGAAGAGTTTTATGACGCAGTCATAAATGATACTGATGATTATGTGACGGTCGAAGATGCCGCTGTTTCAATCAAAATGATTGATGCAATCCATATTTCATCAAAAGAGAAACGTAAAGTAAAGATGGAGGAAGTATAATATGAGTAAAGCAAAAATTGGCGTACAAGCAATGATGTTAAAAGGAAAATTTGATGAGCTTGGAGCATATGAAACATTAAAAAAAGTTAGTGAAATCGGTTATAACACTATTGAAATTTCACAAATTAAAATGACTGAAGAAAATGTTTCTGAAATGAAAAGAGCATGTGATGACTTTGGAATTAGAGTAGTCGCAATGTCACCAGCCCTTGAAGGAAATCCAATGATGCCACAAGAAAACTTACAAGATGACTATGACAAAATTGTTGCAGATGCAAAAACACTTAACTGCGAGTTTTTTAGAATTGGAATGTTACCTATCCCAAGTATGTTTTCATTAGAAAAAGTACTGGAATTCTGTGAGAAGTTAGAAGCAATGGCAGTCAAACTTCAAGATGATGGAATTAAGTTATACTACCACAACCACCATGTTGAATTTGAAAAGTTTGAAGGTAAATATTTATTAGATATTATCAGAGAAAAAGCTCCTTCAGTTGGCTTTGAGTTAGATGTTCACTGGGTACAACGCGCCGGTGAAGATCCAGTAAAAATTATTGAAAAATATGCTGGTCTTGTAGATTTAATTCACTTAAAAGACTACCGTGTTGGATCACTTGATCCATCGGCTTTAGACCATTTAGCAAAAGGCGATTTCAAATCATTCATGGATGAGTTTGCAAATGTAATTCAATTTGCAGAAGTTGGAGAAGGAAATCTTGACTTTCACGCAATTATTGCTGCAGGACTTAAATCTGGAGCTAAGTATTTCTTAGTTGAACAAGATGACACTTATGGAAAAGACGCCTTTGAAAGTTTAAAGATTTCATATGATAACCTTGTTGAAATGGGTTATGGGGACATGTTTTAGAGATTAGTTTTTATTAAATAATAAAATGACACAAACAATTATTAGTATAAAACTGCTAATATTAATTAGATATTTATGACAAATGAATTTTATTAGTATGGGCTTTTCTCAACATGTAATTGGAGAAGAGTCCATAAAAATATAATGTAGAGATTGTAAAGACAAGAAAAGTTTCTAAAGTTATATCAAATAAATTCTAAGATTTAATTAACGTACTAATGAGTCCAACATATTATAGTGCTTATGCTTATAAAAGTGTTATATAATAAGTTTATAAGGAA
The DNA here is from genome assembly GCA_012512595.1 of Erysipelothrix sp. Lineage (GTDB taxonomy): Bacteria > Bacillota_I > Bacilli_A > Erysipelotrichales > Erysipelotrichaceae > JAAZDN01. Next base: position 26,356 of record JAAZDW010000022.1, read on the forward strand.
TGTGAAGAAACTTTTTAAAAATTAGATAGTTAATAATAAATTCATAATTGTTATAAGAAAGGGAGAATAATATGAAAATGACATTTAGATGGTACGGAAAAGATGACCCGGTCACATTAAATTATATTCGCCAAATTCCAAATATGACAGGTGTTGTAACAGCTGTATACGATGTTCCAGTAGGAGAAGTTTGGCCAAATGAGAAAATAAAAGAATTAAAAGATGAAGTGCATAGTTATGGTTTAGATATGGAAGTTATTGAGAGTGTTCCAGTCCATGAAGATATCAAGCTTAAAAGAGGAGATTATCAATTATATATTGACAACTTCAAAGAAAATATTAGAAGACTTGCTGCTCATGGAGTAAAGACAATCTGTTATAACTTTATGCCAGTTTTTGACTGGACTCGATCAGAGTTAAATAAAGAGTTAGAAGATGGAAGTAACGCCCTTGTTTTTTATACAGATCAAATCGATAAACTAGACCCAACAAAACTTTCATTACCAGGATGGGACTCCTCTTATTCACCAGAAGAAGTTGCAGATTTAATTAAATCATATCAAGATATTGGCAATGAAGGACTATGGGATAACTTAACTTACTTCATCTCCGAAATATTGCCAGTAGCAATTGAAAATGATATCAATATGGCAATTCATCCAGATGATCCACCTTGGCCAATTTTTGGAATTCCAAGAATTATCACCAATGAAGAAAACCTTGATAGATTTTTAGCTTTAAATGATGACAAACGTCATGGTTTAACTTTATGTTCAGGAAGTTTAGGTTGTTCAACAACTAACGACTTTGTGGCAATGGTAAAAAAATATGCAGGCGCAGAAAGAATTCATTTTGCCCACCTTCGTAATGTTAAAATAATTGGTGATGATGGCTCTTTTGAAGAGACAGCTCACTATTCAAGCTGTGGATCATTAGATATGGTTGAAATCTTAAAAGCCTATCATGATGCTGGCTTTAAGGGTTATGTAAGACCAGATCATGGTCGAATGATTTGGGGCGAAACTGGAAAACCAGGATACGGATTATATGATCGTGCCTTAGGTGCAATGTACTTAGGTGGAATCTGGGAAACCTTAGAGAAATTAGGAGGCAAATAAATGAAGTTACCTTTACAAGTAGATTTAAATAATAAAGTTGTTGTAGTTACAGGTGGAACCGGAGTGTTAGGCAATATTTGGGTTGATGCCTTAGTCGCTTCAGGTGCAAAAGTTGCTCTGCTTGGTCGTGATCAAGAAAAACTTGACGCCAAAGTTGAAGAGATATTAGCCAATGATGGGATGGCAATTGCGGTCAAAGCTGATATTTTAAGTAAAGAAGATTTAGTTAAAGCACACAAAATTGTATTAGATAAACTAGGCCCTTGTGACATATTATTAAATGGAGCAGGTGGCAACCATCCAAAGGGAAATACAAGCAAAGAATATTTATACGAAGAAGATTTAAATAATAAGGATGAAAACGTTACAACGTTTTTTGACCTAGATGAAGATGGCATTAGATTTGTCTTTGATTTAAACTTTTTGGGAACATTTTTACCATCACAAGAATTTGCTAAGGACATGGTTGGAAGAAGTGGCTGTACAATTATAAACATATCTTCTATGAATGCTTATACTCCTTTAACAAAGATTCCTGCATATTCTGGAGCAAAATCAGCAGTGTCTAATTTTACTGAGTGGTTAGCAGTTCATTTATCAAAAGTTGGAATTAGAGTAAATGGTTTAGCACCAGGATTTTTCTTAACAGCTCAAAATGAAGCCTTACTTTTAAATGAAGATGGAACTTATACTGAAAGATCAAATAAAATACTAAATAGTACACCAATGGAAAGATTTGGAAAACCAGAAGAATTAGTCGGAGCCTTATTATTTTTAGCAAGTGAAGAAGCATCATCATTTGTTAATGGTGTAGTACTTCCTATTGATGGTGGCTTTTCAGCTTATAGTGGAGTCTAGTATGAGTGAAAAACTTTTTAAGGAAATATCAAACTATGGTATTGTTCCAGTAATTCAAATTAATAGAGTTGAAGATGCAATTCCCTTGGCTAAAGCTTTAATTGATGGTGGGCTACCAGTTGCTGAAGTAACCTTTAGAACTGATTGTGCTGAAGAAGCAATTAGACAAATGGCTAATGAGTTTCCAGAAATGTTAGTTGGAGCAGGTACAGTTTTGACAGTTGAACAAGTAGACTTAGCAGTCGCGGCTGGTTCAAAATTTATTGTTTCACCAGGACTTAATCCTAAAATTGTTAAATACTGCCAATCAATTAACATACCCATCATCCCAGGTACTGCATCACCAAGTGACTTAGAACTAGCTATAGAGTTAGGGCTTGATACAGTCAAATTTTTTCCGGCCGAAGTTAATGGTGGTATTAATGCAATCAATGCAATGTCAGCACCATATGGTCAACTAAAATTCATGCCTACAGGAGGAGTCAACGAAAATAATCTTATGGATTATTTAAGTTCAGACAAGATTCTTGCCTGTGGCGGTACATGGATGGTTAAAAGTGATTTAATTGATAATAAACAATTTGATACAATAAGAGATTTAACGCGCTTAGCAGTTAAAAAAATGTTAGATATAAAGCTTGACCATGTTGGTATAAAAAATGCTGACATCAAAAATGATCAAGACATACAATTGTTAAAAAAGTTATTGATGACAGAAGAAAATGTAACTAGTGAAGAAACAACTGTTGGCGAAGTAAAATTTATTAGCGATATTTATAATGATCAAAAAGGTGACTTAGCTTTTTCTTGCAGCAATGTCGATAGAGCGGTATTTCATTTAGAGAAAACCGGAGTCAACTTTGATCATGATACAGCAGTATATAATAATGGTAATTTAAAGTTAATTTACATTAAAGACAGTGTCGCAGGTTATGCGATACACTTATTAAGAAAGTAGGGGTTTTATGAAAGTAGTAACATTTGGAGAAATTATGCTTCGTTTATCGCCGCACGGTTATCATCGCTTCACTCAAGCAGATTCTTTTGAAGCAACTTATGGTGGCGGGGAAGCAAACGTTGCCGTCTCTTTATCAAATTATGGTATGGACGCAGCTTTTGTAACAAAAGTACCAGAACATGCAATCGGACAGGCTGCAGTTAACGACTTAAGAAGATATGGAGTTGACACAAGCAAAATAGTTCGTGGTGGCGAAAGACTTGGTATTTATTACTTAGAAAAAGGGGCTAGTCAAAGAGCAAGCCAGGTTATATATGACCGTGCTCATTCATCAATTGCCACTGCAAAACAAGAAGATTTTAATTGGGACGAAATATTCGATGGTGTAGATTGGTTCCACTTTACTGGAATTACGCCAGCGCTCAATGATGATGTTGCCGCAATATGTTTAACGGCTGTTAAAAAAGCAAGAGAACTTGGAGTAAAAGTATCTTGTGATTTAAACTACCGCAACAAGTTGTGGAGTAAAGAAAAAGCAAACGAAGTAATGAGCGGTTTAATGCCTTATGTTGACTTAGTTGTCGCTAATGAAGAAGATGCTTATGATACATTTGGAATCAAAGCCGGTAATACGGATGTAACATCAGGAGAACTTGAACATGATAGTTACATTGATGTAGCCCGTCAACTTAATGAGAAGTTTGGTTGTGAATATATTTCTATAACTTTACGCGAAAGTGTTTCAGCATCAATAAACAATTGGGCTGGAATGCTATATACGGGTGGCAAGGCATATTTCTCACCAACGTATAAAATCCATATTGTTGACCGTGTTGGTGGCGGTGACTCTTTTGGTGGCGGATTAATTTATTCAGTTTTAAATGGCAAAAAACCACAAGATGCGATTAATTTTGCTGTTGCTGCAAGTTGTTTAAAGCACACAGTTCAAGGTGACTATAACCGCGTAAGTATTCAGGAAGTTGAAACTTTAGCCGGTGGAGATGGTTCAGGAAGAGTCCAGAGGTAATAAAATGAAAAACTTTTTAGATAATGATTTTTTACTGTCAACTAAGACAGCCCAAGATTTATACCATAACCATGCTGCAAAGATGCCGATATATGATTTTCATAATCATTTATCAGCCCAAGAAATATACGAGGATAAAAAATTCAAAGATATAACAGAGGCTTGGCTCCAGTTTGACCACTACAAATGGCGTGCCTTACGCAGTAATGGAGTTAGTGAACATTTTATAACTGGGAAAGCCTCAAGTTATGAAAAATTTGAAAAATGGGCAGAAACAATGCCATATCTGTTTGGAAATCCACTGTATCATTGGACACATTTAGAGTTACAAAGATACTTTGATATTGACACACCTTTAAATAAAGAAACATCTAAAATGATATTTGATGAGTGTAATCTTAAACTTCAAAATGATGACTTTAGTGTTAGAAATATATTATTAAAGTCTAATGCAAATACCTTGTGTACTACAGATGATCCTTGTGATGACTTAAGATTTCATAAAGCTCTTAAAGATGAAGGTTTTGAAGTAAAAGTTCTGCCAACCTTTAGAACGGATAAGATTGTTAATATTCAAAAAGATTCATTTATCCCTTACCTTAAACAAGTATCAGAAACAGTTGGTTATCCAATTGAAACCTATTCAGACTTTGAAAGAGCAATCTTTGAAAGATTGGAATACTTTGTAGAAGTGGGAGCGTTATTTGCAGACCATGGCTTGGATCAAATACTTTATGAAGACGCAAATTTAGACGAAGTGTCCGTAATCTTTTTAAAAGGAAAAAACGGAGAAAAACTAACTCAATCTGAAATTGCTAAATATCAAGGTTATGTTCAAAATCAAATGGGTAAAAAATACGCAGAAAATGATATGGTTATGCAATTACACATAGGTCCACTTAGAAATAACAACACTAGAATGTTCAATGAAATAGGCCCGGATACAGGATTTGATTCGATGCAAGATAAAGAAGTTGCACAACATCTATCTAATTTTTTAGATAGTTTAGATAAAACAAATGAATTGCCAAAGACTATTTTATATAATTTAAATCCAAAAGATAATCAAGTTTTATCTTCAATGCTTGGAAACTTCCAAGATGGAGTAACACCTGGAAAGATTCAATTTGGTCCTGGCTGGTGGTTTAACGATCATAAAACTGGGATGTTTGAACACCTAGAGGTTTTAGCTTCCACAGGTTTAGTGTCACGCTTTGTTGGGATGTTAACTGATTCAAGAAGTTTCTTATCCTTTCCAAGACATGAGTACTTTAGAAGAATTTTATGCGAGTTTATTGGAAATATAGTAGAAAACGGTGAATTTCCTAATGACCAAAAGTTTTTAGGCGAAATGGTTGAAGACATTTGCTATAATAATATCGTTGAGTATACAAAAAAGAAATAAAATACAATCCTAAAGGTAAAGAACATTTTACCTTTAGGATTATTAATTTAAATGTCAATTTCTCTATAAATTCACAAAAAATAAATTTGATTTGTTTTATGGCTAGCTATTTTGCTACAATAAGTAAAGGTGATATACAATGATTATAAAAAATGGAAATAGCCTAGTATATAATACAGTAAAAGAGGATATACTGTATATGGACTTGCTCCCAGGTGAACTAATAAGTGAGATAGAAACATCAAAACGTTTTTCTATATCTCGGACTCCTGTTAGAGAAGCTTTTAAGAAACTTGAATATGAAGGACTTTTAGAAATTGTGTCACACTCAGGCACCTATGTCACATTAATCGACTTAGAAAAGATAAGTGACATAAGATTTATGCGTGAGCAAATCGAACTTAAGGTTATTCAACTTCTAATTGAGAAATTTGATGATAAAATAGACGAGAAGTTTAGAAAAATTTTAATGAAACAAGAAAGTTTATTTGAAGCGAATTTGGATTCGAGTGTCTTAGCTAAAAGATTTATAAAAAGCGACAATGAATTTCACGAAGCAATGTTCGAAAGTGTTGGTAGACTTGGTGTATGGGATTATTTGAAAAGTTTAGAACACCACTATGAAAGATTAAGGATGTTTTTAAATATTTATGATGAAGGACACTTGTACTCCTTGCATAAAGATCACCTAAATATATATGATAATATTATAAAAAAGGACTATCCAAAAATAGAGAAAATATATATTGAACACTTACAAAGAGGAATTGACCGCGGGTCAGATTTTATTGCGAAAAACCCTCAATACTTTAAAAATGTTGAGTGAATTATTATTTTATAATTTAGATTTATAGCCCAAACTTTGCATATTAGGTTTGGGTTTTAGATTATTTCTAACTATATAGCAATAATTGTCTGTTGTTTAAATAATATACCAGGCTTATATTTTAGGTAACTTTGAGAAATTTAATTACATATACTTTTGAAATATCTCAGAGACATTGGGACTGTATCATATTAGTATGTGGGCATTCTTTAATGTATAATGTAGAGGCAGAAAAGGTGATTATAATGTTAAAACTTAATAAAATAACAAAGTCATATCGGACAAAAGATTATGTCCAAAATGCTTTAGATGAAGTATCTATCGCATTTAGAGAAAATGAATTTGCCTCTATACTAGGGGCATCTGGATCAGGAAAAACTACTATGTTGAATATTATTGGGGGTTTGGACAAGTATGATTCAGGCGATTTATTAATTGATGGTGTTTCAACAAAAAAATATAAGTCATCAAATTGGGATACTTATCGAAATAATCGCGTCGGTTTTGTTTTTCAAAGTTTTAATCTTATTCCTCACCAAACAGTTTTATCTAATGTAGAATTAGCACTTACTTTAAGTGGAGTTTCGTCAAAAGAACGGAAAGCACGAGCTGTTGAAGCTTTAGATGAAGTGGGTCTAATTGACCACATCCATAAATTACCTACCCAATTATCTGGTGGCCAAATGCAGCGGGTTGCAATTGCAAGAGCACTTATTAATGACCCAGAAATAGTTTTAGCTGATGAGCCAACCGGCTCACTTGATAGTAGCACTTCTGAGCAAGTTATGGATTTACTTGAAGGAATTGCAAAAGATCGACTTGTGATTATGGTTACCCATAACCCTGAGCTTGCCCATAAATATACAAACCGAATCATTGAACTAAAAGATGGTCAAGTAATTGGGGATACTAACCCTTATATAATTGATTCAGACAAAAAAATTATATCCAAAGCGGCATCAAAGAAGACCAAGATGTCATTTTTAACTGCGATATCACTTTCCGTTAGTAATTTAATGACTAAAAAAGGCCGAACCTTTATTACAGCAGTTGCAGGCTCGATAGGGATTATTGGTATTGCGGCAATTCTTGCCTTAGCGAGCGGTATCAATCTTTACATTGATGGTATTGAGCAAGAAACAATGAGTGCTTATCCACTAAGTGTCGATTCTTCGGGTATTGATATCACAAGTTTTATTGGTGGTGAAGGAAGCGACTTCGCGCCTTTGAATAGAGACGAAGTAAAGGAAAATGAAATACCGGTTATTAATACAATCACTTCGGTTTTTTCGCTTCAAAATAAAAATGACTTAAAAAGTTTTAAAGCATATATTGAAAGTAACCACAATAAAATTGATCCATATGTTAAAAACGTCCAATACAAATATGGAATAACTCCAGAGATATATTTAGAAAATGAAAAGCCAGGGCTTAGACAAGTAAATCCTGACAATATCTTTTCTAAATTTGGTTTTGGTAGTCCAGCCGGTTTAGACATGATTTCAGGCGCTGGTGATTTTGGCATGAAAAATTTTAGCGAGCTGCCGGGTGATGCCAATCTTTTTGAAGACCAATATGATGTTGTTGTCGGCAAATGGCCAGAAAGCATTAACGAGGTCGTAGTGGTTTTAATGGATAGCGGATCATTAACAGATACAACCATGTACACCCTAGGTTTAAAAGATCGTAAAGCCTTAGAAAATATGTTTGAAAAATTTGTAAACGAGGAAGATTTTGAAATAGAAGAAAACAAAGATGAAAAAATCATATTCGAGGAAATATTGGCGGTAAAATTTAAACTTGTCAATCCTGCTGAAAAGTACGCCTATGATAGTTTATACGACTTATGGATAGATAAGTCAGATGATGTTAAACATATGGATACAATAATCGCGGCAGGAATGGATTTGAATGTTGTTGGTATTGTTAAAGCTAATCCGGATACAAAAACTCCAATGTTATCATCAGGGATATACTATCCTTATGAACTTACTACACATTTAATCGAGCAAGCAGCTACTTATGAAATTGTTAAAAAACAAATTGATAGTCCAGAGGTAAATATTTTTACTGGTCAGCGATTTGATGATGAAACAGAACTAGCTCCAAATGAACTTTTTAAGTTGGATGATTTTATTTCGATCGATGAAACGATGATTCAGAATTCATTTAATATCGATATGTCTGCTTTAAACATAGATTTTTCAGATTTTGAAATAAATATTGACCAACTTATCTTGCCAAGTTTAGATTTAGAAACACTAGCTTTAAGTATTGCGACACAAATTAATGTACCTATTGAAGAAATTCAAATAATTTTGACTAATGTACTTCAAGACTTTGTAGATACTCAAGAACAACAAGGAATAAATCCATCAGAAGAATGGATAGTTAATTTTGACGAATACATCAGAAGCGAAGCAGTTCAAAATAGTTTGATTCAACAATTTGAAAATCTTAACACAGAAACACAAATCGCCCAAAAGTTAACAGAAATCGTGCAAAATTATTTCAGCTCATACATAAAGCTTGCTTTTGACCAAATTATGGAAACTGTTCAACAAGATTTCACAAGACAAATTGAAGCAAAAATAGGCGACTTGGCGACAAACCTACAAAATGCGTTTACAATTGATACTAATGCATTGGCGCAGGCATTCAAATTCAATCTTGACGAAGAAGAATTTTTTAACCTGATTCGCAGTCTTGGCGAACGAGGGCAAATTAGTCAAAGTTCTAATTTGACTACCCTTGGATATAGAGATATAAATGATCCAACTCAAATTAATCTATTTCCTAAAGATTTTACTACAAAAGAAAACGTGATTGATTTCATTGATAACTATAATACTGAAATGCAAAATACGGATCAAGAAGTTAAGGTAGTGAAATATACTGATTTTGTTGGAGCAATAATGTCATCTGTGACAACGATTATTAATACTATTTCTTATGCCTTGATCGCTTTTGTTGCTATATCTTTAGTCGTTTCTTCAATTATGATCGGGGTTATTACTTATGTATCAGTTTTAGAAAGAATTAAAGAAATTGGTATTCTAAGGGCTATAGGTGCAAGTAAAAAAGATATCCGTAGAGTCTTTAATGCTGAGACTTTATTAGTTGGTTTTATAGCGGGTACATTTGGAATTTTAGTAACCTATGTAATTAGCTTTATTGCTAATATAATTGTTTATAATACATTTGCGATTCCAAACATTGCCCATTTAGAGAGTAAGGCTGCGCTAGTATTAATTTTGATAAGTATGTTTCTGGCGTTTATTTCTGGCTTAATTCCAGCCTCAACAGCTGCAAATAAAAACCCTGTAGAAGCATTAAGAAGTGAGTAAGAAGGTATTTATAAAATATTAAAGTCTAAATAAGCAAGAGCAGTTCATTTTCGAACTGTTTTTTCTTTGTAAAAATATTTTAGAAAAATAATTATTGTCAACAACCTAATAGTTAATGATTCTTTTAGCATTCTGTTGACTTTATTGCTCTAATACCGCATATTGCATTGTTAATAAGCATTATATGTATTATAATTAATTATTAGCAAAATACAGTACAACTTGAGAAAGTGAGAATTACGATTATGGAAAAGAAAGAGTCTTATGGATTATTCACTACTATTGCGATGATAGTAGGCATTGTTATTGGGTCTGGAATATATTTTAGAGCTGATGATATTTTTATGTATACAAATGGCAACCTAGCGTTAGGGTTATTTGTTTTGGCGCTGGGAGCCTCATGTATTGTTTTTGGATCATTAACTATTTCAGAATTATCTAAAAGACATTTATCAAGTGGCGGACTTGTTGCTTACTTTGAACATTTCATATCTGAAAAAATGGCCAGTGGTTTTGGTTGGTTTCAGTTGTTTGTTTATTTGCCTGCTATTGCGATAGTCGTTGGCTGGGCGGCTGCAATATACACGTTTATGTTATTTGATATTGAGGCAACACTTTTTATGCAAGTCAGCCTAGGTCTAGCGTATAATTTATTCTTTGTACTAATTAATACGTTAAGTCGTAGTTTTGGAGGTCTAGTGCAAAGATTTACAACAGTAATAAAGCTTGCACCACTAGTTATAATAGCTGTCTATGGGATATTTTTCGCAAAACCAATCGATGCGAGCGTACTCTCCAATTCTAGTTTTCTAACGGAGTTTTCAAATTATCACTGGATTACGGCTCTTGTACCTTTGGCATTTTCATATGATGGCTGGGTTGTCGCTTTATCAATTGCTCCGGAAGTTATAAATCAAAAGAAAAATATGTCGAGAGCATTAATACTAAGTCCCTTAATTATCTTAGCTGTATACTTAGCTTATATTTATGGGATTGCTAATATATTAGGTACCCAACAAATACTAAGTATAGGTGATGGAGCTGTTTTTGAGGCCGGTAAAATGATCTTGGGCGATAGAAATGGAAATATACTTTTGGCAGTCGTCGTAGTATCAATGTTAGGTGTTTTAAATGGGGTTAACCTAGGGACGATTAGAATGCCACAAGCATTGGCTGAAAAGAAAATGATTCCAGATTATGGACTATCAGAAATAGATCCTAAAAAACAGTTATCGATTAAATCAGCAATAATGGTAGCTGTGCTTGAAATTATTTGGGCATCTATTCATTTCATGGTCATGAAATTGAACTTATTTAATGGTAGAGATGTAAGTGAAATATCGATTGTATTTTCTTATGTTAGCTATATTATTCTTTATGTTTTAGTATTCAATATATTAAGAAAAGAAGGAAAAAAATTAAAGTTAATTATACCAATTTTAGCAACACTGGGGTCGTTAACAATATTGATGGGTTCACTTATTACTAGCCCATTTTACATATCTATATTCATTCTTATTTGTTCATCTGTTATGGGAGCTGGCTACATATATAAAAGTAGCGTCATTGCCAAACATAACGTATAAAGAACTTCTTTAGGATTTTATAATATAAATATAATGCATCAACCAAAATGATGATCAAGATAAACATAAAAATGTTGGAATTAGCCTATATTGCTCTTTCAACATTTTTTAATTGTCTATTTAATTATAATAATATTACTTAACTACTAGTAAGTAGCTACCATAAATGCTTTTTACAACTTTAAAAACATTATATAAAACCGAATAAAGTCGTCCGCTAACATTGCTTTGTACTACCTATATTGTGTGTTTACCCTGTCTGTAAATTTATCTATCTTTGGAAAGTACCGTGGGATCTTAAGATATTGTTGAAAGATATCTTTAGTAAAATTTTAATGAAATATTAATCTCAAAACACAATAGAAAAGTGTAAATAAAACATTGAATTATGATAAGATATAAGCATCAATACGTAAAATAAATATTGTCAGAAGGATATTTTGAAAGTATTTATAACTATTTACTTTGGGTATCAACATCATTATTAGGACTAATTTATCGAATAGGTTTAGTCATAATTATTAATAAACAAAATGTAGTTGTTGTATTTTTGAAGAGTCAAAATTGAGTTATTTTATGTTTAAAAATAGAAAACAAGGGAGGAGGACTATGAGGTCTTCTTATCTACTAAGCAAGATACTCATACAAAATTTATGAAAATAACCATGTCTAGTGTTTATGTTTTCACTTTGTTAGTTGCTGCGGGGGCTTTTATTGTTGCTTTTTACTTTTATAAATGGATTAAGCAAATAGAGGTGAAAAATCAGCAAGTGTCTGCGATAAGTAATTTAATCGCAAAGGGTTCAGATACCTTCTTAAGGAAAGAGTATTCAATTTTAGCGAAGTTTTCCGTTGTAATGATAATTCTAATTTTCATCTTTTTGCCACATCCTTTATGGCGCAGTAATATTACGGACAATCTAGTAATGAGTACTGCCTATTTAGCCGGAACTATATTTTCTGGACTTGCGGGATTAATTGGAATGAAGGTAGCAACGATGGCTAATGCAAGAACTGCAGAGGCAGCTACCAAGGATATATCTCAGGCCTTTATGTCGAGTTTTAGAGGAGGGTCTGTAATGGGGATGGCTGTTGTTGGTTTTTCGACCCTAGGAGTAGCCCTTTTGTTTTGGTTAACAGAAGACACAACCGCCTTGTTAGGTTTTAGTTTTGGTGCATCATCCTTAGCGCTTTTCGCAAAAGCGGGTGGAGGAATATTTACTAAAGCTGCAGATATTGCTGCTGATCTAACTGGTAAAGTTGAATTAGGAATTCCGGAGGATGATCCACGAAATCCAGCCGTTATTGCCGATAATGTTGGTGATAATGTTGGTGACTGTGCTGGTATGGGAGCAGATTTATTTGATAGTCATGTTGCATCTTTAAGTGCTGCCCTTGTCATGGCAGTTACCTTAGATAAAATAGCCACAAATGGACAAAATACTATAATGGTATTTCTTTTTGCAGCACTTGGACTCCTTGCTTCAATGATAGGGGTTTTATTTGCTCGAATGGAAAAAAATCAAGACCCAACCCATGCCCTTAATGTGTCAACATACACTACGTCTTTAGTGTTCTTCGCTTTGAGTGCTTTTACAACTTATTTGTTTGGTTTTTTTTGGAGACTTTGGATTGCGACGATTATTGGTTTAATTGTAGGAGTACTAATCGGAGTTGTTTCAGACTATTTTACAAATGATGAAAATCTACCTGTTAGAAATGTGGCCGAAATGTCTCAAACTGGTCCTGCTTTTACGATTTTAGGTGGTATGTCTTATGGGTTTATTAGTGTTTTACCAGCATTGATTGGCATCGGGCTAGCAAGTATCTTATCATTTAAAGTTGCTGAACCCCTTGGTGAGGGTTATGCTTTGTTTGGGATTGCCATGGCTGCGGTTGGAATGCTTTCGATTGTGGGGATGATTATTTCAAATGATGCCTATGGTCCGATAGTAGATAATGCGCGTGGGATTGTTGAAATGGCAAGTTTAGGAGATAAGGCGTTAGAAGTTACAGATAGTTTAGACAGTGCAGGTAATACTGTCAAAGCGGTTACCAAGGGCTTTTCAATTGCCGCCGCTGGTCTTACTGTTATATCACTACTTGCAGCCTTTATGACAACCGTCAACGAAAGTGCAATAGAATTAGGACTTGTCAGTGTCGGTGAAGTTTACTTAAACGGCTTTGATGTTATGAACCCAACTGTATTATTTGGTTTATTAGTAGGTACAGCCGTACCTGCCGTATTTTCAGCCTTACTTATTCAAGGTGTTACAAAAAACGCGGGCTTGCTTGTAAAAGAAATTCATCGTCAATTCAATGAAATTGAAGGGTTAAAAGAAGGTTTGCCAAATGTAGTGCCTGATTATGATCGTGTAATTGAATTAGCAACTGAAGGGGCTTTAAGAGAATTAATCCCAGCAGGAGCATTTGCAATTATAATGACTTTAGCCGTGGGACTAATTGCCGGTGTATCTGCGATTGGTGGCTTTTTAGTTGGTAATATTCTTGGTGGTCTCTTACTTGCATTGTTTATGAGTAATTCAGGCGGGCTTTGGGACAATGCTAAAAAATATATTGAGTCAGGAAACTTTGGTGGAAAAGGATCAGATGCGCACAAAGCAAGTGTGATCGGTGATACTGTAGGTGACCCATTTAAGGATACTGCCGGACCATCAATTAATACTCAAATTACAGTAGTATCATTAGTAGCAAGCCTAATGGCTTCAATATTTCTAATGTACTCAATTTTATAACTGAATACCTGATATATGAGATTTAATTAATAAAGTTAAAAGAAAAACAAGGAGAGAATATTATGGATCAAATAGAACGTATAAAACATATGGAAAAAAATTTAAACGATGGACTAAAAGCTGTTGGAAATCTTCAAAAAGCAATTGTAGAGTATATAAAAGTGAAGAAACAAATTGAAGAACTTTCTGCTTATTATGGAAGTAAAATTTGGTTTCAAGACTTTGAGGATGAGAGAAACGATATGATACCAAAAGATTTAAATCGAGGTGTATTATCTGAGGATGGAATTCACACTTTGTTAATCGATGATTTTGATTTACAAAAGATGATAAAAGCCATCAAAGTTGAAGAAATAATTGATGAAGAGGATTAAATTCTTTATTTTGACGATAAAATATTGGAGAACAAACTATGAAAAAAGGTCGGTATAATTTTATAAGCCAAGCGAATTTACCAAAGGGACCCTATCTAGGCCAAGAGTTGTCACTGCCAAGTGATATAAAATGGGCCCAAACCAGTGATTTTAATGATATCGCTAAAAATCACTGTGGGGCTGTGTTTATAACTAATCTGGCTTTGTATTATAAAAACATTGGTTATGACAAAGTGCTGACAAACAATCTGTCCGATACTTTTAGTGCAGTACACACGATTGTGGGAAATGGCCCCAAAATGTTAATTGCAAAAAATTCAAAAACCTATTTTTTACAAAAAGGTTATAAATTAAAATATAAAACATTTAGGTCTTTTAAAAAAGTAAAGACATCATTAGCTAAGGGGCAACCACTAGCGGTTTTACTTACTACCGGAATACTGGATTGGCATTGGGTTATGGCTGTTGGATGGCGCGAGTATAGTTGTGGGGAAAGATATCTTAGAGTTATAACGGGCTGGGACTTTACTTCTAATAAATTTTATAGGATTAACAAAAGTGCTTATTTGTGGTCTATAACTAAATATTGGATAGATTTATAATAGTTCACTGGTTTTGGTAAAACAAAATAAAAACTGAAACCTTTCTTTTTTTAAAAGATAAGGTTTCAGTTTTTTTGTTAATTAGTATTAATTATAATTGATAAATTGAAAGTTAATCATTTATTTTTATTTTAGATTTACGGAAACAAAGTGGTCAGTATCTATTTCTATCCAGTCTTTATCAGCTTGTCGTAGTTCTTTAAAGTTTTTAAAGTCGAATTTTTCATTTTCCTTTTCATAGTTATCTAGAACTTGAAGATTATCGATATCAGTATCAATATCCGTTCTTAAAAAGGCTGAGATTAAAGTTCTTGTGTAAGGATGGATTGGATTTTCAAACAACTTCCTTATTGGAGCCTGTTCGACAACTTTACCATTAATCATTACGATGACATCATCTGCCATTTGACTAACAACTCCTAAGTCATGTGAGATAAAGATAATTGATGTGTTAAAGTCTTTCTTTAAATCATTCATTAACTGTAGGATGTCAGCTTGGATGATGACGTCTAAGGCGGTTGTAGGCTCATCTGCGATTAGAATTGAAGGTTCGCATGCAAGAGCCATCGCAATCATTACTCGCTGTCTCATCCCACCTGACAGTTGATGTGGATACTTTTCAATTAAAGCTTTTGGGTCTTCTAACTTAACGGCTTCTAACATTTTTAATGATATTTTAGTTGCTTCATCCTTGCTTACATTTTGATGTAAGATAATAGCTTCATTTAACTGTTTTTTTATCTTAAAAACTGGATTTAACGAAGTCATAGGTTCTTGGAAAATTACAGAAATATCATTTCCGCGCATTGAACGCATTCTTGCCTCACTTACTTTTACCAAATCTTCACCTTGGTACAAAACTTCGCCAGACATTATTTTTCCAGGATAGTCTAACAAGCGAATTACCGACATTGCGGTAACACTCTTGCCAGAACCACTTTCGCCAACAATTCCAAGTGTTCTTCCGGCTTTGACTGAAAAGCTTACTCCATCAACAGCTTTTATAACGCCAGCATCGGTATCAAAATATGTATGCAGATTATTTACTTCTAATAGATTCATCTAATTTACCGCCTTTTCTAAATTTCGACAAGCTACAAAATGATTTGGCCTTACTTCAACCCAATCCTTATCCATGATTTTATTTTTTTCAAAGGATGCAAAGTCAATTTTTACATCACTTATATTGTCAAATTCTAATTCTTTATCACTAAAGCGTGGGATAGCTTTCAAGAGGGCTTTAGTATATGGGTGTTGAGGATTTTTGAAAATATCAGCTGTTTTAGCTAACTCTACCAAGTGTCCTCCATACATAACGGCGATTCGATCGGAGATATATCTTACGACACCTAAGTCATGTGAAATGAATAAGTAGGTCAAATCTCTCTCTTCGCGTAATTCTTTTAATAAATCAATTATTTGTGACTGAATCGAAACATCAAGGGCACTAACGGCCTCATCGGCAACTATAAATTTAGGGTTGACTGCCAATGCTCTAGCGATTCCAACCCGTTGTCTTTGTCCACCTGAAAATTGATGTGGGTAACGGTGCATCATATGTGGCTCTAAGCCACTTTCTTCCATCACTTTTGCAATATAATCAGTTAGCCTTTGAGTGTTTTTCTTGTACATTCCATGGGCGACTAAAGCCTCCCCAATTATTTGAGCAACGGTCATTCTTGGGTCAAGTGAAGAGTATGGGTCTTGAAAGATTATTTGTAAGTCAGTTCTTAATGGACGTACTTCTTCATCAGTTAACCTTGTTAAATCAATGCCAGAATCTTTTCGATCTTGGTAGCGTTGGTATTTATCACTTTCCATTGCAGTAAGTCTAATTTGTTCGATCTTACTATCAACTTGAGCTAGTTCTGCCTCTTTGCTTTTTAATTCATTTACTAATTGTTGTATTTTAGATTTTAACTTATTACCACGTTTTGTATCTTGTTCATTTCTCTCTGTTAAAGCATCTAAGCCTAATTCTTCAAGGGATAGCTCTTTACTAAGAGTAATTATGTTTCCGCGGATTGTGTACCACTTTTCGACTGTTTTAGATGTTTCTGATAAGTCTTGGCTAAAGACTAAGCCTCCAAATATTTTAACTGTAGTATCAAAAAACTCATCAATTTTTTTATCAACTTTCACAAAGGCTGATTGTAATTTGTTTTTATTTTTTTCATCAACAGCATTATCTAATTGAGATTTAAGTTTTCGCCTATCGATTCTATTTGATTCAAGGGCTTTGACATCTTTCTCTAAGTTTCTAATTGTCTTAAAAACATAGTTAGGTGCTACCTCTTCTAAAGTCTTTCCGTAGTAGTAAGTGGAACCCTCAGTTTGTTGATAGAGTTGCAGGAGGGCTCTACCAAGGGTAGATTTACCAGAACCACTCTCACCAACTAAACCTAATGTTTCACCTTTTTTAATATCCAAGGTAATTCCATCATTAGCCTTTACATATGTCGCCTCATCAAAAAAAGTTTTTGAAGAAGTTAAAAAATATTTTTTCAAGTCTTTTATTCGCACAATTGTATTATTACTCATAGAAAAAATCTCCTTTCATACAATAAAAATGATTTTTATTGTAATAATTTTAAAGAAGATTATTATTAATACATTAAAAGGTTTTGTTTTGTTCAAAACAACATTATTATATGGCTAAAATATTTTAAAATATATATATATAATTGGAAACAAAATGCCAATTTAAATGTAAAATAAAATCACTTTCTCTAAAATGTAAATTAAGTATAACAAGACTATTGTAAAATTACAATCATTTGCATCTTTTTGAAACTTATTTCATTTAATCTTGACGGTTTTCAGAAAAACAGCTAAATGTTTTAAAAATAAACTAAGATAATCATAATAGTTTATCTTTTTAAAATGTTTTTATAAAAGATTCTAAACATTGAGTCAACCGATAAAATGGCCAGTGCAATCATTCCGGATATAAATATAGTTTCTAAAAAATATTGATTTCCTAATCCAGGCTTGTTAGTAATATAAAAGTATACAGATTGATATATCTTAGCTCCTGGCACTAATGGAAAAAAGCTTGGAATAAAGAAGACTGTTACTGGAACTTTAAATTTCCTGGCGCCCAAGTGTGATACAAAAGCAATGACGACACTACTTAAGTAAGTTGCCAATATATAATCATAAGTACTTATTAGAATTAGGTATGTGAGCCAACCAAGTCCACCAAGCAGGCCAATGTAAACATTTAATTTCTTTGGAGCATCAAGGACTATTGCGGTACAGTAAACGGTAACTACAGCTGCGAAAACTTGAAAGATTAGCATTTAAATTATACCTCCAGACAATAATAACCCTAAGGCGACCCCAATTGAGACTGATAAGGCTATTACAAATGCTTCTAGCATTCTTGCGGCTCCTGAATTGTAATCACCTTGAAAAGTATCGCGAATGGCGTTTGTAATTGCCGTGCCTGGAACTAAAGGCATAATAACGCCGATGATTGAGAGACCTTCATTTAAATCTAATAAGAAATATTTTTTTGAAAGCATAATTAAAAAGACCATTGGTATTAGTGATAAAACATTTTTGAAAAACGAGCCTAAATCAATTTTACTATCCAATATATTTACAATCGGCAAAATACCAGATATTACAAAAGAAACAAGAATTTCTGCTGGTCCGCCACCAAACAAAGCGGCAAAGGATCCACACATGACCATGAGCGCAATATTCTTTATTAATGTATCACTATCCTTGGCTTGTAAGGACTCTAATTTATCGTAAGCAGTATAAACGTCAATTTCGCCACTAATGATTTGTCTTGATACAGCATTCACTTCGGAGATTTTGCTTAAATTGATCCGTCTTGTTTTAACACGCTTTATAATTGTTATATTTTTTATTGTAGGATCATCTAAAGTTACAAATACTCCTGTGGCCATAGCGTATGCTTCACAGGTTTTAAATGAGGAAGATTTCAAAATAAAATTCATAGTATCTTCTACCCGATAAGACTCAGCATTACACTCCAACATAATTTGTCCAGCTAACACGGCTGTGTCGACTAACTTCTTTGAATAAACTTCCAAGATACCACCCCTTTAAATTAATAAGATACGTATAGTTTAGCATATTTCAATAACACAGATAAAAACTTCACCATTAAAAACTGTTTTATAATAGAAGTGATTAATCTAAAGTAGTTATTTGTTAAGATAATAAATATTCTTTAAAGTACTTGCCTTTCATAATGTTCATTGCTTTGATAAAATGAAAGAGTAAGCAACAAAAGAGAAAGAGAGATAATATGATAAAAATAGGAATTGTAGGTTATGGAAATTTAGGCAAAGGTGTCGAGTTGGCAATTGCTAAGCAGCCAGACATGGAAGTATTTGGTGTTTTTACAAAAAGAAATAAAGAAAATGTTCAAACCCAAGGTAGTATTGTTTATCATTATGATGAATTGCTAGACTACAAGGAACAGATTGATGTCTTAGTTTTATGTGGTAGTTCAGAGCGAGACTTACGATTACAATCACCAGAGTTGGCTAAAAACTTTAACTTAGTTGATAGTTTTGATATGCATGCGATAATTTTAGATCACGTAAATACAGTTGACAAAGTAGCTTTGACAAATAATACGACTGCTATTGTATCAGCTGGTTGGGATCCTGGAATTTTTAGTTTGCAAAAAACAATTATGGACGCCATTCTAACTGATGGTGAAACCTTAAGTTTTTGGGGACCAGGTATTAGTCAAGGTCACAGTGATGTAGCTGGTCGAGTTGAAGGTGTGAAAATGGCTAGAAACTATTCAATACCTAATGAAGATAACCTTAAAAAGTTTAAAAAAGGAAAATCGATTGACGCTAAAAACAACCATCACAAAATTTGTTATGTAGTTGTTGAAGATGATAATGAACGCAATCGCATAGAAAAAGAAATTAAAAACATTCCACATTACTTTAAAGGTAGCAGTACAACAGTTAAGTTTATTTCAAAGGAAGAAATGGAAAAAGATCACTCTAATTGGCCTCAAGGTGGTAGAATTATTAGAACTGCGAAAACTTCAGATGACAATAATCATATAATCGAATTTACGGTAAATTTAGATTCTAATCCAGAATTTACTTCAAGTGTAATGGTTGCCTATGCTCGTGCGACTTATAAGATGCACCAGCGAAAAGAATATGGTGCCTTTACCGCATTAGATGTAAGAGGTCAAGACTTGTCTAATAAGTCTCGAGAGCAGTTAATCAAAGAAATGTTATAAAACAAGACTAAAAAAAGCCTTTTTAAAAAAGGCTTTTTTGATAATATAATAAATCTATTTACTTGTCGAAATTTTTCATTAAGTAGTCAGCAACACTTAAAGCTGCGGTTGCTCCAGAACCCATTGCAATAACAATTTGTTTATAAGAGCTATTAGTACAGTCACCAGCAGCGTAAATTCCTTTAATACTTGTTTCACCTTTTTGGTCTACTATAATTTCGCCCATAGGGCTTTTGGCTAAATAATCACCAAGCCACTCTGTATTTGGGGCTAATCCAATTTGCACAAAAACACCTGCTAATTTTATGTCATGAATTTGGTTAGTCTCTCGGTCTTTATAGCTAAGCCCACTAACGCGACTGTCGCCTGAAATTTCTGTTGTTTGAGCATTGAGAATAACATTAATATTTTTACGTTGTTCCATCTTTTTCTGTAAGACTGCATCAGCTTTCAATTCTGGCATAAATTCTAAAACAGTGACCTTACTAGATGTATTAGATAAGTCGATCGCAGCCTCGATTCCAGAATTACCACCACCAATAACGGCAATATCTTTGTTTTCAAAAAGTGGTCCATCACAGTGAGGGCAGTAAGCAACACCCTTATTTTTAAATTCTTTTTCACCAGGAACATTTGCATTTCGCCAACGAGCGCCAGTGGCAATAATTACTGATTTAGCTGTAATTTCATCACCATTATTGAGGGTTGCATTGATTAGTTCGTCTTTTTCTAATTTGGATACTGTTTGGTTTTTAACTATTTCAATATTGTATTCTTGCATATGTGTGTTTAAAGCTTGGGCAAGTTTGGGACCTTCAGTATAGACTGTGCCAATTAAATTTTCAATTGACAAGGTGTCTAATACTTGGCCGCCAACTTTATCGGCTACCATAATAACACTTAAACCTTTTCTAGCAGCATAAATTGCTGAACTGCTACCAGCTGGCCCGCCTCCAATAACCATTACATCAAATGGTTTAGAATATGATATTGTTGTCTGTTTTTCTCCGACTATTTTGTCAAGAATTTCTTCAATCGAAGTTCTTCCTGCCATAAACTCTCTACCATTAAGCATAACAGTTGGGACAGCCATAATATTAAGGTCGTCAATTTCATCCTTAAAAAGGGCCCCATCAATGGTTGTGTGAGTTATATTATCATTTAGTACAGCCATAATATTTAAAGCTTGCACCACATCGGGACAGATATGGCAAGATAAACTTATATAAGTTTCAAAATGATAAGCTTGATCAATTTCTTGTATTCTTTTTTTGCTTTCTTCACTTATTTTTGGAACAACTCCACTGCTTTGTAAAAGTGCTAAAACAAATGAAGCAAATTCATGACCAAGTGGAACAGCTGCAAAGACTATATTTCCAACTTTAGCCTTTGTATCAATTCTAAAACTTGGTGTTCTACTTAGACTGGCTTCTTTTATTACAATTTTCTCTGAAATACTTGAGATGTCATCCAAAAAGTCTTTGACTTTCTTTGAGTTTTCACTATCATCTAGTGAAGCTGTAAGAATGATATCATCTTTTAGCAAGTCCATGTAACCTGTAAATTGTTTTTGTAATTCACTATTTAATTTCATTGGATACCTATATCTTTCCGACTAAGTCTAAGCCAGGAGTTAGAGTTTGTTCTCCTTCTTTCCATTTAGCAGGGCAAACTTCACTTGGATTTTTTCTTACATACTGAGCCGCTTTAATTTTGTCAATTAAGTGACTTGCATCTCTTCCAATTCCATCCGCATTTATTTCTATGGCTTGAATAACACCATCTGGATCAATAATGAAAGTGCCTCGTTGTGATAAGCCTTGTGACTCGTCTAAAACATCAAACATTTTCGATAATACATGTGATGAATCAGAAATCATTGGATACTCAATTGTATTTATGACTTCAGAGTGATCATGCCAGGCTTTATGTGTAAAATGCGTATCCGTTGAAACCGAGTATGCATTTACCCCTAATTTTTTAAAACTCTCGCTTTGATCTTGTAAATCACCTAACTCAGTTGGGCAAACAAATGAAAAATCAGCTGGGTAAAACAAGATAACACTCCAATCACCAATAAAATTTTCATGAGTTACATCAATGAACTCCTCGTTATGATATGCTTTCGCAGTAAATTCTTCTATTTTCTTTCCTATTAAAGACATAATTTATTCCTCCTATTTAACATGAATCTATTCTCTAACATATATATGTTGCTGTCAATTATAACGATATCTGAATTGTCTAAACAGTTTTATAGAGTCAGCAAAAAGATGGTATCATATACATAGCAAAAATGTTAAAAAAATATTTGAAAAAAATAAAGCAAAAGTAAATATATGATAGAAACTTAGTCCAATTTATGTTGGACATTAGCATGTATTAGTGAAAGGAGCAAAAAATGATAAAATCTAAAATCGAAAAACCAAAAGTGTCACAAGTAATAAACAAGGGGTCATTTCTTGATTTATCTGAGAAAGAGGATTTTAATCTAAGCAACTGCTTGATATCGGATACAATTATTAATACCGAAATCTTTCATCGTATAACATTGACAAAAATAATATTTAAGAATGTTATATTTAAGGCAATTAATTTTGAGAATATTGAACTTAATGATGTTGTATTTGAAAATTGTGACTTGTCTAATATCAATTTTGCAGAAGCTAGTTTATTTAGAGTTGAGTTTAGAAATTCAAAGTTATTAGGTATTGACCTTTCTAGTTCAAGTCTTATAAATGTAACGTTTGACAACTGTGTTTTAAACCTTAGCTCATTTGGTTATAGTAAGTTAAAAAAAGTTGCTTTTGATAACTGTGCCCTTTTAAAGGCGGATTATTATGAGTGTATCTTTAATAATGTAAGATTTTTTAAATGCGATTTAGATGAGGTGAATTTTTCTGGGACACCTCTTAAAGAAATTGACCTTACTACTTCTAGGTTTGAAAAACTCTGGGTATCATTGGCCGATCTGCAGGGATGTATAGTATCAAATAACCAAGCTATCGGTTTTGCAAAATTATTAGGTTTAACAGTTAAAAACTAATGGCTTTCAACTAATTATAAATGGAAAGACAGCTTAATTTCATACTTATATAAAGCTTATTGTACAAACATAAAAAATTGTTTAATTTAAAAATAGTTGATTAATTATAAAAAGATAAAAGCTAGTAAAACATATAAGTCTGCTTAATTCATTGATGTTCTATAATTTTAATATACAATAGGGGTGTTTAGGCGTATAGCTATTGCTTTAAAGATGGTTTAGGGGTAAAATTAGACTATTGATAAGGGGTATAAAATGATGTCAATAAGGTTTTACTTAGCAATGTTTATTTCTAGAGCCTCATTCTACATATTAAAAATATTTGGAAAAAATGCCAGCCATTTCCCAGGAGTTGTGGCACAAAAGATTTGCCCAGATGTCTTAAAATATTTAGAAGCACCGGAAATAATAGTTGCGGTCACGGGTACAAATGGCAAAACAACTACAACTAATATGATAGTTGATTTTTTAGCTTATAAAAAAGTAGATTTCGTCAGTAATACTTCCGGAAGTAATATTGAAGGTGGTATTATTAGTTCCCTTTTAAGGTCAACTAGCTTTTTTGGTAAAAACAAAAAAGATTTAGCTGTTTTCGAAGTCGATGAAAGGGCCTCTGTCCATATCTTTCCTTACAAAAAGCCAGATATTCTACTTGTGACAAATCTTGGAAGTGACTCCTATAAAAGAAATGCTCATGTGGAGTATATTTTTAGTATATTAGAATCAAGTATTCCTAAAACATCGCATTTATTATTAAATGCAGATGATGTTATATCAAGTAATTTATGTAAAAATAATCGGCGTAGTTACTTTTCTATTGCGCCACAAATTTTTGAAGAACAAATTACTGATAGTATTATCCAAGATGCACCTTACTGTCCAATATGTAACGGTGTTTTGACTTACAAGTTTAAACGATACCATCATATTGGAAATGCAAATTGTGAAACATGTGGATATAAACTTCCAAAAATTGATTATGAAATTACAGAAATAAATGATACAGAATTTAAAATCGTGGAAAACAACACAATTTATTCTTACAAAAATAAAACCGGAAATATTACCGATAATTATAATAAACTAGCTGCCATTTCCACCTTAAGACAACTTGGCTATCAACACAGTGAAATTAAAGCAAGCTTTGATGAAGATGTTTTTAAAGTGACAGAAACTCGCTATGATATATCCCTTATAAATGGTAAAAACATTATTAGTATTTTAGCCAAAGGTCAAAATCCGGTCGCAAACTCAAGAGTTTTTGATTTCATTAGAAAACAGCCAGATTGGGGCAGTATCACCCTAGTTTTTATGAACGAAGAATCAAATCACAGCTATCATATTAATGAAGTTGAAAATACTAGTTGGCAGTATGAAACTGATTTTGAATACCTAGACCATCCAAACATTAAAAAAATATACTGCATGGGTAATAGAAATTTAGAGGTCAAGACCAGATTAGTATTAGCAGGTATAGATGAATCCATTATTAGTCTGCTTGATCCATCTCCAATACTTGATATAGAATTTACTACGGATAGTGTAATTTTGCTTCATGATACGACAAACTTGGACCAAGTAAAAGTTTTTAGAAAAACTCTAGAAGCGGAGGCTGCTAAATGAAAATAGAAATACTTTTTCCAGAGCTGTGTTCCTTATTTGGTGACAAAGGTAATATTTTAATTCTGGAGAAAACCTTTGGAAAAGCCAATGTAATTAAGACATCAATTTTACAACAACCAGTATTTTTAAATGGTGAAATCGACCTTGTTTATCTAGGATCAATGAGTGAAAACTCTCAACTGTTAGTTCTAAAGAAACTACTTCCTCATCGTAAACAGTTCAAAAAGCTTATTGATGCTGGAATGAAAGCATTGTTTACGGGTAATGCTATGGATATTTTAGGAAAGACAATAATTGAAGAAAATGGGAAAGCTATAAAAGGCATGGATTTTTTTAACTTTGAAACGATAATAAAAAGAAACCCTCGTTTGAATTGCGTTGTCTATGGTTTTTATGGAGAGATTCCAATGGTTGGTAATAAAACTCAGTTTACCCAAAGTTATCCTATAAATCATGACAATTATTTTTTCAAGGTTAAAAGAGGTATGGGTATAAATAAAAAATCAATGTTAGAAGGCTTTAAATATAAAGGCCTTGTCGCGACCAATATGACTGGCCCTTTATTAGTATTTAATCCAGGCTTTGCAAATGATTTTTTAGGGGTCAAATTGCCTTACCAAGAACTTTTGGAAAAAATGCAGCTACAGAGAATCAATGATATTAAAAGGGTTAAATCAGTATTCTACTAATAATAAAAGGACGGAGCCGTCCTTTTTTTTTATTTTGTTTTACTACAAGCATAATTTTTATAATAAGTAATAGGTTTTAAAAAAGACTATAAATGAGCTAAGGTTAACATTATGGGAATAATTGGTAATTAAATATTACTTGCAAAAAAGGCTTGAAACCGGACTATTTTTGATTGTGAAAACATGTGATGTATGCACAGTGCCTTCATATTTGATAAACAATCTAAATTTAGGTATGATTTTAGTGTCGTTAGAACCACTAAGGAGGCACTATGACAAAGTTAAAAAGCAATCAAATATTTCTGATATACATAATAATTTTTGCTTTGGCAGCCTTAATATTTAAGACTGTCATCATTAATGCTGAAGAAGTAGTATCAGTAAGCAAAGAAAAACCAATGAAAGTTGTAAAAGTTGAAATAAATAATAATCCTAATTTTAAAGATGTAATAAAATCTGTTTTAAGTAAGGACTTGAAATATATTATACATCCCAAGGCACTAGAAAAAGATGTTTCATTAAGTGAAATTGTTGCGAGTGACATTGATTACTCAAGTTATGAAGTTCAAGAAGTTGTGGTCGAAGTTCAAAGATATACTGATTCGAAAACAGGTAAAATAAAGATCGATTCAGTCCAAAAGCTTGTAAAATTGCAATTTATTGACTTAACACCACCTGAGATTACGCTTAAAAAAGCAAGTGTCACGATTACTGAAGGTGAAGACTTAGATGTAAATGAATATCTAGAAAGCGTAACTGACAACAGCTTTGAAGCAGTCTTAGTTGATGTTGAAGATGATGTCGATACAAACTCACCAGGAACATATACAGCTGTGTTTAGTGCAACTGATAGTTCGAAAAATACTGCTAGTAAGACACTAACTGTTATAGTTAAAGAAAAACCAAAACCAGTCATTATCCCTGTACAGGTTCTTTCTCAAACAAAAACTGTAGTTGATACATCGAGTTTCTCAAGTGGGGTTCAATATAGTCCAAGTCGAGTTACTAGATATGGATTTGATTGTCGAGGTTGTAATATCAACTCAGAGGGCTATTCAAGTACTGCAGGCGGCATAAAGGTCGCTGGTGACAGTGTTAGACAGCCTAATGGAGAATGGCACTCAGGCTATACATATGACGGGTATTATATTGTGGCGACATCTAGAGATATTCCATTGTTTAGCATCTTAAAGATTAGTAACCATCCATTTGCAGGTGGCGGTATTAGTGCCGGAGAACCATTTTATGCAATTGTTGGTGACCGTGGCGTTAGTGGAACTGCTTTAGACTTATTTATTGGAACAGAAAGAAATTTAAATGTTATTAGCCAAAGAGGAAATCCAAATTCATCTAATACAGTAGTTGAAATTGTTAGATCAGGAAGATAGGTCTTATAAAATAATAAAAACTGCTAAAGTTGAGGTTTTATTTCAAAATTAATTGAGATAAAATTTCAACTTTTTTATTAGGTTATTTTTTCTAAGGAGGAAGTAATTTAAAATATGCTAATTGGCTCTATTAAAGTGATATTATATAAGAAGATAATAAAATCAATAGTTTAAGCAATTAAAGATATTAATGTTTTTTACCTAAATTTAAGACTTGTTAAAGAAATTATAGAAAAGGATGATTTAATTGTTTTATGTTTATATATTAGAGTGCCAAGATAAAACACTATATACGGGTTATACAGTAGATTTAGATAATAGATTACTAGCTCACAATCAAGGTCAAGGTGCAAAATATACTAGGGGCCGACTTCCAGTCAAACTAGTTTATCAGGAAAGTTTAGACAGTAAAAGTGAGGCAATGAAAAGAGAAATTAGTATAAAAAAATTAAGTCGGAAAGAAAAAATTGATTTGATTTTTAACATGCAAAAAAATAGGAGGACTTTATGCCATTTAAAATAGTAAGAAACGATATTATCAAGATGAATACAGAAGCGATCGTAAATACTGCAAACTCAAGCCTTAAAATGGATGGTGGTCTTAGTGAGCAAATTTTTAGGGCTGCCGGAAAAAAAGAGTTACAAGCAGAATGTGACAAAATTGGCTTTTGTCAGACTGGACAGGCTGTAATAACTAAAGGTTATAAACTAACTGCTAAAAACATTATTCATACAGTTGGCCCTGTTTGGAATGAGGGCAAAAGCAATGAAAAACAGCTTTTATACAATGCGTATAAGAATTCTTTAGATTTAGCTTTAAAACATAATATTAAGTCAATTGCATTTCCACTTATTTCATCAGGTGTATATGGCTATCCTAAAGACCAAGCTATACGAACTGCGATAACGGCAATTACAGATTTTTTACTTGACTATGATATGGATATTTACTTGGTTGTTTACGGCAAAGAATCAGTTTTAATTAGTGAAAAACTATTTGACACTATTGATAAGTATATTGATGACAAGTATGTTGAAGATGCAAACTTACAATTTAACACATATAATCTTGAGAGAAGATCATATTTAAATTCTCAAATTCAAATTAATGAACAAAGAGAATATGAGAAAAGAAGTTTAAAGGATGTTATTTCAGAAAAAGAAGAAACCTTTTCAGAAATGTTGTTAAGGCTAATAGACCAAAAAGCAATTACTGATGTACAAGCATATAAAGGGGCGAACATAGACAGAAGACTTTTCTCTAAAATTAGAAGTGATGTCAACTATAATCCAAGTAAGGTAACGGTAATCGCCTTTGCCATATCACTTAGTTTAAATTTAGATGAAACCTATGACATACTTCAAAGGGCCGGCTATGCACTATCTCCAAGTAATAAGTTTGATTTGATTATTGAATATTTTATTGAAAGTGGCAATTACAATATATATGAGATAAATGAAGCACTTTTTAGTTTTGGTCAAATGTTGCTTGGGGCTTAATTGTCGCATTGCAAGCGACCAAGATGCTTTTCTTTTTTGATAAGATTGAACTAGAAAAGGAGAGATAAAGATGAAAAAGACAGAATTAGTATTTATATTGGATAGAAGTGGCTCGATGTCAGGACTTGAAGAAGACACAATTGGCGGTTATAATTCAATGCTTTCTAAACAAAAAAAAGAAGTTGGTGAAGCAATTGTTACAACAGTATTATTCGATGATGAATATGAAGTAATTCATGACCAAGTGGATATTAAGCAAATAAAACCCTTGACGGAAAAACAATACTTTGTAAGAGGAAGCACGGCACTTTTAGATGCAGTTGGTATTAGCATTAGCAAAACTATTAGTACAACTAAAAACACAAACAAGAAAGATCAGGCTAGTAAAGTAATGTTTGTAATAATTACAGATGGCATGGAAAACGCTAGCAGCGAATACAATTACAAAAAGGTAAAAAGTTTGATTGATAGACAAAGTGAAAGATATAACTGGGAGTTTGTATTTCTAGGAGCCAATATAGATGCGGTAGAAACGGCTTCAAAATTTGGCATTAGCTCAGATAGAGCTGTTACTTATCATTCAGACAGTGTTGGTACAAAACTGAACTATGAAGTAGTAAGTGAATTAATTGCCGATATCAGAATGGAAAAGAAAGTCGACATTAATTGGAAACAAAAAATTGAAGAGGATTTTAAAAGCCGCAGCAAATAGTCAAAAATAAAGAAGAATAGACTTTTAGTCCTATTCTTTTTTTTCTGGCCCAAAACTTTAGGTTAAAGCTACATATAAACCATCAATTTGAATTAATTGATCCAAAAAGTGATATTATGAATTTAAGCTAAATAAAACTATTTTAAAGAAACACTTAATCATAATAGAACAGGAGTAAATATGTACAAAAAAATAGAAGAAGTCCAATTAAATAGCATGGAAGATTTTGAAGAGGCAATATTAAACAATAACTATGACTACTTTAGAGGTCAATCAAATTCCAAATGGTTTTTAAATTCAACGATTTTAAGAGGGCAAAAAGAAGATATTGATCAGATGCGCTTAAAAGAATTAGTTTCGGGTTATAAAGAAAGATATGATAAGGTAATTTCTAATTCTAAAAAGCATACTTTTTCTCGCTTTTTATTTTACATTCAACATTCAATTTCTTTTTCACCATTTATAGATTTGACTAAAAACCCGTGGATAGCTATATCTTTTATTTTACAAAACTTTCAAGAACAAAATGATAAAAACATTGAAACACCGGCCGCGCTTTATGCCATAAAGTTACATGATAATAAAGAAGACAATCCTATAATACTTTCAACACATACAAAAATCGAAGAAGTATTAGATAGATTAAATATGTCAGTATCAAAATTAAATAATATTGAGTCCTTTATTATTGAGCCTTCTGATTTATCAATTCTAAATGATAGGATGCAATATCAACAAGGAGCCTTTCTTTTGTTAGAAAATGATTCACTTAACCAACAATCTAAATATAATCAAACAAGTATGACAATAA
>JAAZDW010000023.1 GCA_012512595.1 Erysipelothrix sp.
TATTAATAGTTATTTTGCTAGGCTTTCACTATGGTATGTCAACAATAATAACTGATGCTTTTTTTATACCGGAATTTATAATGGATACTATTTTAAAAACACCTTCATTTTTATTTTTATATACAGTTTTTAGTATTATAGCTTTTATTGTTGCTTTTTATTTAGTGTTTATATTTCATAATTTATTTATTGCAGAAGTCAGTGTTAAAGAAGCTGTCTCAAATAGTGTTTCGATGGTTTCAAAGAATAAGGTCAACTTTCTTGTAGCTGCGATAAAGCTTGGGATTAAAATAAGTGTTTTTTCTTTATTAGTATATTCTACTGTGATATTCACCTTTATTTTTATATTTTATGTTATTCCACCACTGAAGAGTTTTAATGCCTTATCTTTGTCAATTTTATTTTTAATTAATAAAGCGACAGTCTTTATTATTGTTAATATAGTAAGTGCGATTAATGTAGTTTTCTTAAACCAAAAATACCATGAATACAAGGGAGTTGTCGCAAAAAGCCACCCAGTATTATCAAAGCCCAATCATACACATATTCCACTTTTAAAATATGCGCTTTTAGGTTTATTGATAACCACTTTATTAGTTCAGGGCTACGGAGCTTATAAGACAACGATGACTTTTGAAAATCCCGAATTTTTAGAACATAAAATTTATATAACTTCACATCGAGGTAATTCATCTGATGCACCAGAAAATACAATAGCAGCGATAAGGGCAGCAAAAAAGGTAAGGGCTGATGCTGCAGAAATTGATGTTCAATTAACAAAAGATGGGCACGTTGTCGTGATACATGACTTTAAACTTAACCGTTTAGCAAAAGATCCTAGAACTGTAGTTGATTTAACTCTTGCAGAGTTAAAAGCTTTAGAGGTGGGGTCCTGGTTTTCTAATAACTTTAAGGGTGAAAAAATTCCAACCCTAAATGAAGTTATTGAAGAGGCGGGTAATGCAATAAAGTTGAACATTGAACTAAAGCCCTCTAATGACGAAAAAGAATTGGCGAACGCCGTTATTGAAATTTTAAAACAATACAATTACTTTGATCATACTGTTATCTCATCATTAAACAAAGAGGCACTTTTTCAAGTTAAAAAGATTAAGCCAAGTTTAAGTGTTGGCTACATTGTCCCGTTTGCTTTAGGGAGTTTTGATTTTGAAGAGAATATTGATTTTTATAGTATTGAGATGTCATTTTTAAGTAAAGGTTTAGTTGAACAGTTAAAAAATCAAGGTAAAGAAGTTCATGCCTGGACGGTAAATAGTGAAGCAGACCTAAAAAAAATGCAAAGATTAGAAGTTAATAGCATTATTACAGACAATCCTGTTTTGGCAAAAAAAGTATTATCAACTAACTTACTTGAAAAAGGTATTTTAGAAATTTTAAGTTTACTTGACTAAACAAGTAAATTTAATATATTAAATTCTTATCGTTTAACTTTAATAAAAGATAAACTACTTCTTTGTAAAATTGTATTGCCTTTTGTCTACTTTTAGTGTATTATATTAAATGTACGTTAATGGCGGTCGTGGTGAAGCGGTTAACACACCGGGTTGTGGTCCCGGCACGCGCGGGTTCAAATCCCGTCGGTCGCCCCATTAAAAGAATAAAACCTTTTCTAAGTGAAAAGGTTTTTTAATAAGAATAATTATTTTTGCATATAAAAAGAGAAGCTTGCGCCTCTCTTTCTTTAGTGACTAGTTAATGTTATATAACTGTTACATTAGATGCTTGGTCTCCACGTTCGCCTGCGACTATTTCGAATTGAACACGATCTCCATCATTTAATGTTTTGTAATCGTCAGAATTAATTGCTGTAAAGTGTACGAATACATCTTTTTCTGTTCCGTCGATTGTTATAAAACCAAAACCTTTTGTATTGTCAAAAAATTTAACAGTACCTGTTTCCATATTTACTACCTCCATTCTTAAATAAGTAGTATATGAAAGGTTGAACTTCTTCAAAACTTACTTTAACTCTTATTCCTTCTAAGTATAGCACATCTATAATATAAATACCACCCGATGCAACGATTCTTTTTTAATTATTGTAAATTGACTGAATTATTGTCTTTTTAGTGTAAATTAGCTTGTCTATGTGAAGGTTTGGTGTATTTTGTCAAACTTTAGCTAATTATACCTATTCAATGTTATAATGATTTTTGCTAGACAGGAGAGATATTATGAAAATAGCAGTTATGTTAGACTCTGCGGCTGATATTAATACAGCAGATGCTAACGATCAAAACATATTAGTTACTCGTTTTGCAATAAATATTGATGGTAAAGATTATATTGATGAAAAAGATCTAACTTTAGATCAATTTAAACAATTCTTAAATGAAGATAAAGCAATGTCTACATCTCAAACGCCTTTAGGTTTACTTATAGAGCAGTGGGATCTTATATTGAAAGATTATGATCACATCATTTATTTAACTTTATCAGAAAAGCTAAGTGGTGCATATTCTTCAGCTGTTGCAGCTGCAAATGAGTATGGCGACAAAATTACTGTTGTCGACACAAAAGGGGTAGCCTTTCCAATTCAATTTATTTACAAAGAAGTATTAGAGATGCTTAAAAATGGTCTTACACCTTTAGAAATAAAAGAAAAAGTTGAAAACAATGAACCGATGTTTGCTTTTTTGGTTCCCTATGATATTAAGCATTTAAAACGTGGTGGTAGAATAACACCACAAGCCGCAGCTTTGGCTAATTTGCTTAGAATTGTACCGATACTGGCTCTAGAAGATGGTAAGATTGATGCCCATGCCAAAGTAAGGACAAATAAAAAAGCGATTGACAAGGCAATAAATGAAATGGTTAGTAAATATGATAATCCAGAAGACTACCATTGGTTTGTCTTGCATTCCGACTTAGAAGATGATATTCAAGAATATAAAGAAAAGGTTGAAGCGGCTGTTAAACAAAAAGTCACAGTTGCAGAATTATATCCAATATTACTAGCTCATGCTGGACCAAAGACATTTGCGGTTGGAGCATTAAAGAAGTTAATATAATAATCAAGAAGCTTAGGCTTCTTTTTTAATTTGTAATCTTTTAGCTTTTAAATTATGATGAAGTAGAAGGGGTTGGTAAAATGAAAGTAGGAATAGTACTTAGCACTATAAGGAAAAATCGTAAAAGTGCTGATGTGGCAAATTTTGTTTTAGATGTTGCTAATGGTTTAGAAAAAAAAGACGTCGAGTTTGAACTTGTTGATCTTAGGGATTACAACTTGCCGTTATTTGATGAAGCACTTCCACCGGCAGCTGCTTTAGAGCGCGAGAGTGAAGAAGCAAAAGTGTGGGCCAAAAAACTTGATGAATTAGATATGTTTATTTTTGTTAATGCAGAATATAATCGTAGTATCCCAGGCAGTTTTAAAAATGCGCTCGACTTTGTTAGTCGTGAATTTAGAAATAAGGCTGGTGCAATTATTTCTTATGGGTCAACCGGCGGAAATTCTTCAGTTGATCACCTACGTTTAGTTGTATCAAGACTTGGCCTTACAGTAGTCAGAAATCAACCGTTTTTTACAAACTCTACGGACTTTGATAAAAGCAATAATTTATTAGAAAAATCAAAGGAGAGAACTTATAAAAGTATTGAAACAATGATAAAGACAACGATTGAGATGTCAAGACAATTATCCAAGTAGCAATTAATTAACAATTCTAAAGCCAAAATAAAACTTGGCTTTTTTACTTTTTTGATTTATTAACATAATTTAACCACAATTCCCTTATACAATGGTATATCATATATAAGTATAATTAATATTTAATCTATGTTAAAATGTATAAGCAAATAAGATATGTTGGAGGTTATGATGAAACGTCAAACTAATAATAAAGTTTATTACCCTAATCTAATTCTTGTGATAACAGGGATCACGATAATATTATTTGGAGCATATAGTATTATTTCATTAGGTTTGATTAGAGAGACTAAAGCAACTGTACTAAATTCCTTGGAGAATGAGTATTATGTAGTTGGTAAAGAACCAACACCTTATCAAAAAGAGGTCTTTTTAGAAATAAATGATCAATTAAACCAAAAGACACGAGATTACAAAAAGATTACAGAACTAGTCGCAAAATCTTTTGTAATTGATTTTTTTGGTTGGAGCAATAAAGATTCGGCTTATGATATTGGCGGTCTTCAGTATATGAAAGACCCAAAGACTTTCAATGATAAAGCCCACTGGGAGTACTATCAAAAATTAGATGTATTCAATAGTACTTATGGAAAGGGCAAACTTCCATCAGTAAAGGCTATTAATGTAGATCCAATAATTCAAGGAAGATTTATTTTGGGTAATCAAATAGTAGATGCCTACAAAGTTTCATTAGATTGGTCTTATGACTATACTGGTAATCTCAATATTAAAGATTTTGTAAAAAGTGCTGAGCTTACTTTGATTAATGAAAACGGTAAAATTGTCATTGTTGAGGTTAAAATGATTAAAGAGGTGGCTGAAGATGAATAATTCAAATCAAAGGTTTGCCTGGGTTAATACAATTTTAACAATAATAGTTTCAAGCTTATTGTTTGGCATCATCTTTAGTCTAAATAAATACGGAAAGCTTTCTAAAGTAAGCTTTATTGTTGTTAACATTATCTTTTTAATTATCTCACTAGCACTGATATTATCAACAATAAAGCTAAACAATTCAAAAACTAAAAAGAAAAAACTCATCTATGCAATCGCATTAAGTGTGTTTTCGCTTTTTCTTGGTTTTGGGTTTTACTTAGTTAATGTTATTGATACAAGTATTAAAGAAATTACAGTACAATCAAATAAAATTGAATATTCCGCATCATTTGTAGTTTATCATTCAAACTTAGAAACAGTTGATCAGCTCTCCAATAAACGAATGGGAATTATTGCAAGTGATAAATTTATCGAAGGCAATGTACTACCAAAGGATGAGTTAAAGAAATTAGAATTTGATCAAGTGAAGTTTACTGAATATAAGAGTTACACAAGTTTGATTAATGGTTTAGTTAAAGATGAAGTAGATTTCATCTCATTACCTAAGGATTATAAAAATCTATTTAGCACAAACGAAGAAGTTGAACTATACTTAGATGATACTAAGGTTATTCATAATTTTTTTGGAAAGTATGACAACTTTTCAAAGATAAGTGGTAGTGACATCGATGTAACTAATGTCCCGTTTACTGTGCTTTTAATGGGCAATGACGGGGGTCGTACTGATACCTTAATGTTGGCTACAGTAAACCCAAAAGCGATGCAGTTGACTCTAACAAGCATTGCCAGGGATAGTTATGTCCCAATCGCCTGCTATCCAGATAATTCAAGAGACAAAATAAATCATTCCCGTAATATTAGTCGTGATTGTACAATCAAAACAGTTGAAGATTTACTTGATCTTTCAATAGATTTTTATGTGGAAATTAATTTTCAAGGAGTCATTGATTTAGTTAATGCCCTTGGCACGATAAAAATTGACTCACCGGCAAGCTTTCATGGAAACATTGAAAGTGAAGAGGGTGGAGGTGTCTTTATTCCAGAGGGTGTTAGTGATTTAGATGGAAATCAAGTTTTAGCTTTTGTTAGAGAAAGAAATAGTTTTGCCGATGGAGACTTTCAAAGACAAAAAAATCAACAACAAGTTATCGACTCACTTTTAACTACTGTTATTGAAACCCGTGATGTCACTAAATTAATTAACTTGATTAAAGCTACAGGCCGTAATGTTGAAACTAATATGTCATTATCACAACTTATTGACTTAATGAATTTAGGTATAGTCAAAATGGAATCAACCTTTTTAAACAATGCCGATATCTTTACTATTTATGGCAGTAGGATAACAGGTCGTGGAGCTTTGATTTACAATCAAGACTTTGAAAAGGAAATTTATTATTACATTTTATACAATGGCTCAATTAATGACATAAAAGATCTTATTACCATGAATTTGCGCTCAGATGGAATATTAGAAGTGCCTAAAGGTTTTAACTACAACTATAATCAAGGATTTATTCCACCAGTCTTTAGTCAACTAGAATATTATGAAGCCATTGACTCAGATATTGATCTTAATGTTCCGCGCCCACAACCAGAGGAAGTAGAGCCAGAACCCGAAGATGACGACTTTATTGAAAAAGAACCTGAAGAAATTGGGGGTATAAAGGTTGAAGATTTTTCTAATAGGGCTTTTGCTCAACTTAAAGCTTACGCCGATGAACAAGGCTTAGTAATCGTCGTCGACAGTATTGTAAAGAAGAAAACTGCGGATCCCTTGTATAACAAACCTGATCAACAGTTTGTAAAAGATAATCAAGCTGGTATCTTTCTAAATAAAGGTGATAATTTATATGTAATAATTACCGAATACGAATATGACTCTAATTTTGTAGACGATGGTTTAAGTAATGATCAAGACCCAAAACCTGGAGATTCAACTGAAACAAAACCACCGCAAGGGTCTACACCATAAACTAGTATATTATTAAAAGATAAATTTGGGCATAAAAAAAGGAGCGTTTGCTCCTTTTTCACTTATTAAGCCTCTACTAGAGAAACGTTAATTGCTTTTTCTCCGCGATCTTCTGTAATCAATTCAAATTCAACGCGATCTCCATCACTAAGTGACTTATAGCCATCTGAATTAATTGCTGAAAAATGTACGAAAACTTCTTTTGCTTCTTCACCATCGACTGTAATAAAACCATAGCCTTTAGTGTTATTGAAAAACTTTACTGTACCTGTTTGCAAATTCACTACCTCCAATTTCTAAAATAAGTAGTATAAGATACGTAAAGTAACATAAAACATATACAGTGCTTATTTAATTTATTATATCACAGATAAGTTTCTTTTTGTTTATTATTTGATTGCTCTTGTAATTAATCCAGAATTTGCTAAAATTGGATGTAGCCAATAATGGATGATTGACCGAGCGGCTGAAGGTGCTACCTTGGAAAGGTAGTGTACTGTAAGGTACCGGGGGTTCGAATCCCTCATCATCCGCCATTATAAATCAAAAGCTTTATGAGCTTTTTTTTATTTTTGCGCTTTTATAATCCGTTATCATTAATAATGGATTATGTTATAATATAAATGGTGATAGAATGAAGAATATTAATGTTATGTTTATGGGAACACCTGAATTTGCAGAAGAAATTTTACAACATTTAGTTGATCTGAATTATAAAATTATTGCAACAGTAAGTCAGCCTGACCGCCGTGTTGGTAGAAAAAGGATTATTACGCAAACACCAGTAAAAACATTGTCAGAAAAGCTAAAAATAGACTGTGTTCAACCTGAAAGAATCAACGATGCTGTTGAAGAGGTTTTAAAATATAAGCCTGATGTAATTATAACTTGTGCTTATGGCCAAATAATTCCAAAAGAAATTTTGGATTATCCTAAATATGGCTCCTTTAATATTCATGCTTCACTACTTCCAAGACTTAGGGGAGGGGCACCAATCCATAAAGCAATCATGTATAATGAGAGCGAAACAGGAATAACAATTATGGAAATGTCCCAAGCAATGGATGAAGGTGATATGATTTGTAAAAAAACGATTGAACTTACAAAGCAACATACAACCAAAACTTTAGAAAAAGACTTAATTGAGTTAGCTAAAAAAGCAATAGAACAATCACTTCCGCATATTATAGCTGGTGATTACACTCCAGTTAAACAAGATCATACACTAGCTACCTATGCTTATAACATTTCGAAAAAAGAAGAGTATATCGCTTTTAATCGCGAATATGACACAGTTGATGCTCATATTAGAAGTTTGATTGACCGCCCAGTTGGCTATGGAATAATTGATGACAACAAGATAAAAATTC
This sequence comes from Erysipelothrix sp., assembly GCA_012512595.1. GTDB lineage: Bacteria > Bacillota_I > Bacilli_A > Erysipelotrichales > Erysipelotrichaceae > JAAZDN01. The sequence continues at coordinate 7,856 of JAAZDW010000023.1, forward strand.
ACGGAGTTAAAAGATCAGAGATTATTAGTGATAAGGATAATGGAACTGTTATTGGACTAGTCGATGATGGAATTGGTGTTGTAGTTGAAAATCGAGTCTTAATACTAACAGTAGTCCAACCATCTGGAAAAAAAGCAATGGCCGCCAAAGATTTTATGAATGGTTTTGGCCAAGAATTAATTGGAAAGCAGTTTAGGTAGATATATGGCCCTAATAATAAATAATGATGTAAACTTTGATTATGACTTTAAAGAGTTGTTTAATGAAGTAATTAAGATTACAATGTTGAAATTAAAACTTGAGCAAGACTATGATTTATCTGTATCTTTTATTGATGACAAACAAATTAGAGTCATTAATAGAGATTATCGTCACATTGATAAATCGACTGATGTTATTAGCTTTGCAATGTTAGATAGCCAAGATTTTGTAGTCCAAGATAATAGTGACTTAGACTTAGGCGATATATTTATAAGTGTTGAAACTGCCAACAAACAAGCGAAAGCTTTAAATCAAAGTGTCAACCGCGAAATATTATTTTTATTTATTCATGGTCTATTACACTTGCTTGGCTATGATCATCAAAAAGAAGAAGCTGAAAAAGTAATGATTCAATTACAAGAGGAGATTTTAAATGAAGTTATTAAAAAGGATTACTTCGAAATTTAACCATGCTTTTAATGGAATTATTGATGGTTTAGTTAATGATAGAAGTATAAAAATCCAGATTGGCTTTATGGTTATAGCAATTTTTATGGCGTGGCTATACAAAGTAACAGTGATTGAGTGGATAATAATAATAATTGTCAGTACTATAGTAGTTGGTTTTGAGTTTTTAAATAGTTCAATTGAATTGTTGGCTGATTTTGCATCTAACACTAAGTATTCAATTATTATTAAAAGAGTGAAAGATTTGGCAGCAGCGGCTGTTTTTATTGTTGCAATGTGTGCCTTTTTAGTTGGAGTTATTATTTTTAAGAAGTACATTTTTTAGGAGGAATTTATGGAATATCAAGATATTTTAGATAAGGCTTTTAAGGCAATGGAAAATGCTTATGCACCATATTCAAATTACTATGTCGGCGCCTGTGTTAAAACTGTTGACGGTAATTATTTTATTGGCGCAAACATTGAAAATGCAGCCTATAGCCCATCAATATGTGGAGAACGCAATGCAATCTTTGCTGCATACTCTAATGGATATCGTAAAGATGACATTGAGAGTATTGCGATTGTTACAAATGGAACAAGAGTCGGGACACCATGTGGGGTTTGTCGACAAGTATTAAGCGAATTAATTGGTCCTAAAACTCCAATTGTTTTAAGTAATAAAAAAGAAACAAAGGTAATGAATATTACTGAGTTGTTACCATATAGTTTTTCTGCAGAGGATTTACATGAAAAACTTTAAAAGTGGATTTATTGCCTTAGTAGGCCGTCCAAATGCGGGAAAATCTACCTTACTTAATAATTTAGTCAATGATAAGGTTGCGATTGTTACTAACAAACCACAAACTACGCGCAATGTTATTAGAGGAGTCAGGTCTGATGAAGATTCACAAATGATCTTTATGGATACACCTGGGATTCATAAACCAAAACACAAACTTGGTGGAAGCATGGTTAATAAGGCCTATGGTAGCTTAAGTGATGCTGACATAATCTACTATGTTATTGATGGAACTCAAAAATTTGGACCTGGAGATCGTTTTATTTTAGAAAAGCTTAAAACTAGTGAAAAGCCGGTATTTCTAATTTTAAATAAGATCGACCGTTTTTCTGGTGATGATTTAATTGAACTCTTAGTTAGTTGGCAAGAAAGATTTAACTTTAAAGAAATGATACCAATTTCGGCTTTAAAAGACTTAAATGTAAAAAAACTTATAGAAGTCACTAAAACGTATTTAACTGATGACATCCAATACTATCCAGTTGAACAGATTTCAGACCAAGAAGAAAACTTCTTATATGCTGAAATTATTCGTGAAAAACTGATTTTTGCAACAAAAGAAGAAATTCCACATAGTATAGCGGTGATCATTGAAAATAAACAAGTTAAAGATGATATTACAATTCTTGATGCAATTGTCGTCGTTGAACGTGACTCGCAAAAGGGGATTGTAATTGGAAAAGGTGGCCATGTTTTAAAACAAGTCGGAACCTTAGCCAGAAGAGATATAGCCCAAAAGCTTAATAAAAAAGTCTTTTTAAATTTATTTGTTAAAGTTGAAAAGGACTGGCGTAATAACCCTAGAAAAGTTGAGAAATACGGCCATATCGATGAGTAAAAATGAACAGCGAGTAAAAGGAATTGTTTTAAAACAAATTGACTACAAAGATAATGATGTAATAATAAATGTTTTAAGTCAAAACGGCAAATTATACTCAATGTATGCAAGAGGAATAAAGAAAATAACTAGTAAAAACGCTAATGCTGTCTTAGTATTTTCTTATTCAGACTTTGAATATTTTCACAATCAAAAAGGTCTGCATACTTTAAAAACGGCAAAAACAATAAAAAATTATTTTAATAGCTTTAAAGACTACAATAAAATTATTGTAGCCTTTATGCTATTAGATGTCGTTAATGATGTAATGACCATGACAATAAATGAAAGTATAAACATTTACAAATTATTATCTCTTTCTTTAGAAAATATAAATACACTTGATGAAAACTTACTTTTAGCTTTCTTTTTAGTTTCAATTATGAAAGATCAGGGTATTACTTTAATTGTCGATAGTTGTGCAGTTTGTGACAGTGAAAAAGTAAACTACATATCAATTGAAAATGGCGGTTTTATTTGTCATAATTGTTTAGAAAACAATAATGAAAGCATTTATGACTTAGAAATTCTTAAACTATTTAGAATCATAAATAAAATTAGTTTAGATGACTTAAGCAGTTTAGATTTTAGCAAAAACAATTATAAGCAAATACTAGAAATAATCTATAGTTTTTATAATAATTATACAGGACTAAGAATCAGAAATTTTGAAAAACTAATCATGGCTTAAGTCAGCCGTCAGATTGACAAAAAGCGACTTAAACAGTACAATGAAAGATGCGAAAAGAGGGATATAATGCAAGATTTGAAACTAGAAGTAATCGTTGCACATGCTAAAGACACAGGGTATATATTTCAAGGTTCAGAGATTTATGGTGGATTGGCGAATACTTGGGACTTTGGCCCACTTGGAGTTGAATTTAAAAATAATATTAAAAAGCTTTGGTGGCAGAAATTTGTGCGCTCAAAGCCGAATAATGTTGGGCTTGACGCTTCAATTTTAATGAATCCAAAAGTATGGGAAGCAAGTGGTCACTTAAAAACATTTAATGACCCACTTATGGACTGTAAGGCTTGTAATAGCAGACATCGCGCTGATCACTTAATCGAAGAATTTGATGCAAGTGTTGATGTAGAAAGTATGTCTTTTGCGGAAATGCATGACTATATAGTTGAAAATAAAGTTACTTGCCCAAAATGTGGCAAAAGAGACTTTACAGATATTAGACAATTTAACTTAATGCTTAAAACATTTCAAGGTGTTTTAGAGGATGCATCAAGTACTATATACTTAAGACCAGAAACAGCACAAGGGATATTTGTTAACTTTAAAAATATTCAAAGAACATCACGTAAAAAAATTCCTTTTGGGATTTGTCAAATAGGTAAAAGCTTTAGAAATGAAATTACACCAGGTAATTTTATCTTTAGAACAAGAGAATTTGAGCAAATGGAAATGCAATTTTTCTGTGAACCAGGCACAGACTTAGAATGGTATGAGTATTGGAAACAATTTAGTATGGACTGGATTTTAGACTTAGGCGTAGATGAAAAAAACCTAAGATTTAGAGACCACGGAGCTGAGGAACTTTCCTTTTATTCAAAAGCAACAGCAGATATTGAATATAACTTCCCATTTGGTTGGGGAGAAATTTGGGGAATTGCTGATCGAACTGACTATGACCTTAAACAACATCAAGAACATGCAAAAGTTGATATGAGTTATTTAGATCCATATACCCAAAAAAGATATATTCCATATGTTGTTGAACCATCAGTTGGAGTTGAAAGACTACTGTTAATGTTTATGGCAGATGCTTATGCTGAAGAAACACTGGAAAATGGGGATGTTAGAAAAGTTATGCATTTGCATCCAACTCTAGCTCCCATCAAAGCTGCTATATTTCCTTTATCAAAGAAATTAAATGACCAAGCTATGGAAGTTTTTTCAAGCTTAAGTAATTACTTTAATGTTGAATTTGATGACACAGGCAGCATTGGTAGAAGATATCGTCGTCAAGATGAAATTGGTACACCATTTTGTATTACATATGACTTTGACTCTTTAGAAGACCAAATGGTAACAATTAGAGATAGAGACACAATGGTCCAAGAAAGAATTGCGGTAAGCGATTTGAGAGATTATATAGAATCTAAACTGATAGTGTGAGGTGTTAAGGTTGGCTAGATTACAAAATGAAGATATTAATCGTGTCAGACAAAGTGCTGATATAAGCGAAGTGATTAGTCAATATATTCCAATTGAGAAAAAAGGGCGAAATTTTGTTGCAATCTGTCCATTTCATGATGACAATAACCCATCACTAACAATATCACCAGACAAACAAATATATAAATGCTTTGTTTGTGGAGCAGGTGGAAATGTCTTTACTTTTGTTCAAAACTACAATAAAGTTTCTTTTATTGAAGCGGTTGATACAGTTGCAAAGTCAGTGAATATTGACTTGAATATAAATACAACACAAGTCAATTATAATATTAGTGATAGCCAAAAAGAATATTTCAAAATTACTGAGGATGCAACAAACTTTTTAAACTTTCAATTAACAAATACAAGTAATCAAGTTTTAATTGACTACTTAGATAAACGAAAATTAACAGCTAAAGAAATCGACTACTTTAATGTCGGCTATGAAGAAGATCATTCATTAGTAAATTTCTTAAAGCGGAAAGGTTATAAGGACTCGGATTTAGTTGATATTAACTTAGTTCATGATACAGACTATGGTTTTAGAAGTGTTTTTAATAATCGTTTAGTCTTTCCAATTCATGACCGTTATCAAAATGTAGTTGGCTATAGTGGTAGAATTTTATTTGACGATAAAGATAGCGCTAAATATGTTAATTCAAATGAGAATGTAATTTATACAAAAGGTGATGTCTTATATAACTTTCATCGGGCCAAAGATGATGCAAAACGTGAAGGTGAGTCATTTCTGGTTGAAGGTGTAATGGACTGTATTGCTTTTTATCAGGCAGATGTCTATAACAGTGTTGCGACACTAGGGACTGCTTTAACAGTTAACCAAGCCTCTCAAATTAGAACTTTAGCTCCAAAGGTCGTAATTGCCTTTGACGGTGATAACGCAGGTAAGATGGCAACTGTAAAAGCAATTGATGTTTTATTGGATCACAACTTAAAAATAGAAGTTTTAGTCAGTTTTAAAAACTTAGACCCAGATGATTTTTTAAAGAAATATGGAAAAGAAGAATTCAATAACAAGTTAAAGATTAGATTAAGCTGGATGGACTTTTTAATTCAATATTTCAATGAAAAATATAATTTAGATAATTTTGAAGAAAGAAAAGAATTCACAGTAACACTAGCTAAATTTAAAAGTAAAATTAAAGATAATTTTGACCAAGAATACTTTCTGAATAAAATTGCTAAAATTACAAATTTTACAGCTAGTCAAATCTCACAGTTAATTCCCGAAACAAAAAATATTGTAAGTCAACCAAAACTTGTAAAAAGAAGAAATCGCTCTTTAAGAAATCGGGTTGAGTATAATATTATCGGCCAGATGTTAACCGGCAAAGAAGCCGCTTTTTACATCAGAGATAATCTAGGTTATTTAACCGAAGACTCACTTAACCGTTTATATTCATTATTAATTGATTATTACTTTCACAATGATGAGATAGTTATAGCGGATGTTATTAGTAAAATCAATCAAGAAGATGAAGAGTTGTCACCATTATTTTTAGAAATTATTAATAGTGACAATGTAATAAAAGAGTATGACAAAGAAATTATTGATGAGAATATTGGTTTAATTGAAGTTAAGCTAATAGAACGTAATATCAAAGATTTACGCAGTAAAAACACTATTGATGATAGTGAGAAAGCCTTGCAAGCTAAGAAAATTGCAGAATTAAATCTGAGAAAATCAGAAATTTTAGAAAAATAGGAGGATTTTATGGCTAAAAAGAAAAAATCACTAGTAACCTTAGAGGATTTAAAACAAGATTTTAAAACATTCTATGAAGATAAAAACAAGTTATACCAAGAGGAAATACTTAATGCTGTTGAACCACTAAAATTAAGTGATCAAGAGTTAGATGATTTATATGAGTGGTTTGCTGATGAGGAAATTGTCATCAGTGATGATAGTGAAGATGAATTGCTAATGGATGATGATGAGGATGAAGAAGATGATTCATATTCTGGTAAAAATTTATCAAAACTAGAAGCATCATTTGCTGAGTCAACAAGCACAAAGAGTAATGACCCAGTTAAGATGTACTTAAAAGAAATAGGGCGCGTAGACCTGCTTACTGTTGATGAGGAACGCCGTGTTGCTAAGGCCGCGGATGAAGGCGACCAAGATGCCATTGATTTATTAATTACAGCTAACCTTAGACTTGTCGTTTCAATTGCCAAAAAATACATTGGACGTGGAATGCAATTATTAGATCTTATCCAAGAAGGTAACACGGGCTTAATGCGTGCAGTTGAAAAGTTTGACTACCGTAAAGGTTTTAAATTCTCAACTTATGCTACATGGTGGATTAGACAAGCAATTACTAGAGCTATTGCTGACCAAGCCAGAACAATTAGAATTCCAGTGCATATGGTAGAAACAATTAATAAATTAACCAGAATTCAAAGACAACTAGTTCAAGAACTAGACCGTGACCCAACTGCAGAAGAAATTGCCGAGGTAATGGGTGATGGAATGAAACCAGAACGAGTAAGAGAAATTCAAAAAATTGCTTTAGTTCCAGTCTCACTAGAGACACCAATTGGTGAAGAAGATGACTCCCAACTAGGTGACTTTATTGAAGACCACTTAACAGTCTCACCATCAGAGTATGCAAACAACATGCTTTTAAAAGAAGAAATCGACAACGTCTTACTTGACTTAACAGAACGTGAAGAAAAAGTTTTAAGACTAAGATTTGGACTTGAAGATGGAAGAACTAGAACCCTTGAAGAAGTTGGCCGCGAATTTGATGTAACACGTGAAAGAATCAGACAAATTGAAGCTAAAGCTTTAAGAAAACTTAAACATCCAAATAAATCAAAACGTTTAAGAGAGTTTATGGAAGATAACTAATGTTATCAAAAAGACTGTCTGTCATCGCAGCACTAGTAAATAAAAATAGTATTGTCGCAGATATAGGTAGTGATCATGGATTACTACCTTGTTTTTTAATTAAAAATAATATTGCGATAAAAGCCTATGCGATGGATAATAAACAAGGCCCACTAAAATCGGCAATTGAAAACATTGAATTATATGCTTTAAAAGCCAAAGTTATCCCAGTTTTATCTGATGGCCTCAATAAACTGAGTACTGATGTCACAAGTATCGTAATTGCTGGGATGGGTTTTATTACTATTAAAACTATCTTAGAAAGCAACATTGACTTATTAGAAAACATTGATCAAGTAATTATTCAAAGTAATACTGATGTTAACATGTTGAGAAAATGGATATATGATAAACAATACTTACTTAAAAATGAAAAGATTGTTAAAGATAATAATAAATACTATTTTATTTTTGATATCGACCCTAAAACTAAAAATATCTATAATGATAACAATTTCCTAATTAGCAGTATTTTAGTTGAGAATAAAGATGAACTTTATTTAGAGTATTTAAGTGTTGAATTGAAAAAATTAAAAAAAATTAATTTGTTAAGAAAAGATGAAAGTCTTTTAAGACAAATTAATATAATCGAAAACACGCTAGCAGGAAAACTTAATCTTTAATTTAATTTGCTAATATACAGTAAAAGTTTAATAAATCAAATAAGCCCCTAAAAATGGGGGCTTTTTAATATTATCAAAATTTAATAGCTTATATTTTGCTGAAACTTGTGTCATAAAATAATTCTATGATTTAATTATCGTTTTTTAAAATATTACCGATTGTGTAAAGATTTTTATTAGTGTACTATGAAGTTGATGATGAACTGTCAGATACATGTAAAGTAAAGTTTAGGTGTATTTACTAATTTACTAATAAGGTCTTATGACCAAGAAAGGGTAACAATTTTATGAAAAATTTTAAGATAATTAAACTTCTATCTTTATTAGTCTTAGTCGCAATAATTATAGGAGCGCCTACAAAAATTATGGCTGCCCAACCAACGATTGATTTGGGGACAACTTCTACTTTGCAGTTTTAGCAGGAGAAACAATTACTAATACAGGAAATACCACAATTAATGGCGATGCTGGTGGAGATATCGGCTTACATCCTGGATCTGCTTTTACAGGACAAGCTAGTGTAACATTAAGTGGAGTCGTGCATGCAGCTGATGATGTTGCAAAACAGGCCAAAGTGGATCTTGTAACAGCCTATGACGATGCGGCAGGTAGAACACCAGTTACTATTATTCCTACTGAATTAGGTGGAACTACATTGAAACCTGGAGTTTACGCCTCTGAAAGTGGAGATTTCAAAATTACAGGAGAACTTACTTTAGATGCAGAATGCGATCCAAACGCAGTCTTTGTATTTCAAATGACATCTACTTTAATAACTGAGGTAGATAGTGAAGTTACACTAATAGGTGACGCAAGATATTGCCGAGTCTTTTGGCAAGTAGGTAGTTCAGCGACCTTAGGTGTAGGATCTCATTTTGTCGGACACATCTTTGCACTAACATCTATTGAAGCACATACTAATGCGACAATACAAGGCCAACTACTAGCCAGAAATGGTTCAGTTACTTTAGATAGCAATACGATTACAAATGGTCTCTGTGAATCTGAGCAACCAGAAGAACAAGAAAAACCATTAGAACCAGAAAAAGATAAACCTGAAGAGGAAATAAAAAAGATTCCCAACACAGGTATTAGTAGTAGTATTCTTTACTCAGCTACACTGATTACTTCACTAGGTGGACTATATGTATTAAGAAGAAAGAAATAGATTAATAAAGTTATTATGATTAAATAAAATAAACAGCTGATTATGATATAGTCCCCTTAAAGGTAGACAGTGCAAATAAACAAATTGCATTATCTACTGAGAGGGGATTTTTATATGGGAAGAAGAAGTAAGTTTACAGCAGCCGA
>JAAZDW010000024.1 GCA_012512595.1 Erysipelothrix sp.
ATAAAGATGCGCGCAGCCTTTATTACTTACATAAATATTATAAAGAGGAGACGTTATATGAAAAAAATACTGATAAGTTTTACAATGATTTTGTTAATGATTATTACAGGGTGTAGTAGTCAGCCAAAGGATGACAAATTAATAGTTGGTATGGAATTACAATATCCACCTTTTGAAACATCCAATGCAAATGGAGACCCTGAAGGAATTAGTGTTGATTTAGCATATGCCCTAGGTGAGCATTTAAATAAAGAAGTAGAAATTCAAAATATTGCATGGAGTGGTTTAATTCCGGCAATTCAATCTGGTAAAATTGATGTTATTATTTCATCAATGTCAGTTCGGCCAGATCGTGCAGAAAGTGTTTCTTTTTCAAAACCTTATGCTCATTCAACTTTAGCAATTTTAGCAAATAAAGATAGTGGTGTCACCAATCCTAAAGATCTTGAGAAAGATGGAATTAGAGTTGCGGTTAAAGTTGGGACAACCGGCTTTTTATACGCGACGGAAAACATGCCAAATGCTATAATAAATACAGTTGATAAGGCAGATACAGCGATTCTAGAAGTAGCTCAAGGTAAATCTGATGTATTCTTCTATGATCAAATGTCAATTTATCGAAGCCAAAAGGAATATCCTGACTCAACTATCGCTATCTTAGAACCATTCCAAAAAGAGTCCGAGCCGTGGGCAATGGCCGTTAAGTTAGATAATCAAAAACTACTAGATGAAATAAATGTCTTTATCGATGCTTATAAAGCAAAGGGCGGTTTTGATGACCTTGCCAACAAATATCTAAAAGATATGAAACAAACTTTTGATGAGCTAGGATTAGAGTTTTTCTTTCAACCCCGTGATTAATAATTGTATATAGGAGGGGATTACAATTAAAAAATTCTTAAATTTCTTTATTGCTGACAAGGAAAAAGAATCTTCCATTTTAAAGAAAGCAGCAAATTTAATTATTGCGCTGCTACTTTTGCTTGGTCTTTTCATCCTATCCTTAGGAGACTACACTATGAATTGGCAAAGTTTATCAATTTACAGTGGTAAACTTTTAGATGGCTATAAGATGACTTTAGTTATCACCTTTTTTGCTATGGTTATATCCTTAATACTTGGATTCATTATTGCTTTTTTAAATAAAAGCCGGATTTTAATTGTGCACTATCTTAGTAAGTCCTATGTCGAAATTATTCGTGGAACACCTTTTTTAGTCCAAATAATCTTCTTTTTCTATATTATTACGCCATCTCTTGGCCTAAACAATCGCTATGTGATCGGCGTCAGTATCCTTGCTATCTTTTCTAGTGCTTATGTTAGCGAAATTATTAGAGCAGGCATAGAGAGCATTGGAGAGTCCCAACATGAGGCCGCTAGAGCTGTTGGATTTACAACCTATCAAAAATATCGTTATGTTATTATTCCCCAGGTAATAACCAGAATTTTACCTTCTCTAGCTGGGCAATTATCATCACTGGTAAAAGACTCATCACTTCTTTCAGTTATTGCAGTAAGTGAGTTTACTTTAAACATTCAAGAAATTACCGCTATTAATTTTAGAACGTATGAAAATTATATTGTACTTGCAATTGGTTATTTAATGATTACCTTTCCAATTTCATTAATATCTAAATATCTTGAAAGGAAGTTTAATTATGAATCTTAGCATCAGAAACTTAAGCAAGAGTTTTGAGGGAGAGTTAGTTTTAGACAACTTAAGTTTGGATGTTGAAAATGTTCACGCTATGGCTATTATTGGCTCTTCAGGCGGGGGCAAAACAACTTTGTTAAGAATTATCGCTGGTTTAGAAAAACCTGATTCTGGGAGCGTATTTGTCAACGGTAAGGAAATAATTTTTGAAGAAAGTTTTTTGAATGAATATCGAAAAACGGTTGGTATGGTATTTCAAAGTTTCAATTTATTTCCACACTTAAGCGCTAATGATAATATCGTAGTACCCCTTACAGTAGTCCATAAACTTGACAAAAAAACGGCTAGCGCTAAAAGCCGTCAATTATTAGAAAAATTTGAATTACTTGAACATAAAAATAAAATTCCGTCTCAGCTATCTGGAGGCCAACGTCAAAGAGTCGCAATAGCAAGGGCCCTTTCAATTGACCCTGAATTTTTACTTTTAGATGAACCAACTTCAGCACTTGACCCAAGTCTTACAAAAAGTGTTATTAGAACAATTGAAACCTTAAGAAAAGAAAATAAAGATCTGATCTTAGTAACTCACGAGATGGCTTTTGCAAAAGAGGCATGTGACTATTTTGTATTTATAAAGGATGGAGTCATTGCCGATTATGGCGATAAGCAAACATTTTTTAGTCAAAAAGCAAGTAAGCTACTAGATGAATTTTTAAATGCCTAAATAAAACAACTAAATCTAATCTAAAGTCCGCCTTAAAAGCCGGGCTTTTTAATTAAACTCTAATAATATATCTTAGAAAATACCAATTATAAAATAATATAGCAAAGGGATAAAAATCGCTGGTAGTAAGTTTGCTACCTTAATTTTTTTAAGCCCAAGAAGACTAATTCCAATTCCAATTATTAAAACCCCGCCAACTGCTGATATTTCATTTATTACCATCGGTGTTAAATACAAGCCTAAATTTTTTGAAAGTAAAGTGATCATCCCTTGATATATAAAAACTGGAATTGCCGAAAATATAACCCCAATCCCCATTGTTGACGCAAAGATTATCGAAGATATTCCATCTAATACCGACTTAGCAAAGAGTGTTTCATAACTTTGGTGGATCCCAGCCTCAAGACTTCCAACAATTGCCATCGCCCCTACGCAAAAAACCAGTGTTGAAGCAACAAAACCTTTTGAAAAACCACTATTTTGAGTTTTAATTTTAGATTCAAGGATGTCACCTAGATTATCTAATTTTTTTTCAATCGATACTCTTTCGCCAATAAGCCCACCAATAACTACGCTTAATACTAGTAAGACAGCATTTTTCGTTTTAATTGCGCTCATTATTCCGATAATAATCACCGTCAATGATACTCCATCCATAATTGTGTTTTTATAATTTGCATTTAAGCCCTTTTTTAACGTTAGGCCAATAATGCCACCGAAAATTATAGATAGACTATTTACGATTGTTCCAAGCATGACTACCACTTTCCCTCTGATTATTTTAATATTGTTTGTAAAGTCAAACTTAGTTGACTACCCTTTATCAATAAAACTATAATAGCATAAAGCACGTTCGGAATAAATGAAACTTAATAAGGATAAGTAGTCTTTAGCTAAAATTAATTTTAACGTTGTATTATTGTTACATATAATTTGTATCAATGGTAAAATTAATTCAAAGGAATGATACTATGAAATTAAAAGATATAATTATCGATAGCGAAAGGCTGTTTATCAAAGACCAAATCCCACATGAATATTTAAGTGATGACTACTTAGGAAAGGGCAATCCTGCCCATGCCCTAATTTTTGTAAAAACACATGAAGAAGTTGTTGAAATTGCGAAATATGCCTTTTTAAACAAGATACCTATGATACCACTTGGCACACGTACCGGACTTGCCGGTGCAACCCTTCCGTTAGGAAACGAAATCCTTTTAGATTTTACGATGATGAACAAGATTATATCTCTAGACAAGGAAACAATGACTTTAACCGTTGAGCCTGGCGTTCAACTGCAAACTGTTCAAAAATATCTTGAGTCAAAAAACTTTTTCTATCCACCTGATCCAGGTTCTAAAAATTCTACAATTGGCGGTAATGTCGCTACTAATGCGGGTGGAATGAGAGCAGTTAAATATGGAGTTACTCGTGATTACATTAAACAGCTTCAAGTTGTCTTGGCTAATGGCGAAGTCTTAAATTTAGGGTCATTAAATGTAAAGGATAGTTCTGGCTATGATATAAAAGATCTATTTATCGGTTCTGAAGGAACCCTAGGTATTACAACACTAATAAAGTTAAGGATTTTACCTTTACCTAAAGAAGTAAAATCATATATTGTTGCATTTGATAACTTAGATGAAGCTACAAAAGTTGTACCAAAAATAATCCAAAAACATATCGATCCTACTGCAATTGAGTTTTTTGAAAAAGAAATGCTTACTTTAGCAGTAAAAGATACTGGAATAAACTTCCCGAGTAAAATAGGTAATGCATTTTTACTAATTACACTTGATGGCCCACAAATTGATGAACGTGCCACCATTTTAGAAAGTCTTGTACTAGAAAATAATAGCGTTGATTTTTTAGCTTTAAATACAAATAAACTTAGCAAAGATGTTTGGAGTTTAAGAGATGGACTACTTAAAGCGGTAGTTAATTATTCTGAACAAGTAACGATGGATGAAACAGTACCAATTAATTATATTTCAAGTATTTATGAGTATACAAAAGAATTAGAATTAGAATACAACACAAAACTTATGAGCTTTGGCCATGCAGGTGATGGAAATCTTCACACATGTATAATCCGTGGAGAAGATAAGACAGATGCACATTGGCAAATAATTAAAAATGAAATCTTGGATAAACTTTATAAAAGGATTAAGGATTATGGAGGGCTTCCTTCTGCAGAACATGGAATTGGGCTAATTAAAAAAGAACACTTCTTAACCTTTATGCACCCGACCTATATAGCTTATATGCGAAAAATAAAAGCAGTTTTTGACGAGTTTAACTTAATGAATCCGCATAAAGTCATTTAATTTTAGACAAACATTTTAATAACCAATTTAATCAATTAAAAAACCACAGTGATCGTATGTGAATTTAGAATTTAAACAACTTTCAATCGTTGTTTAGGTTGAGTCAGCAAACACATACATATACTTGTGGTTTTTACATACAAAATAGTGATTGTGGATTAGATTATTATTATCAAATCAATAACCATCCTTAAAGTTACTTATTAAAAAGGAAATTTCCATGGCTATTAGAAGCATAACCAAGGAGATTTCCTAGAATCTTATTATACAATTTTACTCAATATAATGATACATGAACAACGTTTTTAAATAGTACTATCATAAAACTATAACTCAATTAATTTTTAAAATTTTTCTTTACTTAACCACACATCAATAATGATACCATATACGACCCCAGCAACAAAACTAATTGGATCTGCATAACCTGTTGAGCTGTAAAACGCAAAAGAGACTAAAAGCCCTAAAATTGCTCCACGCAAAATCGCATTTTGCCTACTTATAGATGGCCATGGAGCTCCTATGACTAATCCCATTACAACTCGGTTATACCAAAGTGAAAAAACAAAGTTTGGGTCAGCACTGCCCCCAGAACGAATGTAGGCGCCTATAACACATACGATACCAAGTAGTACACCACCAATTAGTGCACCCTTTAATCTTTTTGTCATAACCTAATCTCCTTATTGTGCATTCTTGCGCGATTCTAATCTTTCTTAATACTAACTATTTAGTTTTTCTTCTTGTATCTTGCGGTACTTTTCCATAGTTGCTTCAAAGTCATTATATTTATCAATTTATTCTTCTTTATCTAAAACTTTTTTTGCCTGTTTAAAAAGTTCTGATTCTTCTTCATCCATATGATGGGTCAAAACTTCTTTTAAAACGCTAAATTTTGCATCCCATGTTTCGTTGTCGATTGCGGTTTTTTGAATAACACTAAATTGATACGCAGCTAAACTGTGCTCTTCAATCATCTCCATAACAACATCTTTACCCTTTTCATCCGACTTCCTTTTTACATCTGTAAATAAAACATGCTCTTCTGATTCATGATGGCCTATTAGTTTGGCATAAAGTTCTTCAAATAATTCTTTCTTTTGACTTCCTTTTGCATCCTCTATTTTCTTTATCAATGTTCTAAACTCATCATGTTCCTTCTTAATTTCCTGTAAAACATCCATTTCTTTTTTTACCGTTTGTTTCTCCTTTTCTATGGTTAAAAACCAAAAACTACGATAATATATAATCTTAATTTAAATACCAGGCTTGTGATAAAGATTCAATTTTAAAAATGGAACCTCCCTCCTATCATTTTTTTTATTTTTTTGTACCATAAAAATCATATCATTAAATAGTAGTAGCTAAATTCAATCCATTAAAATTATCAGACTGATCAGACTTAGCTTGTAAATATAATGTTAGGTAGGTTTTCTATAATTACATGATATCACCTTTTTGACATTTTACAACATTTTTTATTTGATAAATAAATGTAACCAACCAATAAATATTTTCGATTGTATTCTTGTAGATTGTGGAATCTTTGCATATAATAAAGATAATATAGATTAGATACAAGTAATTGTTGTCCGCAACAAAAGAAGGCAATTTTATGGACAAAAATAATATTTTTTTTGGTGATAGGTTATCACTTTGGCTTAAAGATGGAATTTCTACTAAGCTAGTAAAATTAAATGAAAACTTAGAATGTGATGTTTGTGTAGTAGGTGCAGGGATTACTGGGATAACTACTGCATATAGATTAATGGAGTCTGGTTTAAAAGTCGTGCTTATAGATAAAAGCTTACCACTAAATTTAGCAAGTGGTAACACGACTGCAAAATTTACTTTTCAACATGGCTTGGTGTACCATAAAATTATTGAAAATTACGGATTGTCCACCGCGAAACTTTTTTACAGTGCACAGCAAGAAGGATTGAAATATGTGCGACATCTAATCAGTAAACATAATATTGAATGTGATTTTAAAGAAACAGCTGCCATTGTATATGCGGAAAGCGAGAAAGATTTTGAAGAAATCGAGAAGGAAGTTGATGCTTATAAGCAATTAGAAATTCCTTATAAAATCTTAACTAAGTTTTTAAATGGTATTAAAATTTTTGGCGGCTTAAATGTAGATAACCAGCTTGAACTAAATCCAGTCAAATATCTAGATAGCATGCTAAAGGTTTTATTAAAGAACCAGGTCTCTGTTTTTAAAGACACAGAGGCAACCTTGGTCAAAAAGAATGACAACTTTATCGAAGTTACCACTAAAGATAACTACAAAATTAAATGTCAAAAATTAGTTGTAGCGACAGCTTACCCCTTCTATTAATCAGGCGGATTTTACTACACTAGATTAGAAGCCCATAGATCATACTTACTAGCTTTTAAAGTCGATCCGGATAAGGTGGAAGATATAATGGCTATTTCTAACTCAGATTCTCCATACACTTTTAGATTTTCTAAAACAGATAATATTGACTTTTTAATAGTAGGTGGTCAAGGTCATAAAGTCGGTCAGTCAAATTCACAAAAAGAGGGATATAATAAAATTACTGATTTTGCGAAAAAGTACTTTAACGTTGGAAACCCCGATTATCGATGGTCGGCACAAGACTATAAATCTCTTGACTTAATTCCTTATATCGGAAGTTTAACTTCTAAAGATGAAAAAATATTTGTGGCTACTGGTTTTAATAAATGGGGTATGAGCAATGGCAGTTTCGCAAGTCTGCTGTTAACGGATTTAATCTTAAATAAGGAATCAAAGTACAAGAAAATTTTTAATCCTTCTAGAGGCGAAATAAAAGACAACATTAAGAGTTTTGTTGAGACTAACTTGAATGTCGCAAAAGAACTTATAAAAGGAAAAATTTTGTTAGATGAAATTAGCTTAGATGATATTAAAAACGATGACGGTGGAATCGTAAAGTTCAATAATAAAAGAGTCGCTGCTTATAAAGATATAGCAGGAAACTTATATTTATCTGATAGCACATGTACTCATCTAGGCTGTGAGTTAGAGTACAATAATGCTGATAAAAGTTTTGATTGTCCATGTCATGGATCAAGATTTAGCTATGACGGTAAAGTAATAGAAGGAGCTGCAAAAAGCGACCTTAAGAAAGTAATTTAATGGTTTTAGTTGTTTAATTATTGGATAGTGATTTCTCTGTAATAAATAATTTATGTTAAAATATAATAGAGGAGGTTTTATAATGGCAGACACAAAGTTTAAAGCTGTAGTAGAAGCTAAAGATGGCTTGACTATGAGTTGTAAGTCAAGCAATTTTGAAATAATTCTTGATGAACCTAAATATTTAGGTGGTAATAACGAAGGCATGAATCCGGTTGAATGCTTATTAAATGCAATTGGAGCTTGTAAGGGTATAGTTGCCAGAAGTTTTGCAAAGGCGCACAATGTCAATATTGCAAATATGAAAATCGAAGTTGAAGGCACACTAAATCCTGACGGTTTTATGGGTAAAGATAAAGACGCTAAAATTGGATTCTCACATATAGTCACAAACTATTATTTTGAATCAGAAGAAGATGAGGCCAAACTTGAAGATTTCATCCAATTTATTGAACGTACATGCCCAGTCATTGATACTATCGTCAATACACCTACTTTTGAATCAAAACTAAACATCACTTAATTATTAGTTCTACTAGTAGTTGATATATTACATTCAAGACTCAATTTATTTTCAAAGATTGAGTCTTTTTTTATATTTTCTAGCGATTGATTTTATCTTTGATTATTAAACAATAAAGAAATCGTGACATAGAGTATAATATAAGTACAATATAACTACAAAAAAGGAGGAAGTATGAAATGGCGAATAAATTTAATGAAATTACTGATAAGGTAGTTGGCGAAGTAAAAGAAATGGCTGGAAAACTAACCAATAATGAAGGATTAGAGTTAAAGGGCAAACTTCAAAAAGGCTTAGGAAAAGCACGGGGAGTTGCGGGTGATGTTGTGCATGAAATCGAAGACGTCAAAGACACAGTATTTGGTTCTGCAAAAGAAACTGTTGGAAAACTTACCGACAACCGTACTTTAGAGTTAAAAGGCAAATTTCAAAAACGTAAAGCTAGAGGAGGCATAACTAATAAAATTATTTATGGTACCGGAGCAGTTATCGGAGTCATAATTATAGGTGGTGCAATAAAAAAAATCGTCGATAAAAACATAACTACAGAAACCAATTAATCAACATGATAAAACCGTAAGATTTGACTTATTACAGACAAAACTTACGGTTTTTTAATGCTAATTATAATATTTATATTAACTTATAAATATCTTCTGGCTTATATATTATCGTAATTGCCCCAGAATTTTTTAACTCTTCTACCGTTCTAAAACCCCATGAAACACCGACGCCCTTCATTTCTGCATTGATCGAAGTTTGCATATCTACATCGCTATCGCCAACAAAGTAAATATCAGTCGTTTCTACTTCCATCTCTTTAGCTATAATTAGTGGGTAATGAGGATTTGGTTTATGTAATCCGTCAAATTGATCACCTACCACCTTTACAAACTCAATATCACTAAAAAAGCGTTTAATTATTTCATCTGTATATTCTTGCTTCTTATTTGTGCAGATTGAAATAGGTATATTTTTTTCGTTAAGTGTCTTTAGCATTGGTAAAATTCCCGCATAAGGTCTTGATTCTTCATAATAACGCTCACCATATTCTACAAGTACTTCTGACAATACTTCATCAGCTTTTGGATAATCTTTGGGTATCGCTCTTTCAACTAAGACCTGCATTCCATTTCCTACAAAATTTTTATAATCACTACTTGAATGTTCTTTAAGACCATGCCTCTTTAATACAGCATTAAGACTATTTTTTAAGTCTTCTAAAGAATCTAATAACGTTCCGTCTAAATCAAATATAAATCCCATAACAATATTCCTTCTCTCTTTTAATTATTAATTTGTGTTCTATTCATTTAATTGATCTTAACTTAATTCTGATTGTCCATGATATAAAGATGCATAGCGTCCATTCATCTCTAGTAAAGCATCATGACTTCCTCTTTCAATAATTTCTCCGTGTTCTAAGACTATGATTGCGTCAGCATTTCTAACTGTTGATAATCGATGGGCAATAACAAAGGTTGTTCGACCTTCCATAATTGAGTCCATACCAGCTTCAACCAGGCGTTCAGTTCGCGTATCGATAGAGGATGTAGCTTCATCTAATATAAGGATACTAGGGTTTGCAACTGCAGCTCTGGCGATGTTTAGAAGTTGCTTTTGGCCTTCTGATAAATCGTCTCCAACCCCACTTATATGTGTATCATAACCATGTTTTAAGTGACTAATAAAATAGTGGGCATTAGAGAGTTTTGCAGCTTCAACGCACTCTTCGTCAGTTGCATTAAGGTTACCATAACGAATGTTTTCCATAATAGTCCCTGTAAACAAGTTAGTGTCTTGTAAAACCATTGCGATATGGCTACGTAAATTAAGTCGATTAATAGTCTTAATGTCAATATCATCAACTAGGATTTCGCCTTTGTCTATTTCATAGAATCGTGATATTAAGTTGGTGATCGTTGTTTTACCAGCACCCGTTGACCCAACTATGGCAATTTTTTGACCAGGTTTTGCATACAATGAAATATCATTTAAAACTATTTGACCTTTTACATATGAGAATGTAACGTTATTAAATTTAACATCACCAATCACACTGTCTAAAATTAAATCATCTTCATTAATTTCTTCTAATTTCCAGTCAATCAATTCAAAAATTCGCTCAGCTGAAGCTAGGGCAGACTGTAAGGCAGTAAATTGATTAGAAATTTGGTTGATTGGTCGCCCTTGAGTTCGAGTCATATTAACATAAGCACCTAAATCACCAATACTCATACCATAGTTAATTGCCAAAAAACCACCGACAATGCCAATAATTGCATAATTGATTGTATTCATATTTTGCAT
This sequence comes from Erysipelothrix sp., assembly GCA_012512595.1. Taxonomy (GTDB): domain Bacteria; phylum Bacillota_I; class Bacilli_A; order Erysipelotrichales; family Erysipelotrichaceae; genus JAAZDN01. Next base: position 10,684 of record JAAZDW010000024.1, read on the forward strand.
TAGTGGAAACATCATAATTGAAGTAATTTGAGCTTTTTGTGAGTTTTTACGATAATCTTGATTTAAATTGTTGAACTCTTCAGTAGCATCTTCTTCATGGTTAAATAACTGCATAACCATTTGTCCTTCCATTGCTTCTTCAATATAACCGTTAAGTTTACCTAAAGATCGTTGTTGACGTCTTGAGTAAATTCGACTGCGCTTAACAATCCAGCGGGCCATTAATGAAAGTAGTGGTAGTAAAGTTATTGTCACTAGCGATAGAGTCGGACTTAAATAAAACATAACAACTATTGTTCCTGCTAGAGTAAAGATATTAATAATAATAGAAGCAGCGGCTGTATTTAGCCCTTCACCAACCAAGTCAATATCATTTGTGAAACGACTCATCAGATCACCATGGGTATTTGTGTCATGGTAGCCTACTTCCATTTTTAACATATTATCAAACATATCTGCTCTAAGTTTTCTTACTGTTCTTTGTGATATTTTAACCATTGTTCTTTCAGAAAAAAGTGTTGTCAAAACTTCTAAAACAAATATAACTGCAAGAAATGATAACCTTGCAAAAAGTTCACTAAACATAGCCTCACGACTTAGAATCCCCTTTATGCCATGCTCAATAGTAGTAATTAAAGGGGAAATTGAATATGCCCCATACAGGCCTGCTAAAGTTGATGCTATTGAAGCTAAAACTACAAAGAATAATAAGGTTTTTGATTCGCCTAAATAGGAAATTAAACGCATTAAGGTTCCTTTTTGATCTCTAGGTCTTGATCCAGATCTTACTGTTGGTCTCATTCTAGCCCTCCTTTTTCCATTTGACTATCATAAATCTCTTGATAAACATGACAGTTTTTAAGCAATTGGTCATGAGTTCCTTGACCGACTATTTTTCCTTGATCAATAACGAGAATTTTATCGCTATCAATAATTGAACTTATTTTTTGTGCTACATTTATCATTGTGATATCAGAATACATTGTCTTTAGCGATTCTTTAACCCGCGCCTCTGTTGCGGCGTCAAGTGCCGAAGTTGAATCATCTAAAACTAAAATTTTAGGATTAATAACTAAAGCTCGCGCAATCGCTAATCGCTGTTTTTGCCCTCCTGAGAAGTTTGAACCACCTTGTTGAACAATTGAATCAAACTGATCTGGTTCATCTATAAGGTAATTATAAATGTCCGCGGCTTTAGTGGCTTTTTCAAGATCTTTTGATGATGCTGATTTATTACCTAATTTTAGATTTTCTGCAACAGTCCCACTAAAGAGGACATTATGCTGAGGTACAAAACCAAACTGGGATCTTAAATGCTTTAAATCAATATCACGAATGTCTACACCATCTAATAATATTCTACCTTTACTAACATCGATTAAGCGTGCTAGTAGGTGAATCAAAGTAGATTTACCACTACCGGTTGAACCAATAATACCTATATGTTCCCCAGGCTTAACTTCAAAGTTAATATCAGATAAAACACACTCTGCTTCTTTAAAATATTGAAAAGATACATCCTCAAAAACAATGTGGCCTTTTCCATTTTCAACCAGTTTTGCACTATCCTTAGAAGTTATATCTGCATCAGTATCTAAAACTTCATTGATTCTTACTAATGAAGCCTTTGAACGAGACAACATCATTAATACATAAGTAATCATTAACATTGAAAACATCGTAAAGCGCAAATAGTTAACAAAAACAAGTAAGTCGCCAATCTGAATTAAACCTAAGTCGACAATTAAATAACCTGATAAGTAAACAACAATAATTGTTGCCAAATTAATTGCCGCCATTAAAGCAGGATTCATAATTGTCATTAAAATATTAGCATGCACACTAGCCTTATATAAATCTTCATTTTCCTTTTTAAAAGCGTCGTTTTCATCTTCTTCACGAACAAACGACTTTATAACCCGAATATTCATTAAGGATTCTTGAATCTTCCGGTTCATTTTGTCTATTTGTTCTTGGAGTTTCATAAAACGAGGAAATCCCTGCTTTACTACAAAGAAAAAAACTAAACTAAGTGCCATGACGGCTGCAAACATAACTAACGATAGCTGAGGACTTGTAAGATAAGTTAAAAAAACTGTGCTTACAAGAAAAACTGGAGCTCTTACTAACATTCGCAAGGACATCATCACAACTCTTTGTAAAAAGTTAATATCATTTGTTAGCCGCGTTACAAGTGAGGAAGTCTGAAATTCACTCATATTTTTAATTGAATATGTTTGGATTTTTGAAAAAACTTCTTCCCTTAGTCTTAATGCAAAATTATTTGAAGCTTGGGATGGAAAGATTAGTCCAATAATTCCAAAAGCTAATCCTAACAGGGCTAGTCCAACCATCTTGAGGCCTACGTTTAAAATAATAGAAAAGTCAGCATTAGCAATCCCAACATCTATAATTTCGGCCATTAACCGAATTTGATAAAGTTCAATAAAGGCTGAACCCCCAACAAACAAAATACCAATGATAGAAATCATTAATTCTGGGTGGAAATATTTATATAGCTTCTTCATCTCTAAGCCTCTTTTCTAAACTTTCATTCATAATGGATATAATCCTTTGTAATTCTTTTTTATCATTATCATTTAAATCAACAAACATAAGACTGTTGATTTCATCAAAATTCAGTCTTAAGTTTTTAACAACATCATAACCTTGACTGGTTAAGTTTAATAAGTTCATTCTTCTATCTTTTGTACAAGCTTTTCTTTCAATAAAACCACTTTTTTCTAACCGTCTTATCGAAACCGAGGTTGCCTCTTTAGTTATATCAAGCATTTCAGATAATTCTCTTTGACTAATTCCTGGAGCTTCTTCTAAGTAAAAAAGTAAACGCGGCTGTCCCATGTAAAGTCCTAGTTTACTAAGATAATTTTGTACAATGTTTTGATGCTTACGCATGAGAATACGAACTTGCTTATTAAGTATCTTCTCCATAAAAACCTCCTTTAGTTAGTCGACTAACTAATTATACTATCATCGATTAGAAAATGCAATTTAAAGACAAAATAAAAGTTGAAATATAATTTCAACTTAAGCAATGTTATAAATTTATATCAACTTCTATTTAGAAAAAATTATTAATCTATCACTAATCTTGACCTTTGCAAATTCAAATTTTGCGCAGATCCATTCTAATGCTTTTTTGTGATAAAAGAAAACATGTGTTTCATCATTTTTGTAGTACCAATCTTCAAAATCAATTGATTCATCGTATAAACTTGTCATACAGTATAAGCGTCCATTAGAATTAAGTATTTCTGACATTAGTTTAAATTCTTCAAAGGGGTTATAGAAATGCTCTATAACCTCACAACACACAATAAAGTCATACTTTTTATTTAAGTTTTTTGGGTAATTATGAAAATAAGGATCATATAAATTTAATTTATAACCTTCTTTTTCTAGATGGCTAGTTATAACAGGACCTGTCCCTGCACCAAAGTCTAAACCTATATGTGAAGGTTTATAATCTTTTTTAACGCTTTTGACAATTGGCGAAACAAAATTTTGATATCTAATATCATCTACATCGTTGTTATGAGTTTCATATCTTTCTTTTTCATCTTTGTTACTTATATAATTTATTGGATTTAGCATTATTGAAAAACAATTATCGCATTTATAAAATTCTCTATTTTTTTCTTTGTAAAATATTTTAGTGTCAAAATCGCATAGCAAACATTTTAAACTTGTCGTCATTAAATCACTCTTTTCTAAGTAATTGTCCAATCGCATTATATCACATGACTTAAACTATTTTAAAAGAGCCAAATAACTTCTTTGACTCTTTTTGATTTCGTTCATTATTATAAACTTTTTTTATTAGCTATAACTATAACTTGCCTCCACAATAGTCACAAAACTTAGCACCTTCTATATTAACTTGTTTTCCACAGTTAGGACAAAAGGC
>JAAZDW010000025.1 GCA_012512595.1 Erysipelothrix sp.
AGGTCGCCAGACAAATAAACCAGGTTTAGGAAAAACTTATCTAGAAAGGGAAGAATAATAGAATGAATAATGAAATTATTGTTTTCGCACTAACAAGTAGTATTAAATTAGCCGATGAAATTTGTGACCATTTAGATATTAGACGAGGAAAATGTAAGGTAACTCATTTTAGTGATGGGGAAATCTTAGTCGAACCCGAAGAATCAGTTCGCGGTAAGCATGTTTTTATTGTCCAATCAACAAATGCGCCAACAAGTTCGACCGTAATGGAGGTATTAATTGCCTTAGATGCTTGTAAAAGAGCGTCAGCTGATGAAGTAACAGTTGTCATGCCATATTATGGATATGCTAGACAAGATCGTAAAGCTAGAGCACGTCAGCCTATTTCGGCTAGATTAATGGCTGATTTATATGAAGCAAGTGGAGCAGATCGAATGGTAACTATTGACTTACATGCCCCACAGATTCAAGGATTCTTTAAAATCCCTACTGATGACCTCTCAATAGTTTCAATGTTTGGTCAGTATTATAGAAATAAATGCCAAACGGGAGAAATTGAAGGCGAAATCGTTATTGTTTCACCAGACCACGGTGGGGCTGCAAGAGCAAGAAAACTTGCTGATACAATACCCAACTCAACTGTGGCAATTATTGACAAACGCCGAACTAAGCCAAATGAGGCTGAAGCTATTAATTTAATTGGTTCTGTCGAGAACAAAACAGCGATTATTATTGATGATATAATTGATACAGGTGGCTCAATGATGAGCGGGATTGACATGCTTTATAAAAATGGGGCAAAAAAAGTTTTTGCCGCCTGCTCTCACGGAGTTCTTTCAGGCAATGCGATAAATAATATTAAAGAATCAAAAATTAGCGAATTGGTGGTATCTAATTCAATCGAACTTCCAGAAGCTGCACTAGGTGTTGAAAAGATTAAGCAGATTTCTGTTGCTTATATGTTGGCTAAAACTATCGAAGCAATAAAAGACACAACTCCAGTAAGTAATATTTACAGTTTATTTAATGACTAAGCTATAAAAAACAATTAAAAAGACACTTTAAATGTTGGTAATCTCAACATTTAAAGTGTCTTTTTTGTTTATCTAATTCTGTAATATAAAGTAAAGTTATCAAGTTCATGTAAAACAATGTTAATTGCTGACTTGTAAGGTAAGGCCGAAATATATAGTTCTCGATATGAAATTTCGCCAATATTATTAAGCCAAACAAAGCTTGCACTGAAATCTCTAACAAAGGTATTTAATTTTAATAATAAAGTTGTTAAGTCTTGATCAGAATTTATTTTATCTTTAATTTCTTGATAGACTGTAAGAATTTCAGCTTTTTTATCAATAAAGATCAAACTAGCCTCAAGCAATAGCCCAACTAAGACAACTGATTCTGCAAATGAAGCCCCGACAGAGATTGAAGAGTTGATATAAATGTTATCGCGCTTAAACCAAAGACCATAAATAGCTCCAACCTCAGAAATGCTTACCGCAACACGATCACTCCCATTGATATCCATTTCAAGGGCTAAAACATTTGGTTTTGAAATAGTCGACATTCCTAGAGCTAGGTTTCCTTCTTTAAATTTCAGTTTTTTTTCTAAGTAGGCAACCAAGGCTAGAGAAATTTGACTAAGATCTTTTCCTTCGTCAAAATTAATTGAATGTTTTTCTCGGTAAGCTTTTGTGAATTTGTCTTCTGTATAAAGAAGTTTGTCAATCGCATCATATCTGATTTTTTCCATATTATCCCTCCATGTAATTACTTATTTTATTAATATAAATTTATCTAAATGCGTACTGTAAAGATAAAGTTCGATAGTTCTATCTTTAAACTGTGGTTTAATCGCTTGCTTATAAAAGTTGAGTTGATCTTGATATCTTTCTATAAGTTCACTATCATTTTCGACTGTATCGGTCTTAAAGTCTACTATATAAACATTATCCTTTGTTTCTACAAGATAGTCAATAATACCACGCTGATACTGTTCTTCTAAATAACTGATAAATGGAAACTCTTTATGCACAGTTTCTTGGTTTAATTTAATAAAGAAGGGATTGCTGTTTAAAGTTATCAACTTATCTATATAGTAGTCATTGATATTAGGACTAACTTTTTTAATCATTTCTCTAGTCCACTGTGTATTTGGCAATTTTTCAATTGCATTATGAATAGTACTTCCGACTTCAAAACCTTTTTCTTCTTTGCTTAAATCTAATGGTCTTATTGGCCAAATGTATCCGATTGGCTTGACAAGACTTTCGCTTGGCGCAAGTTTATTGACACTAGCGATAATTTGTTGTTTTTTTGGAAGAATTTGGTATTCAAAAGATTTTTCCATGTTTACAATTAGTGTTTTTGTTGGATGATTTTGATGAATAGCATTAATCCAACCGGTATAGCCTATACCGTTATAAATATGACTATAGTCAAAGTCTAAGTATTGTTTTTCTTTGTCTTGTTTAAAAGTATCAATAATATACATTCTGTTTTGCGCACGCGTAAGCGCAACATACAATTTTCGCATCTCTTCCTCGAGGTCTTCTTTTTTCTCTAAAAACCTAATTAGAAAGTTAGCGAGATTATCTTTAATAATTCTTTTTGGAAGATAAGTGGTTTTTAATGCGAGTCCTAAATCACCATTAATAACATAATTTGACTGACTGTTAATGCTCTTATTTGAGGATTTACTCCACATAAAGACTGTATCAAATTGCAATCCCTTTGAACCATGGACGGTCATTACATTGACGACATTATCTTCGCTACTAATCGAGCTAGCCTCAGAAGTTTTTTCTTGTTTCATTAGTTCAATTTCTAATAAAAACCCATAGATTCCACTTTTGTCTTTTTGATAGTTTAGAGCACTTTCATAAAATAGGTCTAAGTTAGTCCGGCTTTGATTTGAAATTTTTGTTTCATAAAAATTATTGATTTCAAAAATATGATTGATTATATCAGTCAAGTGAAGGGTGTTTTGATTATTGTGGAAGGTATGTATTTGTCTTAGGATACTTTTGTCTAAGCTATCGGCTACTTTAAACATATCTTTGTAAGTAAGAAAATGAGTTGCAATTTGGTTGTCAGTAAAGCCGTAAAGATTAACTAAAATTGCTGTAAGTGCAATTTTGTCATTGGGGTCTAATATCAATTTTAAATAAGCGTGGACTATAGAAACACCAAAAGAATCATAAAAACCATCAGGCATGGCAATGAAGTATGGGATATTTGCCCTATCAAAGGCATCGCGTAAAAAGTCTTTACTTTTGTGTGCTTCAACTAAAACAGTATACTTATTCCATTTTTTATCTTGATCTTCATTATATAAAGTAACGATTTGATTAGCAATATATTCAGCCTTGAATTGATTGTTATTCAAGTTATAATCTTCATCAAAATCTTCGTAAGCCTCTTGTTGGGTATTAATTAGGTGCAACTGTACCGCTAGACTATCCTTGTTTTGATCTATAGTTCCTGTTGTAACAAAGTCTTGCTTACTGTAGGAGCTATTAAAAGTATCCAAATTCATAATATGTGAAAAAATATGGTTATTGAAATTAACAATATCATTTTTTGACCTGAAATTATTGCTTAAAAAGATTGTTTGGTGATTATCGGTATTGCCCATCTCAATTAAACCTTGCATTAAACTTGGTTTAGCACCTCTAAAACGATATATCGATTGTTTAACATCGCCAACTCTAAAGATATTATCTTTTCTTCCAACTAATTCGATTATCTCGTTTTGTAAGATATTTGTATCCTGAAATTCATCAATCAAAATATCTTTGATTTCTGATTGCAGGGTTTTTGCAATTTCATTATTATTGAGGGTAAGTAGTCGATAAGTTAAAATTTCCATGTCATCAAAGGTAATCCCATTTTCAGCCTTTATATAAGACTCATATTGAAAATTATACATTTTAGTAATATCAACAATATTCTTTGCAAGCTCTTTATTATGCGCTAAGTCATCCAGTAAAGTCTTTTCATCATAAAGCATTACAACAGCATCATTTAAAACCTTAAAGTATTGTTCGCGAACTGCTTGATAGTCTTCTTGTTTGCTTATGGTTCTATTTTTAAGTTTTGCGATATTTTCAATAGTCGCTTTATAATCATGATAATTTTGATTTGAGATTGCTGTTTCTAATATTTTAAGATAACTGATAACTTCACTAATCCAAGTTTTTTGCAATTCTGTATTGGCCTGTTCTTTTAAACTATCAATTAAGCGGTCTAGTTGATAGGCTAATTTTTTAATTTGGTTGTATATATTTTGATTATAAGCCCAAAATATTTCTAAAAAACTTTCTGGTAACTTATCAAGTGAGGAGTAGGTATCATATATAATAATTGAATCATCTAGCCACCCATTTGGGTTTGGTTTACTAAAGGAGGTTTCTGAAAGACTTAATACCATATCCTTAAGGCTATCAAAATTCATAGCTGAACTAGTAAGGGTGTAGAGTGTGTCTTGAATAACTTCACTATCATAATTTGCAATTACATAATCAAAAGCATCATTTTTTACCTTAGCAATTGTTGGCTCGTCTAAGATATTATTTAAAGATTGAGGGTCAATCTGTAGTACATAATAATAATCTTTAAGTATTGATAAACAAAAAGAGTGAATCGTTGATATCTTAGCTGATGGTAGAAGAGTAATTTGTGTTTTTAAGTATTCGTCATCAGGATTGTCAAGGTAGGCCTTAGATAGGGCTTGGAGAAGTCGGTTTTTCATTTCTGCAGCCGCCGCTTCGGTAAAAGTAAGCGCAACAATTTGGTCAACACTTACTCTATCATTAATGATTCTTTTCATCAATCGCTGTACTAAGACCGCAGTTTTTCCAGCCCCAGCACTTGCGGATACAGTAATGTTTAAATCAGTTAAATTAATTGCTTTTAATTGTTCACTAGTCCACTTCATTTTCTATCTCCTTGTTTAGTTTTTGGTTTGGATAAATTTCCTGCTTAAAATTTTTGGTTGTCTTTGATTGACAAATACTTTGATACTCACAAAAAGCACAAGGGTTATTAATTGGTACACAATCAATAATTCCTTTCTTTAAATTGTTATGAATGTCATCATAAATCTGATTAAGAATAGTTGTAACAGTTTCAAAGTTTTTTGGCTTTCCATAAACAGCTAAGCCGGACTTATTTTCTACTAAACCGCCGACATAATCTTTACTTTCATAAAACTCGATTGGATCTTTAAAATGCCACCCAGCCAAGCGATTATTTTTTAAATAGTCGGCTTCAACCTCTACTTCTGAAGTAGGATAAAAGAAATCTTGAGATTTTTTAACTTCAGCATAGATCATTGATGTGTTTTGAGTGCGCATAGTGTGGTAAAAAGCCCCAGCTGGTTGTAGTTGATACTTTTCACTCATGACTAAAAGATAAGTGATGAGTTGTAACTGTAGGCCTTGCTTAAAGAGTTTTTCACTTAAGTTTTGAGGACTGCTTTTAAAATCGATAACCCGGATTGAATCAAGATATTGATCAGTTCGATCAACAAAACCTTTTAATTTAATTTTATTGTTTATTGTATATAAAAACTCTGCTTCAGCCTCAATTGGCTTAAACGTTGTATCGGCTTCGACTTTTTTTAAATGATCTAAGACATCAACTAATTGGCGAATTAATAATTCTTTAATCATTAACATTTTTTTGTCATTGGGATAAAGCGTTTCTAGTGAGATTGAAAGTTGATTAATAAGACTAATAAGATCAATATCTTGTAGTGGTTTTTTATTTAAACTTAAATCAACAACAACTTGTTCCATAACTTCATGAATTATACTTCCTATGTAAGCATAGGACAAATCAGGGAGTTGTTGCGGGTATAGTTTTAATCCGCTTTTTAGAAAGTAGGAATAGTTACAATTGTTATATTGTTCAAAAGATGAAATAGAACCAAATAACATCTCATCCTTAAAGAACAACTTTTTAGCGATGTCTTCATCTAATGTGTGACTTTTAAATTCAAAGGTATCATTCTCTATTAAAGGATAGCGTAGTGCAGTAGCTTTATTTTTCTTTGCATAATTAACCAGAGGAAATGAAGGTTCAATACCTTTTCCAGCATAAGAACTAAGCGGGTAAAAAATATAAATATTTTCTCCATTAAGGATTAAGTCTTGTTCTAAAAGTTGGTTACTAAATCTTTTTTCCTTGCTAGGGTATGTTAAATTGGCAACATATTTCTCGTCAATTACACCAGTTTTTTTATCAATAACGGGAAAGTTATTTGCGCTAGCGCCTAGAATTATTAGATCCTTTTTATCAAAGTAATAATGATTATTGCTTTGGCTAACTACAACATTATTTATATCAACATTATTTATACCAGGGTTTAATAGAAGATTTTGAAGAATTGGCCAAATGTTATTACCGGTATCTAAGACTTGCTTATTGTTAACTAATACTTGGCGTAATATTTTTAAATCGTCACTTTGACCCTGGTCTAAGAAATAGTTGAAGAGATTTTCAACTAATTGTAGTTTTGTATTATATTGTGCCAATTTAGTAATTGTGGGCTTAAGTTTGTCGATTATAACTTTTGAAGTTTCGCCTAATTGTTGATAATAGTCTAAATTACTCTTGTGGACAATATTATCTGTGAGCGGTTGGTATTTATATTCTAAAAGACTCTTTAAATCAAACTTAAAAAAGTCATTTAACTTAATAAGACTTGTAATGTTTTCTAAGTTTAAGGGATTACTACTCAAAAACTCAACCACACTAGCTTTTGATTGATCTTCTATTAGTTTTAACAAACTTATAAAGTTAATAAAAAACGTTTTATTTTCGGTTTTGTTAACTAAGGTAAATTTTATATTATAACGCTTATAAACTTGTTTAATTAAAGGTAAATAATCGCTATTTAAAGCTATGACTTGGGCCCTTGACAAGTCTTTGTCAATAATCATTTGGGCGCTGGCTTCAACTTCGCTTCGTTTGTTGTTTGCATAGTAAAGTTTTATTTTGTTTAACTCTAATTCTTTTTGTGAATATTCTTTTATCTTATTTGCTTTTAATAAATTAACTACTTCTTTTAAGTAATTACTACTAAGTTTTTGCTTTGAAAGGTAAACATTTTCTAGTAATAAGGGGGTTATTATCAATTCTAAATCATTTAATGTTTTTATTTCATTTGGGACAATTTTATATATTGTCTCAAATATCAATTTTAAGTCTTGATCTTTAAGACTTGATGCTTCTAGATCATTAGGCTTAATATTATATAAGTACATATCAATATGAAAGTCTTTTATCGATTTAATAAAGGTTGAGTTTTCGACATATGAAAAAAGTACTTTTAATTGATCTTTTAGAGCTAGTATTTCAGCTTTCAAAATTGTGTCATAGTCATCTTCATATTTTGGGACTAATTGATCAATAAATGCATTTAGCGGAAGTAGGGTTGTATTAACAACAAGATTATTATCTTTTAATAACTGTCTTGAGATACTATCGTGTTGATATTTTGGGGCAATAATCTTAATCATCATGACTCTCCTTAACTTTTATTTCAATTTCTACATTTTCAAGTTTTTTGATTTCAGCTTGGCCACTGGTCATTTCTTTTATCATATTAGTAAAGTTTTCATCATTATTCAAAAATATGAAACTTACTTGCATCTGGTAATCCTTTTCTAAAAGTTGTTTATCACTTAAAAGATGCTCAATTTGATCTGCGTATTTGTAGTCAACAATGACTTGATATTTGTCCATATTAACAACTTTATACAAGGTTGTGGAATTAAGGGCATCGTTAACACCTTTTGAGTAAGCTCTAATTAGCCCGCCGGCTCCAAGTTTAACGCCTCCATAGTATCGAACGACAACCGCAACAATTAGCTCCATATTTTTCTTTCTCAGTATTTCTAACATAGGAAGTCCGGCAGTTCCTGAAGGTTCTCCGTCATCATTAGAACTTTGAGTGTTTTCATCTATTAATACTGCCTGGCAATGATGGGTGGCTTTAGGGTGTTCTTTCTTTATTTGTGCGATGTAATCAATTGCTTCTTGCTGAGTATTTACTCTTTTTAAGTAGGTAATAAAACGTGATTTATTTAAAGTGAATTCATCTTCAACAATATCTTTAATTCTAAACATAAAATCCCCTCACTTATTATCATTATAACTTTATTCTAGTTTTATATAAAGGTGATATCCAATTGATATGAAGTGGGTATAATTTTTGATACTAAGGCCTTAATGTAAATATGTTAAAAAAGTTGCCACTATCAATTTCTGCAAGCTCGCTTGGTCAGAAATTGTTAACTAAGTAAGGAGCAAAGTTTATTAATTTATTGTATAATAATATTAGTAAGGGGTTGTTTGAATGATTTCAAATTTACAAAAGCGTTTAAACTTAAGTGATGAACAAAAATTGAAAATCGAAAAAGAACAAGCAGATGTTGTTTTTAACCATAAAATTATAATTGCCATCGTAGTTATATTTTTTATTAGTTTAATTGCCCAAGCTATTACAAAAAAACCTTTTATTTTTTCGGGTCTCTTTTTTATAGTAGTGCTTTTAATTGCAGGCATTATTTTATATGAGAGAGAGAGAAAAGAATTCAGTCTTATTGTTAAAGATGTAATTATAAGAGGACTATTTCAAGAACAATTTAAAAATGTCGTATATCAACCAGAGAAGGGTTTAAGCGAAGCATTTATTAAAGAGAGTGGTTTATATCAAATGGGTAACCGCTTTTATAGTGATGATCTGCTATCGGCAACTTATAAAGACGTCGGCTTTATTCAGTCAGATGTTTTGATTCAGCAGGTCACTAGCAATGGTAAAACAACAACGACAACAACATTATTTAAAGGTCGTTGGTTAGTTTGTGACTTTATAAAAAACTTCGAAGGATACCATCAGATTAGGGCTAATGGATTCTTTAAAAACAAAAAACCTTTTAGATTCTTTGGGGATACATTAAGTGAGTTTGAATTTGAAGACCAAACATTCAATGATAACTATACGACCTATACTAGTGATAAACGGGAAGCCTATTATTTAATTAATCCAGGGTATATGCAAAGAATTGATAACTTATCAAATTTTATTAATAAAGAAGTTGTTTATGGCTTTCTTAATAACAAATTACATGTGGCCATCTATAATAATGAAGATGCCTTCGAACTAAAGGGCAATAAAATAAATGAGGACTTTGTAAAAAGAATTGACGCTGATATTGAACTAATTAAATTGATTATTGATGAGTTGGACTTAGAGTTAGATATATTTAAATAAAATGTGGAGGAATATATAATGCGAGAAATTGTTATTGGCTTAGTAAGTGTTTTAGTTTTGATATTGATTTATTATGTTGTTGTTTACAACAAATTACAGCGTCTTTTAAACAATGCAGAAGAAGCATCATCAGGAATAGATATTGCCTTAAATAAGCGTTTTGATTTAATTACAAACCTTGTTGAAGTAGTTAAGGGATACAGTAAACATGAAAGCGAAGTTTTTAGAGAAATAGCTGCCATTAGAAATAACCTAGTTAGTGCCCGCGATATTGCCAATGAACAAATGGAAGTGGCGGTTGGCAAATTAAGTGTCGTTGTTGAAAGCTATCCCCAACTGAAGGCAAGTGAACAGTATTTAAATCTTCAAAAAAACATGACTAATGTTGAAGAACACTTACAAGCATCTCGTCGTTTATATAATCGGAGTGTAACAGAATTAAATAATGTGATTAGACAATTTCCAACCAGTTTTATTGCTAAAAATCACGCGATTAATTCAAAAGACCTATTTGCAACAAGTGGAGATTATTCATCAAAGCCCGAACTAAACTTTTAATCAGATTTACAACTATCTTGAGATTGTTGTAATCAAGATATCAAAATGAATAATAAATCGAAAATGTGTTAATATAAAAATAAGAAACAAATCTATCGAGATTATAAAATAATTAATTTTTAGAGGGTGATAAAAATGAAGGTAATATTTTTTAGATTACTATTAGCATTTGTGTTTTCAGCCATGATTGGCTATGAGCGTGAGGTAAGTGAAAGCAACGCGGGTTTAAAGACGCACATCTTAGTTGCAATCGGAGCAACGATTGTTGCCTTATTACAAATTGAAATTATCGGTTACGTCCGAGAGTTAGCTTTAGCAAACCCAGGTGGTCCGATTAACGTAACTTCAGATGCCTCAAGATTAATATCACAGGTTGTTAGTGGTATTGGGTTTTTAGGTGCTGGAGCAATTATTGTTACAAAAAGAAATATTTCAGGATTAACGACAGCTGCATCAATTTGGACAGTTGCAAGTCTTGGGTTGGCAATTGGAATGGGTTTTTATCCGCTAGCGTTTATAGGTTTTCTGTTTGTATTACTAACACTATTTATATTTAAAAGAGTTTTACATTTTTCTAATCCATATCGAATCATCGTTAGATACGTTGGTGGAGCTCAGACGCTTATATCGATTAAAGAAGTTTTAAGTGATTTGTATTTAGAATATGAACTTACTTCTTATCGTAGCGAGTTGTTTGCTGACCATGTGATTCATGAAAATGTTTTTAAGTTTAAAGATTTTAAAACTGAACCTTTTCAAGAACTTGTTTCAGAACTGTCTGTAATTCCAAACATTGTTAGTGTAGAAAGAACAAACCTTATCTAAAATTAATGTTATGCAAATAAAATACAATAAAAACTTTTAAGTTTATACAAATATAAATTTAAAAGTTTTTTATTGTGACTATCACAAGCGATATAATAATGGTTGAATCTTAAAAGCTCTAATTATGATACAATTTAGTAGTAAATAATTAATGACAAATCGAAAATTAATTATTTTAAAGATTAGAAATGAGCAAATAGATAAAGAGGTAAAATATGAATAATTTTAGAACGTTTATAAATAAACTCCAACAAGCAATACTTGGCTTTGCCCAACAAATAATGATTCTAGCTTTAGTTTTAGGGACAATTGGATTTTTAATATTTGAATTACTTTTTAGCCAACCGATTAATTTAAATAATGGTTTTATGATATTAATCATTTTTGTGCTGATTTGGATGTTTATTATGACGCTACCCATAAATAGAAAAGATCAACAATCAAGACCACAATTTGATGATAGTGTAAAAACTAAAGGAAATCATAAACTAACGGTTACATTGGTCATGGTTTTATTAGCAACACTCTTAATCGCGCTAAATGCCCTGACATCTAGGGTTCTAATGTCCAAGCAATATGCGAATTTGATTGGTGATATTGAAATGGTTGATTTTAAAGATATCTATAATGAAGACAATCTAATTGAATCATCATATATTGATAAAAATGCAGCTTTGATTGCCGCTGAAAAAAAGATTGGTGAGCTTGCTGACTTATCCTCGATTTATACTGTCGATGTTGATAACTTCTCAAAGATTAAGTATAAAGGAAAATTAGTTAGAATTGCACCACTAAAACATATTAACTATAATTATCGATTAAGAGAAAATAATAAGGGTATTCCTTACTATGTCATGGTTGATGTTAGTGACAATAAAACAAGTGCTAAGGCTGAATTGATTAATATAGCTGACCACCCGATTAAATATTCACCAAACGCAATGTTTTTTAAGTCTTTAAAAAGAGTCGCCTTTATGCACAATCCAACCCATACTTATGGGCGGGCAACCTTTGAGCTAGATGAAGGTGGTGTGCCATACTTTAGTATCCCAATTTTGGGCCATAAATTTTTTGGTGTCAATGGTGATTATTTGAAAAAAGTTTTACTCGTTAATGCAAGTACTGGAGACGCAGTTGAATATGAGCCGGAGGATGTACCAACGTGGGTTGATCGAGTTTATCCAACCAATCTAATGTTAAATCAAGCTTCTGACCACTTTACTTTAAAAAATGGTTTTTGGGGACCAAAAGATATGATTTGGTCTAACCGGGTTGGTCTAAAGACAATAGATACACAAATTGATGATTACAACTATATTACAATTGATAATGATATTTATATATTTACAGGTGTTAGACCACTTAGTGGAGAAGGAAGTTCTACAACAAGCATGCTTTATATGAATATTAAGACAGGCAAGGTAAAAGAAATGAATCTGGCTGGGGTAAGTTTAAAGGCTGCTGAAATAGCTGCTACAGAAAGTGTTATTGAAAAAGGCTACACTGCAACAACTCCAAACCTTTTAGACATTGCAGGTCATCCAACTTATGTTATGACTTTAAAAAGTGAATCGGGGACAAGTTATGGTTTTTCTATGATTAACTATACTGACTTAAACCTAAATGCTTTTGGCAATTCACTTTATGAAGTTAGAAAAAACTATTTGACAGTTATGGGCGGTAATTCCTCAGTTGTAAGTGATGATACAATCGAAGGTGAATATACTATTCAAGATATAAAAAGTGTCACCATCGAAGGCAACACTCAGTATTTTATTCGTTTTGGTGAAAAAGCAGAAGTTTATACTGCTGATATTAACTTAAATAGTTACTTACCATTTATTATTGCAGGTGATAAAGTTAGTATCTCTACTCAAGGAAACGTAATTACTTATTTTGAAGTAGTAGAAATTGAATAATCTAGCAATTAGCCTTACTAATGATCCATGTTCTAGTCATTAGATTTTAACTAATGTAAATTTATTATTGATGTGCCAAAACCTAAGTAATTGGGATTTGGCATATTTTTATTTCGAGTCAATAATTTTTTTTAGCGCAAATATAAAGTTTATAGTTATCTAGTCAATTACTCTATGCATTTAAAAAACTCTTTAGCGGCAGGGGTTAAATTATGATTTTTATCATATACCAGATTTATTGACCTGGTTAAGTCGGTATCTTTCAAGTCAAGAGTTTTAAGTAGTCCTAGTTTATTTTCATGTTGTACAGCTTTTTCCGACATAATTGAAATGCCAAGATTTTTCAAAACAGCTTCTTTTATCCCTTCTTGGTTACTAATTTTAAGTAAGACATTATCTTTAAAAAAATCCTTGCCAATTCTTTTGCATAAAAATTTGTACATGGAAGAGTTTTCACCTTTAAGTATGAAAGTTTCGTCATTAATATCACTAAAAGTTATGCTTGTTCTGTTAGCGAGTTTATGGTTTGAATTTACTATTACTTTTAAGTTATCTTTAAAAACTTCATGAATTACAAATCTTTCCTTAATTAAATCAATATAACCAGACAGAAAAGCAAACTCAATGGTATCATTTTCAAGTAAAGCAATTAACTTTTTCGAGCTAGAAATTGTGAAGTTTATTTGTATTTTAGGAAATTTTTCTCTAAAAGTCGCTAATATTTCGGGTATTAGATAAACGCCGATGAAATTTGTGGCACCAAAATTAATTGAACCTTCTTCTAAATTCTCGAGTTGTAAAATATGTTCTTTAGCCATAGAGTAAGTGTTAACTATTTCTTGCGCATAGCGTTTAAAATAAACTCCTTGTATTGTCAAATGATTTTTCTTACCGATTCGATTAAAGAGTGGCACTCCAAGTTCATCTTCAAGGGTTTTTATTTGCTTACTGACAGCAGGTTGTGAACAATACAGTTGATTAGCTACTTCTGTAAAACTACCTAATTCTGTCAAAAGTAGAAATGTTTCTAAGCGTGTTATATCCATATTTAAATATCTCCTTCTGTTTGAGAGTATAAAACTAATAAAAACTACTTTAATGGTAATGAATCAGTCTGTTCTTATTATAACTTAAAGTTATGATTAGTCAAACAAATAAGAATTGTATTATAGATGGGTTTACCTTAATATAGATTTGTACAGGTCACACATAGTTGATCGAAACTTATTATTTATAAGTTAAGGAGGAAATTTAATGAATGAAAAAAAAGTAAGCACCAAAAGAGAGGCGAATAAGACTGAGGCGTTAATGGCCAAATATGGCATATACGTATCATTAGCAGTACTACTAGTACTTTATTTTATGCCTCTCCCAAATGGTATGACAGAAGTAGGGCAAAAAAGTTTAGCGATATTCTTGTTTGCACTTATAATGTGGGTTACAAAACCAATACCTATCTATCTAACTTCACTGATTGCGATTTTAATATTACCGTTAACAGGTGCAGTTGAATCTACAAAAGTTGCATTTGGAACACTTGGATTTGAAGTAATTTGGTTAATGGTTGCTGCCTTTGTGTTAACATCAGCGATGAATCAAACTAATCTAGGAAAACGTTTTGCGCTTAATATGGTCACTAAATATGGAAGAACACCAAAAGCTCTATTAGCAGTATTAGTAGTCGTTAACTTTGCCTTGGCCTTTTTTGTGCCATCGACAACAGCACGTGCATCATTACTAGTACCAATTGTCTTAATTCTTCTGGAAATCTATCAAGCCTTACCAGGCGAAAGTAAATTTGGAAAACTATTAATGTTACAAGGTGTTCAAAATAATCACTTTGCGACAAGTATGATTATGACTGCCACATCAGGACAAGTTATAGCTATTGGCTTTATTAATGAAATGACTGGTGCAAGTTTAGGCTATATGGATTGGTTGATTGGATCTATGCCTCAAGCGATCTTGACTGCAGTAGTAATGTTTATTATTGGTTTAAAAATATTTAAGCCAGAAACACTTGCTTCTGATATGAAAGCAGTTAATGGTCGAATGACTTCACAACTTGCAGAATTAGGGGCAATGACAACAAGAGAGAAAAAAGCTGCTGCTTATTTTGCTTTAACTTTATTCTTATGGGCTACCGGTGACTATCAAAAAGCACTTTTAGGCTTTGAATTAGGAACTACTCAAGTTGCGGTATTAAGTATGGTTCTAATGTTGATGCCAAAAATTGGTGTTATTGAATGGAAAGAAGCAAATATTAAATGGGACTTAATGTTGTTTTCTGCAGGAGCTTATGCAGTAGGGAATGCCCTTAATGATTCAGGTGGAGCTACATGGGTAATTGATGGCTTGGTTAATAGAATTGGCTTAGATTTGCTGCCACATTCAGTGGTTGCTGTAGTGTTAATATTTATTTCAGTGTTTAGTCATATTATCTTTACAAGTAAAACAGTTAGAACTACAATTTTAATACCGGCTACAGTTACACTTGCTGTTTCATTAGGAATGGAGCCAGTTCCAATTGCCTTAGCGGTTGCATTTGGAATTGCTTATACAACAACACTACCACCACATTCAAAAGTAAATACTTTATACTTTAGTACAGGTTACTTCTCTGTTTTAGAGCAATTATTATTTGGACTGCTTGCTTCCTTTGTTGGTTCTGTAATGATTTCACTAGTCTACTTCCTGTGGTTACCGATAATACTATAGTATTCATAAATTAAGACATTTAAGAAAGGTAAGAAAATTATGAAAAGAAAAGTTTTAATAGCTATAGCTGATGGGGTTGGAGATTTACCAATCAGTGAACTGGGTGGCTTAACTCCCCTAGAATATGCCAAAACACCTACTCTTGATAAACTCGCCGCTCAAGGGTCAAGCGGGATTATGGATTTAGTAAAAGCGGGAGTCCCAGTAGGGACAGATATGGGTCACTTAATGTTATTTGGTTATAAAACTACTGATTATCCGGGCCGCGGTCCAATTGAAGCTGCAGGGATTGGTTTAGAGCTTTTTAAAGGTGACGTTGCTTTTAGATGTAACTTTGCAACTATTGATGAAAAAGGCGAAGTCCTAGACCGTAGAGCTGGAAGAATTCGAGATAATACGAGGGAAATAGCCCAAGCGATAAATGGTTTAGAAGTACAAGGCGTTAAAGTAATTTTTAAAGAAGCAACTGAACATCGAGCTGTCTTAATCTTACGGGGAGAAAATCTTAGTGATAATATTACAGATACAGACCCAAGATTGCCTGACAGAGGTTTATCTTATAAATTATCTGTCCCCCTAGATGATAGTGTCGCTGCAAAAAGAACAGCGGATATTTTAAATAAGGTTTTAGAAGAGTTTCATAAAATATTAGAAAATCATCCAGTTAATGTTGAGCGAAAAAAAGAAAACAAATTTCCTGCGAATTTTATATTAACTAGAGGCGCAGGCCAAGTGCCAGATATTGATAAAATCACTAAAAGATTGGGCTTTAAAGGTGCTTGTGTGGCTTCCGAAAGTACTGTCTTAGGAGTTGCGAATCTTGCTGGTTATGATTTAATTGTACAAGAAGGAATGACGGGAAACCTTGATACAGATGTAAGGTTAAAAGCCGATTTGGCGATCAAAGCTTTAGAAACAAATGATATTGTATTTGTGCACTTAAAAGCAACAGACCTTATGGGCCATGACAACAATCCAAAGGGTAAGGTTGTTGCAATAGAGAAATTTGAAGAAATGCTAACATATATAGTTGACAATAGATCTGATAACACAATGATTGCTTTAGCAGCAGATCATTCCACTCCATGTGAAAGAAAAGAACACTCTGGAGATCCAGTGCCAATCTTATTAAATGGACCAAGTATAAGATTGGATAGAAATGATAAGTATAATGAGATTGATTGCGCTTATGGCGGTATAGGGCGTATAACGGGTTCTGACTTTGCGAGTATAATCTTTGATTACTTAGAGGTCACCCCAAAACAAGGAAACTAAAATTAATAAAATCGTAACTAAATAGTCAATCTATTAAAGGTTACGATTTTTTACATCTTGATAATGTTATCTAGTTTTTAAACAAGGTGATACTTTTAAACAAATTATTAAAATATTCATATTTTAATGTAAAGAGAAATTTACGTTGATAATAAAAGATGCAGTTATTTATGTGTGGAATAGGTGAAATCTGGCTTGACATCGCTTACATTAGAAGGTATAATCAGAGTATGTTAAGGTTTTGTAAAGAAACCATTAAGAGAGGGAGGACAATAAAATGTCTAAAAAATTAATTACTTCGCTTCTTGCTATGTTTTTAGTCTTATCATTAGTTACCGCTTGTGGAACTAAAGATGACGATGAAAAGCAACCAGATCAAGAAGTGGTCATGACTCATGAGGAATTAGTAGAGGCTGCAAAAGCTGAAGGTAAAGTTGTTGTATATTCAACTACTTCAAGAATTGCGGGAGCAGCAGAGAAATTTACAGCAAAATATGGGATAGAAGTTGAATCATCAAATTTAAAAGATGGGGAACTTATTGAAAAGGTTTCACGTGAGGTTTCAGGAAATATTCAAGGTGCAGACTTAGTTCTAGCACAAGATAGTGGACGTGTTGCTGGTCAATTAATTAATCCAGGATACTTAGTGAACTATGTTCCAGAAAGCTTTAAGGATATTATTCCAGAGCATTATCATTCACCATTAGCATTCCAATTAGTTAATAAAGTATTTATTTTCAATAGTGAAAAAGGCGATGACCCAGTAATTGATAACGTTTGGGAATTAACAGAGCCACAATGGAATGGTCTAGTACAATTTAAAGATCCTAACCAAGAAGGTGTTAACTCTAACTTCCTGACGATGGTTACTTCTAAAGAATGGTCAGATAAATTAGCTGAAGCTTATAAAGATCATTTTGGAAAAGAAATTGAATTAACTACAGACAATGCAGGATTTGAATGGTTAAAAATGTTCTTTAACAACGGTGTTGTTTTAGGTACAAGTGATACAAACATTTCAGAAAACGTTGGTATAAAAGGTCAAGCTCAAACAGGTATGGGATTATTTGTTTATTCTAAAACTCGTTTTGATGAAACTAAAAACCTTTCATTAGCGCCAATGACTAATATTAAACCATTCTCAGGATTCTATTATCCAATATATCTTCAATTAACAAGTAATGCTCAAAATACAGCAGCAGCAAAACTGCTTATTGAATTTCTATTAACTGAAGAAGGATACGAACCATGGTCATCAAACGTTGGAGCATATTCAAGTAATCCAAATATTCCAATTAATGAAGGCGACCACCCACTAGCATTTTGGGAAGAAATCTTAGTATTAGAAGACCCAGATTTCCTATATGAAAATCGTAGTCAAGTTGAAGAGTTCGTAAATAAAGTTATTAATGAGTAATAAGTAATAACTAATATATTTAACTATAAACCTTGAAAGAGGTTTATAGTTTTAGATAAGGGGTGTTTTATGTCAATAAAGAATAGTTTGAAGGCTTATTTTAGTAAGCCACAAAATGTTATATTGGTCATGCTACTAGCCGTTTTATCATTCCTGACGATGTTCCCTTTATTATCTTTAATAAAAGATACAGTAACCGTACATCCATCAGAGTTGATGAGTATACCGGGATCGAGTGTTGGAGATTTAACGTCATTCCATTGGAAGAAAGTATTCTTCGATGGTGAAAATAGTAAAATCATGTTTTATAAGCCATTGTGGAATACAATTAAAATATCAATTGGAAGTTCATTTTTGGCAATTACTTTAGGGGGTTCTGTGGCTTGGTTAATTACTAGGTCAAACCTTAAGTTTAAAAGTTTAATAAGTACGTTGTTTGTCCTTCCATATATAATGCCATCATGGACATTAGCTATGGCTTGGTTAAACTTCTTTAGAAATAGTCATATCGGTGGTGCGCCAGGATTATTTACAGCACTAACAGGGATCGCAACTCCAAATTGGTTTGCCTATGGTCCATTTCCAATAGTTATGGTATTGGGTCTACACTATGCGCCTTTTGCATATATCCTTGTAGGTGGAATTCTTAAAAATATGGATGCTAACTTAGAAGAAGCAGCAACCATTCTTAAGACAAGTCGTTTTAAAATAATGACTAGAATTACGATTCCAATTATAATGCCAGCAATACTATCAACATTCTTGTTGACGTTTTCGTCATCAATGAGTGCCTTTGCAGTACCGGCCTTTTTGGGGACGCCAGTTAGATATCAGGTTTTAACTACGCAGTTGTATCGAACTCTAAATGGTTTAAACCCAGGCTATGGTTATATTATGGCAATTGTCATGATTGTTATTGGTCTTGTCATTTTAATGTTTAACCAAAGATATGTTGGAAAGCGTAAATCATTTACAACAGTAACTGGTAAGAGTTCACAAATATCACTAGTGGACTTAAGAAGGTTAAGAAATGTTATTTCATATGGTTTATTGACTTTCTTAATGTTGATAGCTGTTGTTCCGCTAATCACATTTGCGGTTGAATCATTTATCCTAGCACCAGGTGATTATTCTTGGTCTAACTTTACAACTCTATTTTGGACAGGCGAAGGCCGTTTTGATATAGGTGGTGGAGAACCAGGTGTTTTACGTAATAGATATATTTATTTAGGTTTATGGAATAGTATTAAACTTTCAGTAGTTGCATCACTAATTGCTGGTACTTTCGGAATTTTGACAGGCTATGCAGTTGTAAAAGGGAAAAATTCAAAACTTGCAGTATTTGTAAATAATTTAGCTTTCTTCCCATATTTAATGCCATCAATGGCTTTTGGTGCAATATACTTATCAATGTTTTCTAAGCGAAATCTATTTATACCTTCGCTCTATGGAACTTTCTTCTTGTTAGCCTTGGTTGGTTCAGTTAAATACCTGCCTTTTGCTTCAAGATCAGGAGTTAATGCGATGTTGCAGCTGAGTGATGAAATTGAAGAAGCCGCTATAATACAAGGAGTTAGTTGGAGAAAGAGGATGACAAAGATTATCTTCCCAATTCAAAAATCAAGCTTCTTGTCCGGATATTTACTTCCGTTTATGTCGGCAATGAGGGAGTTATCATTGTTTATTTTGCTAATAACTCCGGCAAATCGAGTTCTAACTACAATGTTATTCCAATATAATGAAAAAGGTTGGAACCAATACGCAAATGCAATTAACCTAATGATTATTGCTATTGTATTAATCTTTAATACCTTAGTTAATAAGTTTACAGGTGCTTCAATAGATAAGGGGATAGGTGGATAAAATGCCAGAAATTATTTTAAAAAATGTAACAAAAAAGTTTGGTGACTTTGTTGCAGTCGATAATTTAAGTATGACAATAAAAGATGGGGACTTTATTACATTATTAGGTCCTTCAGGGTGTGGGAAAACTACAACACTAAGAATGATTGCAGGACTTGAAACTCCGACAGAAGGCGACATCCTAATTGATGGGAAAGTAGTTTTTTCAGCAGAACATGGAGTAAATGTAACTCCAGATAAGCGAAATGTTGGATTTTTGTTTCAAAACTATGCACTATGGCCACACATGACGGTATATCAAAATATATCATTTGGTCTAGAAAATATGAAATGGAATAAAGATCGAATTAAAGCGCGTGTTCAAGAAATAGTTGAAATGTTAGAAATTGAACAATTTCAAGAACGTTATCCAAATGAGTTATCAGGGGGTCAGCAACAACGTGTTGCTATTGCTAGAACCCTAGCACCAGGACCTAAGGTATTATTTATGGATGAGCCGTTAAGTAACTTAGACGCTAAATTAAGAATGGATATGCGTACAGAGTTAAAACGTCTTCACGTTGAAACTGGATCAACATTTGTTTATGTTACCCATGATCAATTAGAAGCGATGACGCTTTCAACAAAAATATGTTTATTAAAAGAAGGGGTTTTAAATCAATACGAACCACCTTTAGACATTTATAATCGTCCAATAAATACATTTGTCGCAGACTTTGTTGGTAATCCAACAATGAACTTCATTGATGCGAAAGCTACTAATGTAAACTTTGATGAAATCAAAGTTGAGTTTAATGGAGTTAACACATTATTTCAACCAAGTGATGGCCAAGTAACACTATCGGAAAATCAAGAAGTAATTCTTGGCGTTCGTCCAGAATATATAAAAATAAGTGAAAAAGGTAGTTTAGTTGGGAAAATATATTCAACCCTACCATCCGGACTTGAAACAGTTGTAAAAGTTGACTTTGAAGGTCTTATCTTAACAGTTGTTGTCTTTGGTGATGTTGACTTTATAGTTGATGAAGAATTAAGGTTTGACTTTACTGGAGATAGGTGTATATTATTTGATAAAGATACAAAGGAATTTATAACACAGGGGTCACTAACAGTAGTAACCTAAGTTAGAAGGAGAAACCCAATGAATAAAATTTTAATAGTTGACGATGAAGCGCACATTGTTGAGTTTCTCCAACTAAATTTAGAAAGAAATGGTTGGCAAACAATAATTGCTAAAGATGGTGAAGCTGCGATTCAAAAAGCTATAAAACACAAACCAGACTGTATTTTGTTAGATATCATGATGCCAAAGGTTAATGGCTTTGAAGTATGTCGCAGAATAAAGGAAATTGAAGAGACAAAGTTAATACCAGTCATTATAATTACGGCAAAAAGTGAAGAAAGTGATATGGTTCTTGGTTTAAACCTTGGTGCAGACGATTACATCGTCAAACCATTTAGATTGCGTGAACTTTTCGCAAGAATTGATGCAGTGACAAGAAGATTTCAAAACGCATCTAGCTCACAAACATCACTTGATAAAACTATTGATATCGGTGACTTGAAAATTGACTTATCGCGCTATTCTGTAACAGTGGACAAAACACAAATCCATCTAACTCCAAATGAGTTTAATATTTTGCTTGAATTGGCTAATAATCTTAATAAACTTACTTCTCGTACCTGTCTTTTTGACTCTTTAGATTCAGATGAGACCAGCGATGAAAGTAGAACTATTGATGTTCATATAAGCAATTTAAGAAAGAAAATTAAAAGTGATAAATTTTCAATTGAAACAATAAGGGGTAAAGGATTTATTTTAAATGGTTAGCATTTATAAAATATCATTAAATGAGTATATATTTAGTGTTACAACAATAGCTGTAATCCTTACAATAACTTGTGTCTATTTGGTTTTTAAATTAGTAATTCAAACACAAAAATTAAATAAATTCCGTTATCGCCTAAAAGTCAAAAATGAACAAGCTTATGAAAATCTCCAATATGAACTACATCGAAGGCGTTTGAGCTTTGATCGAAACAATATTACAGCTAACTACATAAACTCTGTTTTTCAAACAATGGAAGATGGTTTTGTAGTATTTGATGAGAGTCAAAACATAATTTTAATCAATCCGAGTGCTATTAAACTTTTAAATGCAGATAAAGGTGTTTTCTTTAAAGCTGATAGCAAATTATATGGAGAAAAATTTCAAGAAATGACTAGGATTTGCCAAAAAGTATTAGAAACAGACACAAGTATCAGTGAAATTGTCAAATTTGATAATGATAAGTTTTATCGCTATACAGTTTCTAAAATTTTTGATAAGTATTCAGATGGCAAATTTATGGGTTTATTAGTTTCGGTTACTGACATCAGTGAGACTGAACAAAGTGATCGTTTGAAAAAAGAGTTTATTGAAAATATTTCCCATGAATTTAGAACACCAATGACGCTTATAACTGGATACATTGAGATGTTGCGGATGTGGCATGACTTAGAAGATGATGTAAGGGAACGCGCTTATGATGTCATTGAGTTTGAGACAACCAGATTAAATTCTTTAGTAGATGAATTAGTAACCTTATCAAAAGTAGATGGTGATTTCAAGCCAGAAACATCAATATTTGATGTAAATAAAACACTGGCTTTATTGGTGGAATCACTAAGAGAATTTGAAAAAAAACGTAATGTACAATTAAATTTAATTAAGCACAAAGATGAAATATTGCTAAGTGTCAGTAAAAATTACTTTATTCAGGCGGTTTCAAATATTATTGAAAATGCAATAAAATATACTTACAAAAAAGATACAATTGAGATAAAAATATCTTTAGAAGAAGATTTATGTAAAATAGAAATTAAAGATAATGGCCCAGGAATTGATGAGGGACATTTGCATCGGATTTATGATCGTTTTTATAGATTAGAAAAGGATAGAAATTCTGAAAGTGGTGGCAGCGGTTTAGGGCTTGCTATTAGTAAAGACATGATTACTTCAATGGATGGAAGTTTAAAAGTCATTAGTGAAGTAAATGTAGGGACAACTTTCATTATCGAAATTCCAATATTTAAAGGAGAATAATTTATGAATTTATTAATATTAACAGGTATGAGTGGTTCTGGTAAGAGTACTGCAATGAAGGCACTGGAGGATATCGGATACTATTGTATTGATAACTATCCACCATCATTGGTAAAATACATTCCAACAGTAGTTCAAGACTACCAAGAAAAAAGTCAAAATGTGGCAATTACCTTAGATATAAGAAGTTTTTTAGAGAAAGATGGAATGCATTCAATTTTTGAAGAACTTGAAGATACTGGCGTTTTATACAGAACCTTATTTCTAGATAGTAGTGATGATGTTTTATTAAGAAGATATAAAGAAACACGTAGAAATCATCCATTAATGGAAAAAAATCATTTGGACTTAGAAGGTGCAATTAAGTTAGAACGTGAATACATGAATGAGGTAAAGTACTCAAGCAACTATGTATTTGATACTTCGCATGACGGAACTGCTCAACTAAAGCAAAAAATAAGTCAAACATTTGGAGATGGAATCAAAGAAAAGTTAAGAGTTAACTTAGTCTCTTTTGGTTTCAAGTTTGGAATTCTTAAAGATGCAGACCTTATATTTGATGTTCGTTGTCTAAAAAACCCATTTTATGTAGCTGAACTAAAAAATAAAACCGGCGAAAGTGAAGACGTAAGAGATTATGTTATGTCAACTGGAGCAGCGAAGGGTTTGTATAAACAAATTGAAGACTATTTAAACTATTCAATTCCACTATACCACTTGGAAGGTAAGTCCCAGCTAGTCGTAGGAATAGCATGTACTGGTGGAAAACACCGTTCTGTTACCTTTGCTAAACTGCTCTCCCAATCATTAAAATTTGATAATGCAGTTGTCCAAGAACAACACCGAGATATTGACAGGAAATAAATGATAAAAGAAAATAATGAAATTAAATTTGGGTTAGGTGGTTGGAGAGAAATTATTGGTGAGTCATTTACTAGGGATAATGTCCAAAAGATAGCCTACGCTGTCTTAGACCAAGTAGATGAAAAAGGTATAGTAGTTTCATATGACAGAAGATTTTTATCTAAAAATGCCGCTAAGTGGGTTTCTGAAGTAATGGTTGCTTATGATAAAAAAGTATTCTTAATAAACCGACCAATGCCAACACCAGTATTAATGTATACAGTAAAAGAAATGGGTGTCAACTGTGGTATAGCAATTACCGCAAGTCATAACCCTGCAGAATATAATGGCATTAAGGTAATAACAAAAGGTGGCCTAGACGCCGATATTAGCTTAACAAATGAAATTGAGACAATAGCAAATAGTGTCGAAAAAGTAGACATAAAAAGCTTAATTACTGCTAAAAAAGCAGGTATTTATAAGGAAATTAATCCTGTTAATGATTATATAGATGCAGTCTTAGATTTAGTCGACAAGGATAATATCATCGATGGTAGATTTAAAATACTTTTAGACCCTATGTTTGGGGTTTCAAAACATGCGTTATCAACTTTATTGTATTCATGTAGATGTGAGGTTGAAGTAATTAATGACAGTCATGATGCATTTTTTGGAGGAAAATTACCTTCGCCTAGTTTACACACCTTATCAAAGTTAAAAGAAATTGTTAGAAATGGTGATTATAACTTAGGTGTCGCAACCGATGGTGATGCTGATCGAATCGGAATTATTGATGAGAAGGGTAACTTTGTTCATCCTAGTATTTTAATCGCTCTAATTTATAAGTACTTACTTGAAGTTAAAAAGTTAAAAGGACCAGCCGTAAGAAACTTGACTACATCTCATTTAATTGATGCTATTGCAAAAAAGCATAATGAAAAAGTGGTAGAAGTAAAAGTTGGATTTAAACATATATCAGAAAACATGTTAAAACATAAGGCTTTAATTGGTGGGGAATCTAGTGGTGGACTAACCGTTAGTGGCCACATCATGGGTAAGGATGGAATCTTTGCAGCTTTAATAATTTTAGAAATGTTGGCAACAACAAAAATGACAATGAGCCAGCATGTCAATGCTTTATTTGAAGAGTATGGGGAATTCCATACATATGAAAAAAGTTTTAAAATAAAAGATGACCAAATTGAAGCTACTAAAAACAGGCTTTCAAATTACATCGCATCAAAAGCAGAAGAATTTAAGATGTTTGATTTTGACGGAATTAAAATTGTCTATCCTGATGATAGTTGGATTAGTGTTAGAGAATCCGGTACAGAGCCATTATATAGAATAATCGCCGAAGCAAAAACAAAAGAAAAAGCGAAAACATTAGTAGAAAAATATGAAAAGATAATTTTTAATAAATAATAAATTGTTCTATAATTATTCCCATAATATAGTATAAAATATTAATTAAAACCTATATCGTTTAACGTCATAATAAACTTGATTAAACACTGTTTAGTTAAGAATTATAACCAATTATTCGATTAGGTTTTTTTGTCTTTTTAATGTCCAAGTATAAATCAGAAAAGAATCAATCTTGTAATCAGTCTGCTGTAAAGATACGGGATGATAAATAGTTGGTTTTTTGTTATAATAGTTAAAGCGAGGAGCTGAATATATTTGACAAAAAATCTTAACAAACAACAATTAGAAGCAGTTACTTCTGATGCAAAATATATAAGGATAGTAGCGGGGGCCGGTAGTGGTAAAACACGTGTTTTAACAACCAGGATTGCTCACTTAGTTAAAGAGTTAAATGTCTATCCTAATAAAGTCTTAGCTATCACCTTTACAAATAAGGCCGCCAATGAAATGAAGGAGCGCGTCCAATCTCAACTTGGAGATCAAGGTACTGGTGTTTTTGTTTCTACAATTCACTCTCTTTGTGTTAGAATCCTCAGGGAAGATATCATGGCTTTAAATTATCCAAAAAACTATACTATAGTTGATAGCCAGGACCAAAAAACGATAATTAGAGAAGCCTACAATGATTTAGATATCGACCGTAAACAGTATTCTTTTGGTTTGCTTTTAAACTACATTTCTAATAATAAAACAGCTTTAGTAAGTGTTGACAGAGCCTTTGAATTAGCTGGAAATAATAAGATTGAAAAGACAAAAGCTGAAGTGTATAGGTTTTATCAAACACGTTTAAGACAATTATATGCCTTGGACTTTGATGACTTATTAATTTTTACTTACCGTCTTTTCAAAACATTTCCTGAAGTTTTAAAGAAGTGGCAAAATAGATTTAACCACATCCATGTCGATGAGTTTCAAGACGTTGATAATATCCAATATAGTATTGTCAAAGATTTAGTTGGAAAAAATAATAGTCTTTATGTAGTTGGTGATCCTGATCAAACCATATATACATGGCGTGGAGCTGACGTTGGGATTATTATGAATTTTGAAGACGACTTTAAAGGTGCTAAAACAATAATACTAACGGAAAACTACCGTTCAACATCACCAATTCTAAAAGGTGCTAATAGTATGATTATAAACAATAAAAATAGGGTTAAAAAAGATCTCTTTACCAAATCAGAATCAGACAAGCTAATATTACATTACAGCGGTGCTGGTCAGGAGTATGAAGCGAATTGGATTTCAAGTAAAATAGAAGATCTAGATGCTGACTTAGTTGAGTACAAGGATATCGCAATTTTATATCGCTCAAACTACTTGTCAAGAGCTCTTGAAAAAGGCTTGCTTGATTATCAAATACCCTATGTTATTTATGGTGGAACACGATTTTATGATCGCCAAGAAGTTAAAGATGCCCTATCTTATTTAAGAATGGTCATCACAAGTGATGACTTAGCCTTTACTCGCGTAATTAATAATCCAAGACGTGGGATAGGTAACAAGAGTATGGATGACATTAGAAAGACTAGTAAGCAACATGATGTTTCAATGTTTGATGTTGTTAAAGACTTTAATGTGCTAAGTGGCAAGGCTGCCCGTGAAGCTAAAAAGTTTGTTGATTTAATTGAAGAAGCCAAACAAATTGAAACGGTCTTTGTCGATAAAATATTAAATAAATTACTTCAAGATAGTGGCTACATTAAAATGTTAGAAGATGCCAATGAGACCGACCGCTTAGAAAACTTAAAAGAACTTATGAATGACATCGAAACTTTTATGAAAACCCATGAGGCTGGAACCTTGGAAGAATACCTCCAAGTAATTAGTTTGTATACCGATCGGCAAGACTATGACACTGGAAGTTATGTACAATTAATGACTATTCACGCAGCTAAAGGTTTAGAGTTTGACTATGTCTTTGTTGCAGGTATGTCTGAAGGAATTTTTCCAAGTGAAAGAACCTTGGCTGAAGGCATTGATGGACTTGAAGAAGAGCGCCGTCTTGCCTATGTTGCCTATACTAGGGCTAAAAAACAACTGTTTTTAACTGAAAGTGGTGGCTATGACTATGTTTTAAATAAAAGCCGGACCCCTTCTAGATTTATTAATGAAATTGATGACGAATATATTCGTCATATTGGAGCACGTTTTGAAAACAAGAGTTCTGAAACTTTCCCGAAACCAAAAAATCCACAAGGTGATCGTTTAGCCCAGCTTGATACAAGTGGGATAAAACTTCATCCAGGTCAAAGAATCGTTCATTCAAAATATGGTGAAGGTGTTGTCATATCTGTAAATAATGGGATTGCTGAAATTGCCTTTATGCATCCACATGGAATAAAAAAGATAATCGAAGGTCACGCTTCAATAACTGTAAGTAGTGCCAATCTTCGTCATTGAAAGGAGCATTTATGTCTAAGTCAAGATTAATAAAATTAAGAAAAGAATTAGAAAGACATGGACACTTATACTATGTTTTAGATCAACCAGAAATATCAGATTTTGAGTATGATAAGTTATTACAAGAACTAATCGATTTAGAAGATAAATTTCCAGATATGGCTGATCCCAACTCACCAACACAAAAAGTTGGAGGCATAGTTTTAGATGAGTTTAAAAGAGTTAAACATGAGAGTGAGATGTACTCTTTAAATAATGCTTTTTCTTTTGAAGATTTAAAGGCTTTTGACCAACGCATAAAGAGAAGTTTAACAAATTATCAATATGAGGTAGAATATAAAATTGATGGATTAGCAATGTCTTTATTATATGAAGATGGACAATTTGTGCAGGCGGTGACTCGTGGTGATGGAGTTTTTGGCGAAGATGTTTCAAATAATATAAAAACTGTGAAATCCTTACCTTTAAAAATTGACTATCCCCATAAATTAGAACTTCGGGGAGAAGTAATCATTAATAAAGATGATTTTGAGAAAATCAACAAACTAAGGGCAGCTAATGAGGAAGTATTATTTGCTAATGCAAGAAATGCAGCCGCTGGTTCTGTAAGACAGTTAGACTCAAAGATTGCAGCAAAGCGAAATCTTGATGGGTTTTTCTACACTGTCGTTGATCCAGAAATTCACGGGATTAGCAGTCAGCAAGAAGCCTTAGGTTTTTTAAAAAAGCTTGGATTTAAGGTTGAATCTCATGGTAAAATTTTTGATGATATTGAAGATGTTTATAAGTATATTGAAGAGTTAGAACTTAAGCGTTCACAGCTAAATTATGATATTGATGGTGTTGTTATTAAAGTAAATGATTTAGCAGCACAAAACATCCTTGGCTTTACGAGTAAATTTCCAAGGTGGGCAATTGCCTATAAATTTGCAGCCCAAGAAGTCACAAGTGTAATAGAAGATATCTTTATTACGGTTGGAAGAACTGGCAAAATAACTCCAAATGCCAAATTGACACCAGTCTTAATTGACGGGAGCACCGTTTCTTTTGCACAGCTTCATAATGAAGATATGATAAAAGAAAAAGACATTCGAATTAATGATCACGTGATTGTCAGAAAAGCTGGAGATATTATTCCAGAGGTAGTTAAAGTGTTATTTGACAAGCGCGATGGCAGTCAAAAAAGTTATGTTTTCCCTAACAATTGTCCAGTTTGTGACCAAGAAATTGTTAGACTTGAAAATGAAGCTCATCATTTCTGTATTAATGTTGACTGTCCTGCCCGTTTAATTGAAACCATGGCTCATTTCGCTAGCCGTGATGCAATGGATATTAAAGGTTTGGGTGAACAAACAATTAAAACTTTATATAATGAAAATATACTTTCTAGTCTTGAAGATATTTATCGTTTAAAAACCAAAGAAGCACAGGTTTTGAGTTTACAAGGATTTAAAGAAAAATCTTTCTCAAACTTAATTATGGCAATTGAAGCTTCTAAAGATAATGACCTTTCAAAATTCATTAATGGATTGGGAATTAGGTTAGTTGGAAGTAGGGCTAGCCAAATATTATCAGAACACTATGATAATATCGATGCTTTAAGTTTTGCCAAGGTTGAAGAATTACAATTAATTTCTGATATTGGTAGTATTACGGCGCAATCGATTGTTGATTTTTTTAAAAATCCAAAAAATATAGAAATGATAAATAATCTTAAAGACTTAGGTGTTAATCCACAAGCAGTCAAAACCGAGGTTTTAGAGGAAGGTTATTTCGCAAATAAAACAGTTGTAGTAACTGGTAGTTTCGAAAATTATGATCGAAAGGCATTGACTAGTAAATTAGAAACATTTGGGGCTAAAGTAACAGGCTCAGTTAGTGGTAAAACAGATATCGTTGTCTATGGCGAAAATGCTGGTAGTAAATACACCAAGGCAATCAAACTTAATGTAGAAGTAATGAATGAGGAAGAGTTTATTAAAGAGGTAGAAAACTATGAAAAAAATAATTAGCTTATTATTAATTTCGATGGTCTT
This sequence comes from Erysipelothrix sp., assembly GCA_012512595.1. Classification (GTDB taxonomy): domain Bacteria; phylum Bacillota_I; class Bacilli_A; order Erysipelotrichales; family Erysipelotrichaceae; genus JAAZDN01. The sequence goes on from JAAZDW010000025.1 coordinate 29,658, forward strand.
AGTGGGTTGTTTTTCTAATAATGATGATGTTGTAGAAGAGGAAGTTGTAGTGGTTAAAAGCGACCAAGGAGACTATGATTATGTGCTACCTTTCGAAAGTAACCACTTACGTTTTTCACGTTCAGGCACAGATTACATTCCAATTGGTAAGGGTTTGGTTGAAGCATCAAAAGAATACTTTCCAGTTAATGCCCACAGTTTAAAAGAGGGTAGTATTATCACTGATTACAGGGATGATTATCGGCTTCTAATTGATCTTAGAGAAAATAGCGAAAATCCAGTAGGTCTAAATCCATTTCGCGAAACTAAAGTTAAAGTAAATCCGACAACAGAAGTAACAGGTCCAATCTTTATTTCTGATTTATTTGAAGTTAACTTTGTTGCCAAAAAAAATAATAAAAAATTAACTGGAGCTTCATTTGCCCTAGTATTGAATAAGACGATTTTAGATGAAAACAATAATCGAGTCACAGTAGACGATGATGTATTGTACGATTTTGGAACTAAGATTGCCGGTCCAAAACTAGAATCTTATTTAAGAAAAAAGCCTGAGCTTTCTGGTGTTCCAATTATGGTTGCGATCTATGTGGTAGACGCTAGTAACGAAAGTATTCCAGGCAATTTTATAGCAAAGGCCCAGTTTGTTAATCGCCAAGGACAATTTAAAAAAATAGATCATCAATGGGTTTTATTTCCAACCGACCAAGGTCGTGAAACTTATGGGCTTATTAATGAACAAATAGCTAGTATGAAAAGAAGTGTGACAGGATTTATACCAGAAGATATTGGAGTTGTGGGTTATGGAGAATACTATGATGGAAAACTTAATATCTTACAGATTAAAATTAATGTTCAAACTAAGACATATACTGAAATCTTGGCTTTAAGTTATTATGTAGGTGAATTAATTATGAGTTTTGACACCCAATCTAAGGTTGTCGTTGAAATAAAATCATTAAACACTACTTTAGCGATTGTAAAAAGAGGATTAAATGCCTCTGAAGCTGAAGTAACGATGTTATAGAGAGGAATAGATTATGACACAAAACAAAATCCAGAAATTAGCAAAATCATTAATGTTAGAAATCAAAGAGGAAGAAATGACAAGTGTAGTTAAGGAATTTGACATCTTTTTAAATCAAATTGAACAATTAAACTTGATTGAGACTAAAAATGTTGATCCAATCAACTATCCTTTTGAAACACCAATTGAGATTTTGAGAGAGGACATTCCCCAAAGTGTACTATCTATAGAAGATGTTTTAAAAAACACTGAGTACACAGATCAAGATATGGTTAAAATACCAACGGTGATAACATGAAAATAAATGTAGACTTAGCTAAAAAAAGATTGCAAGATGCCCAGCATTTAAATGCAGTAGAAACAATGTGCAAAATTGAAAAAGACGATAATCCTGAGTTAAAACTATTTGATGTAGCGGTCGTCCTTAAAGATAATATTTCAACTAAAGGAGTTAAAACAACAGCTTCAAGTGATTTTTTGAAAGAGTATATCCCTGTTTTCGATGCCACAGTTGTTGAAAAACTAGTTGCTGCTGGTGCGACAATTATCGCCAAAACATCCATGGATGAATTTGCCATGGGCGGATTTGGAATGACGGCTGCAAATGGTCCAGTTTTAAATCCCCATGATAACAGCCGAGTAGCTGGAGGTTCTAGTGCTGGTAGTGCTGCTTTAGTAGCAGCCAAAGTAGTAAAGGTCGCCCTTGGCACAGATACGGGTGACTCATGTAGAATACCGGCCTCTTACTGTGGGATTGTTGGATTTAAACCAACATATGGTAGAATTTCAAGATATGGAATCCTACCTTATGCAAGCTCACTTGACCATGTTGGTATTTTTTCTAACAATGTTGCCAATTCTGCAAAACTATTAGAGAGTTTAGCAGGTTTTGATGAGCGGGATATGACAAGTTCAAGCAAGCCAGTAGAAAAATATAGTGAACACTTAAATATGGACTTATCAGAAATGACGGTAGGAATGATAGACAATGTTACTGGGGCTATTTCAAATAATGAGATAAAAAAGGCCTTTGATAACTTAATAGAAAAATTAAATGAAAAAGGGATCAAAAGTAAAAACATTGAGTTTGACCAACAATTGTTTAAAAACCAAAACACAATATATAAAATAATCGCAAATGCAGAAGCTGTTTCAAATCATTCCAATTTTAACGGCCTAGCTTTTGGTCAAAGAGTAATGGGAAACAACTTAGAAGAAATCATGACTAAGTCTCGAAGTGAAAATATTGGCTTGCAGGCAAGGACAAGGTATCTTCTGGGTGGTTATAGTTTAGATATAAACAATATTGATAAAACTTTTATTCAAGCAAAGAAAGTCAGAAGACTCTTAGTTGACAATATTAACAAAGAACTTGAAACAACAGATTTCTTTATCGCCCCTGCATCTGCCCAGATTGCACCAAAACTTAATGAAGAAAACAACGTAGATAATAATTCTGATGAACATTTAATCGCAAATAATTACATGGTAATGGATAATTTTACCGGAAACCCAGGGATTGTTGTTCCAATGTGTAAGGTAGACAATATGCCAGTTGGAGTATATTTGAGCACTAAGGCTTTCAATGAAGTACAACTTTTAGCTTTAGCGAATTTAATTGAAGAAATAGTAGGTGATTTATCATGAATTACGAAATAATTATTGGAATTGAAATGCATGTTGAATTAAAGACTAAAACAAAGATGTTTTCTCCAAGTCCAATTACATATGGTGAAAAACCAAACACCAGTGTTGGTGTAGTCGACATGGCATTTCCAGGGACACTACCAACTGTTAACAAGCAAGGAATTGTTTTAGCTTTAAGAGCTTGTATGGGGCTAAACTGCGAGATTGACTCACTTTTAAGGTTTGATAGAAAAAATTATTATTATTCAGATCTTCCTAAAGGTTTTCAAATTACTCAACAATTTTTCCCAATAGGAAAAAATGGAAGTGTAGTCCTAGAAAATGGTAAAAAAGTTAGAGTAAACCGTCTTCACATTGAAGAAGACACAGCCAAACAATTTCATGGCACAAATGAGACTTTAATTGACTATAATCGCTCTGGTAATCCTTTAGTCGAAATAGTTAGTGAACCTGATATAAGTAATGCGAAGGAAGCTGTTGAATTTATAGAAAAAGTGAGTGAAACTTTAAAATACTTAGATGTCAGTAATGTCAGAATGGAAGAAGGTTCAATGCGTTGTGATGTTAACATTTCACTGCGCCCATTTGGATATGAAAAATTAGGCAGTAAAGTCGAAATCAAAAACTTGAACTCATTAAATAATATTTCAAAAGCCATTGAATATGAAATTGCTAGACAAGCGCAAATGTTAAATAATGGTAAAGTTATTTTAGAAGAAACACGTCGCTTTGATGAAGCTTCAATGACAACTATCTTAATGCGAATAAAGGATGAAACTGTAGACTACAAGTATTTTGTAGAGCCAAATATTATTCCAATTCAATTAACCGATAATTTTATTAATGATGTAAAAGATAATCTTCCAGAACTAGCTAGTGCAAGACATAAAAGATACTTAGAAATCGGTATGAATGATTATGATGCAGACGTTATTATTAACAACAAAGATTTATCTGATTTCTTTGATGCTGTATTAATGCACACAAAGGAAATTAAAATGGCAGCAAACTGGATGATTAGTGAAGTGCTTGCAGTGGTCAACAAAGATAATTTAGAGATTACTGATCTACAATTAAAACCTAAGGAATTGGCAGTTATGATAAATAGCGTTGTAGACAAAACAATATCAAGTAAACAAGCAAAAAGAGTCTTTAATGAAATTATTTTAGGAAAAGAAACAAAAAAGGTAATTTCTGACTTAGGCTTAGAGGTAATCAGAGACCAAGCTCAAATTTTAGCATTCATAGAAACAGCAATCGAAAACAATCCTCAATCAGTTGAAGATTTTAAGGCTGGTAGAGATCGTGCTCTAGGCTTTTTAATGGGCCAAGTTATGAAATTGAGCCAAGGTAAAGTTGATCCACAAATAACGAATAAACTTATTAAACAACAATTGGAAAATATGCTATAATTTATAACGTATGTAGTTTACATATCGGAGGTACTTAATGAAAAAATCTAAAGGTCGTTTTAAAAGAATATTGGAATCCAAATTAACAACACTAGTTGCGGTAATAATATTACTGACACCTTTTCTTGTCTTTGGTTTCATTATATATAGAGATAGTTCTCAAACAGGAGAGCCAGTTTTGGGTAGCCGTTTTGAAACAGGCTTAAACCCTGCTATAACACAAGAACAACTTGATCAAGTTGAAAGTAAGTTAGTTGATGAATCTATTATTAGCAAAAAAGTAACTTTAAAAGTTGCTACACTAAGAATTTACTTAGAAGTTGATGTAGCAGTCAGCAAAGAAGATATGAAACTTTTGGCAGATGCTACCTATGAATCTGTCACAGAAGTCCTTGATGTTGAAACATATTTTACTCTAAGTGGAAATAAAAAACAGTATGACTTAGAAATCAATGTCTATAATAATAGTGAAGATAGAGATTCAGAAGAGTTTGTTTATTATCAAATTGTCAAAACTTCCGGTATGGAACAATTGAATGGTGAATTTGTCACAGATGCTACTGATCCTGAGTTTAAAGAAGAAGTACTAGAAAACTTAGCTGAAAAACTAAATCCAGATAAGGAAGAAGAACCAGCCGCAGAAGAGGAAGATACAGGTGGAGGATAGAAATATTCTCCCTTTTTTTAAGGGACAAGAAATAAAAAATGTCGAATGTATCGATATCTCAAATATGGGATTTGGCGTATTAAAGCCAAATAATTTTACCGTCTTTGCCAAGGGCTTGATCATAGGGGAAAAGGCCGACCTAAAAATTGAAAAACTTTCAAAAAACTTTGCGATTGCATCGGTTTTAAACATCATTAATAAGTCTGTAGATAGACGAGAAGTAACTATGCCCAATACAAAAGCTATTAACGCTTATAAATACTTACACATAAACTATCCAGCACAAATAAAGCTAAAAGAAAAACAATTATATGATTTGTTTGGATATAAGATAAAAGTATTAGCTAGCGATCAGGAATTTCATTATCGTAATAAAAGTAGTTTTACAATCAGCAATGGCAAATATAACATGTATGGAGATAACAACAAGCTTGTACCTGTTGATCAGTGTATTATCAGCCATAAGGAAATAAATAAGATTATGCCTTATGTATTAGAAGCAATCAATAATAATAAAAAGGCAAAGATTAAAGAGGTTATTTTTAGATATAGCCAACACCAGGATGCTTTAATGATTATATTTGTAAGCGAAATTGATAATTACTTTGCTAATAAAATTGCCCAGGAAATAGTTGGCTATAGCAGTAAAGTAAAATCAGTAATTTTAAATATGGGAACGTCAAATAATTACTTATTTAATGAGACAGAAAAAACACTTTATGGTGATGACTATATTATTGATAGAATTTTCAATAAGCTCTTTAAAATTACAAGTAAGTCTTTTTATCAAGTAAACAATTACCAAACAGAAAAGCTATATCAAACAATTCTCGATTTTGGAAAGTTTACTTTAGAAGACAATATTTTAGATTTATATTGTGGAGTAGGCAGTATTGCACTAACTCTATCAGATTATGTTAATCATATTTTAGGGGTAGAAATATTAAAGGAAGCTGTAGACTCTGCTAGAGAAAACATAGAATTAAACGACATCCATAATGTTGATATTATAAGACAAGATTTAAATGATAATCTAAGTATTGAAGACAATATCGACTGTATTATAGTAGACCCTCCAAGAAGTGGACTTAGTCAAAATATTATAAAAAACATCTCCAATAGTAAAGTAAATAAACTCATTTATGTTTCATGTAATCCAACTACTCAAAAAAGAGATATTGATTTATTTATAAAAGCTGGCTATAAATTGAGTAAACAGCAAGCGGTTGATATGTTTTCAAATACAGAACATATAGAGAGTGTTGCTTTATTAGAAAAATAAGAATTGTTAATATATAATCAGAAGCTGAGAAGCTTCTTTATTATAATGTTTAGCCATGTTAGATTCTCCTTTCTCTCATTTTACTATATTGGAGAACTCTATGTTTAAACTACCCACTTTTATTGCCAGCATCATACTATTAAGGTCTCATTTTTATTAAATGATATAATATTATTAAGATAAAACAAGCAATGTTAAAGAAAGAGGGATACCATGATTCAAGATATTGAACCAAGAATATTTCAGAATCAATATAAAACCAAAAAAGCAGATCTAAAAGATCTATTTCTTGCCTACAAAGATGGAAGTGTTTTAGTAAAAGAAGATAAAGATAAGCTTTGGTATCCTTCGTTTTATGACTATGTGCAAATGTATCCAAATTTAATAAATAAGGCCCAGTTTTTATTTACAATAGATGCGATAAATTACTACTTGGTAAATAGTGAGGACTTTGATGTTTTAGCAGGTTGGTCTTTTGTGAGTAGTAAAAAATTTAGAACAGAGACCAAGTTTTGGAGATCTTTTGCGGGAGTAGTTGGGCTCCAACTACAACGTTGGTATAGTAATCATAAGTATTGTAGTCGATGTAAGCATGATTTAAGTCACTCAACTAAGGGAAGATTTTTAAAATGTGATAATTGTAAGTTTAAAGTTTATCCAACAATTGCTCCCTGTGTAATAGTTGGTGTCTATAATAAGGACCAACTACTATTAACTAAGTATGTCGGCCGAGAGTACAGAAATTATGCCCTTGTCGCAGGTTTTGTTGAAGTTGGAGAAACACTAGAAGATACTGTAAAAAGGGAAGTTATGGAAGAAGTAGGTCTTAAGGTTAAAAATATCCAATTCTATAAGAGTCAACCCTGGCCATTTACCGATACCCTTTTGGCAGGTTTCTTTGTTCAAGTGGATGGTGCTGATAAAATTACACTTCAAAAAGATGAGCTATCTGTTGGAGTCTGGATCAAGCGCAAGGATATTCCAACTCAGATTTCAAACCTCAGTTTAACTGGGGAAATGATAGAAGTTTTTAGAACTTATAAATAAATTATTGATATAATTAAATATAATAATAGAAGGAGCTAAAATATGCAGAGATTTGATGACAAATATTATATTAGAAAAGCGCTTGAATTGGCCTATCAAGCAAAGGTAAAAGGAGACTATCCTTTTGGGTCAATTTTGGTTGATGAATCGGGAATCATCATTATGGAAGATGAAAATACTCAACTTACCCACAATGATATAACTGGACATCCAGAATTAAAAATAGCCCAAAGAGCTGCAGCTAAATATAACAAGGAATTTTTAAGTAAATGTACAATGTATAATTCAGCTGAACCATGCACAATGTGTACGGGTGCGATTTATTGGAGTGGAATAAAAAGAATTGTATTTGGAATAAGTAAAAAGCGGTTAAACGAGATTAGAAACACTAAAGAAG
>JAAZDW010000026.1 GCA_012512595.1 Erysipelothrix sp.
GCTGAGAAGTTATTGGATAGTGTTAATATTACTTGTAATAAAAATATGATTCCATATGATAAACAATCACCAATGGTCACAAGTGGAATTAGACTTGGAACACCGGCGATGACGACAAGAGGTTTTAAAAAAGAGGAATTTGTCTTAGTTGGAGAACTAATAAGCAAAACTCTTAAAAATCATGATAATAAAGAAGTGCTAGCAGAAGTTGCACAACAAGTTAGGGAATTAACATCAAAATTCCCAATAATCTAGGAGGAATAAAATGGTAACAGTATTAAATCACCCGCTAATTACGCATAAACTAACAACATTGCGAAAAGAAGAAACAAACACGAAAGATTTCAACGAAGTCTTAGATGAAGTGGCCGGCTTAATGGCCTACGAAATTACTCGCGATTTGCCGACTAAAGAAGTTGAAATAAAAACGCCAATGGAAACAATGAAAACACAAGTTATTTCAAAGGAAGTAGTTTTAATTCCAATTTTGAGAGCCGGACTTGGTATGGTTGATGGTATCAGAAGTTTAATCCCAACCGCAAAAGTTGGACACCTTGGTATGTATCGTGATGAAGAAACTCTAACGCCAGTTGAATATTTTGTAAAACTACCGAAACTTGACGATGCAATTGTAATGGTTTTAGACCCAATGCTCGCAACTGGTGGCTCAGCTGTAATGGCAATTGACGTTTTAAAAAGAGAAGGCGCAAAGCACATCAAGCTAGTTTGTATTGTTGGTGTTCAAGAAGGTATTGACGCAGTAAATGAAAAACATCCAGATGTTGATATATTTTTAGCGGCCAAAGACCCAGTATTGAATGACATTGGCTATATTTCACCAGGACTTGGAGATGCAGGAGACCGTATCTTTGGGACTAAGTAACCCTACTTTTCTAGTAAGAACACTATTCCATATCGGATTTCTAGTTATGACCTTCTTTGCTTTTGAAGGAATCGATTATGCAAAAATAATGCGTAAGACCCATTATCGCCAAGGAATATTAGTTCATACACTATTGTGTATTGCAGTTTCATACCTAGTAACAAAGTTTTTCTTAACTATTTTATTTAAAGCTTATATGTAAATGAAAAAAGGGGGAAATTTTTCCCTTTTTTCATCGTTTATACTATAAGTAAATAAATATTTACCACCAATGATTTGTGGTATAATATTTGTGCAATCAAAAAAATCAACGGAGGTATATATATGTTTTCAAAACTAGTAGGTATCGACTTAGGTACCGCAAATATGTTAATTTATGTCAAAGATCAAGGTGTTGTTTTAGATGAACCATCTGTAGTAGCATTAGATGCTGAAACAGGAAGAAGCTTGGCTGTAGGCCAAGAAGCTAAAGCAATGTTAGGTAGAACCCCAGGACAAGTACTAGCGATTAGACCATTAAAAGATGGTGTTATTGCAGATTTTGAAGTTACAGAAATGTTATTGAGTAGCTTTATTAAAAAGTTAAAATTAAAAGGTGTGTTTTCACGTCCGATTATTTTAATTTGCTGTCCATCAAATATTACATCAGTCGAAAGAAATGCAATTAGAGATGCCGCTTACCGCGCTGGCGCAAAAAAAGTCTATATTGAAGAAGAACCAAAAATTGCAGCTTTAGGCGCAGGTCTGGATATCGCAAAACCATCAGGAAACTTAGTTTTAGACATTGGTGGTGGAACTACAGATGTTGCAGTTATTTCTTTAGGTGAAATTGTTACAAGTACATCACTAAAAACAGCTGGAGATAAATTAGACCGTGACTTAATCAAGTATGTAAAAGACACTTATAAATTATTAATAGGAGATCGTACATCTGAAGAAATTAAAACAACTATCGGTATCGCATGGCCAGGTATAAGTAGTGAAACACTTTCAATTAGTGGTCGCGACTTGGTAACAGGACTTCCACATTCAGTTGTAATGAAAGCTGAAGAAACCGAACTTGCAATGCGTGAAAGTTTACAAGAAATTGTTCGAGCCTGCCGTACAGTCTTAGAGCAAACTCCACCAGAACTATCGGCAGACATTATTAATACTGGCGTAATGTTAACTGGCGGTGGCGCCTTGCTTGAGGGACTGGATGAGCTGTTAGCTCAAGAGTTAAATATTCCAGTCTTTGTTGCTGACAATGCTCTAACATGTGTAGCTGAAGGTACAGGAATTATGCTAGACAACTTACATATCTTTAAGTAATAAACTATAGAGGGCCTTAATAAGGCCCTTTTTAATACTTAATTAGGTGCTTTTATAATAGGTGCTAATGCTATTGTAGAGGGGGCCTATTTATGAATGAACAATATATTAGTGAAATGATTACATATTTGAATGGAAGTAAAAAAGATATAGATTTGAATCAAATAGTTGACTATTATCTTTATAAAAAAGAGGTTCAATTAAAAGAAATGAACAAACGAAAACTTAGTCGATTAATGATTAGTAAATTGAACTATGAAATCCGCAGCGAATATAAGTCGAGTGAACTACTTGGTTTTAAAGTAAAAGTTGGTGACATTTGCTATGTTGACTTTGGAAGAGCTTATATTAGTGAAGCTGGATACCAACACTTTGGAATTATAATTGGCTATTGTAATAGCAAGGCTTTAGTAGTGCCAATGAGTAGCAACCCCCTAATGTATAATCAGAGCTATTGTCAAAGTACTTTTCCAAGAGGTAAAAAACATCTATATCGCTTACCAACACTAAATGGCTTGCATAAAAAATCAGTTTTATTTTTAAATGACACCAAATATATTAATACGGCTAGAATAATCGAAGTTAAAGGCCATATTCCTGTAAAAAGCAATTTATTTAAAGATATCTTAGATCGAGTTAGAAAACTCGCATAACATAATTTCACCATACATATATGTTATAATTACTATGGTAAAGGTGAGATAATGTCTAATAAAATCATTGTCGCAGTTAGTGGAGGTCCAGACTCAATGGCCCTTTTGGATATGCTGCAAAAACAAGGATATGACTGTCTAGTTATGCATGTAAATTATGGTGTAAGAGATAGTGCTATTTGTGATCAAAGGATAGTTGAGGATTACTGTAGTAAGTATAACCTTAAATTAAAAATTCTTAATGCAGATAAGGTCAAATCGGGCAATTTTCAAGCTAAAGCAAGAAAAATCCGTTATGACTTTTTGATTGAGCTTGCCAATAAGTACAACCGCAAAGACGTTTATATTGCCCACCACCAAGATGATGCTTTAGAAACATACATAATGCAAAAACGGCGTAGGATTACTCCTGAGTATTATGGCATCAAGACTAATACCACTTATAAGTCAATAAATGTTATAAGGCCACTATTAGATTTATCTAAACAAGATTTAATTGACTACTGCAAAGACAACAATGTTGCATATGCAATCGATGAGACTAATTTAGAAGATGGCTATAAACGTAACCTTATCAGACATCAAATAGTTGATAAAATGAACCAAAAGGATAAAGCGGCAATGTTGGCAGAAATAAAAGTTGAAAACAAAGAATTAAAAAAAGTGAAAACGAAAACAGAAAACCTTTATTCAGTTTTTGAAAAGCATAAAAAGATAGACTATTTACTAAATCTAAATCAAGATTATGCGATCAATGTTTTGCGACTTTGGTTTAAAAAGAGTCATATTTACAATATTTCAAAATTAGAATACTTAAATATACTTGCCTATCTAAAAGCAGAACAAAATAATGAATATAAAATCAATGACAGTTATAGTTTAATTAAAGATTACGACAATTTAACGCTTTTGTTTAACGAAGACTCTCAATACAATTTTAAGTTGAACGAAATAATTAATAAAGAATATAAACATTTTAAAATTACTAACCAAGGTACGCGCTTTGAAGGTGTTACAGTAAGTGAACAAGACTTTCCACTTACAATCAGAAATTTTATTGAAGGCGATGTTATCTTAATGCGATATGGAAGAAAAAGAGTTAGTCGTTGGTTTATTGACAATAAAATTGCTCCAAGCCAAAGACGAAGTTGGCCAATTATCTTAAACAACGATAATGAAGTTATATTAGTGCCAGGAATTGGCTGTAATGTGACTCATTTCTCTAACAATCCAAACATGTTTGTGGTAAAATAGTAATATTGTAGGAGGAGTACCATGCATAAAGACTTAAAGAAAATTTTAATTGATGAAAAAAGTATAATTAACAGATGTTTAGAGTTAGGACAGCAAATTACTGATGACTACAAACATGATGTTGAACCACCTATTTTTATAGCGCTTTTAAAAGGCTCTGTACCTTTTTTAGCCGAACTCGTAAAATATGTTAATTTGGACATAGAACTTGATTTTATGGATGTTTCAAGTTACGCTGGTGGAACCGAGTCAACTCGTGATATTAGAATCTTAAAAGACTTAGACCGTAGTATTAAAGGAAAAAACATTATTATAGTAGAAGACATAGTTGATACAGGAAGAACCTTACTTGCAGTAACAAAAATACTGGAAAACAAAGGTGCTTCTGGAATAAAAGTTGTATCACTTTTAGATAAACCGGTGCGACGTGAAGTAACAGTCGAAGTAGATTATGTTGGCTTTGAAATTCCAAATGAATTTGTTGTAGGATTTGGATTAGATTATGCTGAAAAATATCGCAACCTGCCATATGTTGGCGTATTAAAAGATGAATTGTATTAGTGAAGGAGTAGTTAAATGCCTAAAAATAGTAGAAGAGGTTTACTAGCTTATTTACCATATCTTCTAGTTATGGTTATTATGTTTTCATTACTTGGAAATTTAAATAACAAGAGTACAGAAGAGATTGGATATAAGGCTTTAAACCAAATTATAGAAAAAGAGCAGCTAGAGTCTGCTGAAATAAGAGTTGACGGTCTAACAGCTACCGTTAGTGGGGAATATAAAAGTGGCGACACAACAAAACCATTTACTGCCCAAATTGTAAATAATGATGAAGTAGTAAAAGAAATAATGACCAAGCTACAGGCAAAAACAGAATTAAAAGATTTTACAACCATTGATGGAACCAAGCAATCAGTATGGTTAGATTTATTAATCTCGTTTTTACCGATAGTTTTAACATTTGCAGTTTTAGGTTGGTTAATGACCAAAATGTCGGGTGGCGGCGGAATGCGCCAGCAAATGGATGTTGTTAAGAGTAAGGCTAAAATTCAAACAGATGTAAAGGCAAGATTCGATGACGTAGCTGGTGCTGAAGAAGAAAAGGAAGAAGTTAAGGAATTAATTGATTATCTTCAAAATCCTAAACGCTTTGAGGCAATGGGTGCTAGAATTCCAAAAGGTATCCTATTAGTAGGACCTCCAGGAACTGGTAAAACACTTTTAGCAAGAGCAACCGCCGGTGAGGCAGATGTTCCTTTTTACTCTGTATCAGGTTCTGATTTTGTTGAATTATTTGTCGGTGCTGGGGCAGGTCGTGTTAGGGATATGTTTAAAACAGCAAAACAAACTGCACCATGTATAATATTTATTGATGAAATAGATGCCGTAGGTAGACAGCGTGGAGCCGGACTTGGTGGGGGAAACGATGAACGTGAACAAACACTAAATCAATTATTAGTCGAAATGGATGGTATTGACGACAACGCCGGAGTTCTTATTATGGCAGCTACAAATAGAGCAGATGTATTAGACCCTGCTTTATTAAGACCAGGCCGTTTTGATCGACAAGTAACAGTATCACTTCCTGATCGAAAAGGACGAGAAGCTATCTTAAAAGTTCATGCTCGTAATAAGAAAATTGCCGATGGGACTAGTTTAGCTTCTATTGCTCAAAGAACTCCTGGTTTCTCTGGAGCAGACTTGGAGAATGTTTTAAATGAAGCTGCTATCTTGGCGGTAAGAGAAAATAAAAAAGAAATTACTTTAATTGAACTAGATGAGGCAATTGACCGAACTATGATGGGACCTGCTAAACACTCTAGAACATACAATGATGAAGAAAAACGATTAGTTGCTTATCATGAAGCAGGTCATGCTGTAATTGGAATTAACTTAGAAAAAGCTGATAAAGTTGCGAAAATTACAATCATCCCTCGTGGTGATGCAGGTGGATATAACCTAATGATGCCTGAAGAAGAAACATTTATGCAAACTAAGAGTCAGTTAATCGCAAAAATTACAGGTCTGCTAGGTGGGCGTTCGGCTGAAGAAATAGTTTTAGATGATATTTCAACTGGAGCACAAAACGATATCCAAAGGGCGACACAAATAGCTCGAATGATGGTTGTTGAATTAGGAATGAGTGATTTAGGACCAGTTCAATACCAAAGAATGTCACAAGAAGTATTTTTAGGTAGAGACTATGGAACAGGGAAAGAATATTCAGAAGAGGTAGCCGGTAAAATTGATAGTGAAGTTAGAAGAATAATCGAAGAATCACATCAACAAGCAAGACAAATAATTACAGACAACCGAGCTCAACTAGATATTATTGCTGAACATTTAATCGATCAAGAAACTCTAACGCAAGAAGAAATTGAAAACATTGCAAAAGGTCTTCCAATTGATTATGTAGAAGAAAAAGAAGTTGTAGAGCAAACTAAAGAAGAAGTTACTGAAGAAAACTAATTAAAAAAAGATGATGAAAGTCATCTTTTTCTAACTAAAAGGGAGAAACAATATGGATAAATTAGCAATTGGAATGGCAAGAAATAATAATGTTAGAATTTATGCAACGACTACAACAGCCTTAGTCGAAGAAGCAAGGGTACGACATGATATGTGGCCAACTGCAACCGCAGCTTTAGGCCGAGTCATGAGTGTTGCTTTAATGATGGCTTCAATGCAAAAAGGTAAAGATGAGAAATTAACAATTCAAATTAATGGAGATGGCATGCTCAAGACCATATTAGCTACTGCTCAAAATGATGGAAGCGTACGCGGCTATGTAGGAGATCCACATGTTATGTTATCTTATAATGATACAAACAAACTAGCTGTTGGAACAGCAATTGGCAATGGTTATTTAAGAGTAATTAAAGATATGAATTTGAAAAATGAATTTGTTGGAACAGTTGATCTTCAAACAGGGGAAATTGGTGAAGACTTTGCATTCTACTTTACAGTAAGTGAGCAAACTCCATCTGCAGTTAGTGTTGGTGTATTGGTGGATACTGATAATAGCGTATTGGCTTCAGGGGGTTTAATAATCCAATTAATGCCAGGAGCTAGTGAAGAAGATATATTAGCAACAGAGCAAGTATTAGCAAACCTAAAACCTATTTCAGAAATTGTTCAACAGGGTAAAACGGCAAGCGAAATAATAGAAGATTTATTTGAAGATGCTCAGGTCTTGCTTGAAAAGGAAGTGTTTTTCAAGTGTGACTGTAGTAAAGATAGAATGTTAAATGGCTTAAGAACTTTAGAAAACGATGAAATTAAAGCCATGATTGATGATGGAGAAACAATAGAAACAGTGTGTAATTTCTGTAATGAAAAATATGAGTTTAGTTTAGAAGATTTACAAGGATTATTAGATGACAAAATCAATCAAAATAGGTAATGTGCAACTTAATAATCAGGTTATTTTAGCACCTATGGCCGGGGTAAGCAACCAAAGTTTTAGAAGAATTGCTAAAGAGTTTGGAGTTTCTTTAGTTTGCAGTGAAATGGTCTCAGATCAAGCGATAAATTTTAGAAATGAAAAGACTTTAGAAATGTTAAAAGTTAGTGAAGATGAACGCCCTATTTCAATGCAATTATTTGGAAGTGACAAAGAAAGTATAATTAAAGCGGCGATTTTTTTAGACAAGGAAACAGACTGTGATATTATTGACTTTAATTTTGGCTGTCCAGTTGGCAAAATTGTAAATAACGGAGCCGGTAGTGCCTTAATGAAAGATCCAAATAAGGCTTTTGAAATTATGAAGGCAATAGTCGAGAATGTTAATAAGCCAGTAACCGCAAAATTTCGCTCGGGCTGGGACTTGAATAATATTAATGCAGTCGATTTTGCTGTTTTAATGGAAAAAGCTGGAGCCGATGCACTGACTATTCACCCAAGGACCAAAACTCAAATGTACACAGGTCATTCTGATTGGAGCTTAATCAAAGCTGTTAAAGATGCGGTCAGTATCCCAGTCATTGGTAGTGGAGATATTAAGTCATATGCTGATGCAAAGAAGATGTTAGAAGAGACTGGCTGTGATGCAGTTATGATTGGAAGAGCGGCATTTGGAAACCCTTGGCTTTTAAAGCAAGTAGTTGATGGATTAGCAGGACATGTTGTAGAGGATAATATTAATAATACAGAAATTTATACATATATAATCAAACATATGGAAAGTTTAAAATCTTTAAAAGGTGAAAAAATAGCAAGTAGAGAAATGCGCGGTCATATCGCTTGGTATATTTCGGGGCTTGCCTATAATAGACGAATCAAGGATATCATTAACCAAGTCGAAAGCTATTCATTAATGCTTGAAGTATTAAAAACATATTTTGATATTTTGAATTTAAACGAGGATGAACTAATAAAACCTTTAGTTGAAAAATTATTTGATATGTATATTGATAATCATAAATAATAGTGCATATAGCGAAGATTTTTGATATTATAGAATATAGAAAAGATGGTGTTTTAAATGGAGAGAGATTTTACAGAACAAGAAGTAGTTCGTAGAGAGAAATTAAAGGAATATAAAGAATTAGGGATAGACCCTTTTAGAAATGAATTCAAACCAAGTATTCATGCACAAACTATTTTAGACAAATATGACAAGCTGAGCAAAGAAGAACTAAATGAACTAAATGTTAAAGTAAAAATTGCCGGTAGAATCATGACTAAGCGTGAGATGGGTAAGGCAGCCTTTGTTCATATTCAAGATATGTCTGGACAAATTCAAGCGTATATTAGAAAAGATCAAATAGATGAGCAATTTGATGTTTTTAAATTGTCGGATATTGGAGATTTAGTTGGGCTAGAGGGAGTTGTCTTTAAGACAAATCATGGTGAAACATCAGTTAAGGTAACTAATTACAAACACTTAACTAAAGCCTTAAAACCCCTTCCAGACAAGTTTCATGGCCTTCAAGATATTGAAGAAAGATATCGTCGTCGCTATGTAGACTTAATTATGAATGAAGAATCGCGCAAGACAGCTTTTACACGTCCTAAAATCATTCGTAGTATGCAAACATATTTAGATAATATGGGGTTGGTGGAAGTTGAAACGCCAATGCTACATACAATTGTAGGCGGAGCTGCAGCTAGACCATTTTTAACTCATCACAATACTCTTAACACTGATTATAACTTAAGAATCGCACCAGAATTACCTTTAAAGAGACTAATCGTTGGTGGTTTTGAGGGAGTATATGAGATTGGTAGAATGTTTAGAAACGAAGGAATGAGCACTAGACACTCACCAGAATATACAATGCTTGAAGTCTATGTTGCCTACAGTGATATGCACGGGATGATGGAACTTACTGAGAATATGATGTCAGAAGTAACTAAAGAAATATTAGGTAGTAACGAACTGGTGTATGGTGATAAAGAGATTTCACTCAAAGCACCATTCAAGCGTCTAAAAATGACAGATGGTATTAAGGAGCAAACTGGTGTTGACTTAGAAAAGGTTATTGATGTGAGTGAAGCAATTGCTTTAGCAAAACAACATAATATTAATCCAGAAAAACATCAAGAATCGCTAGGACATATTATTGAATTATTTTTTGAAAGATATGTCGAACACACAATTGTGCAGCCAACTTTTATTTATCATTATCCAGTTGAGATTTCCCCATTAGCCGCTAAAAATCTTGAAGATGACCGTTTCACAGATCGTTTTGAATTATTCATTGATGGCCGCGAATATGCAAATGCATATACAGAGTTAAATAATCCTTTAGACCAACAAGAAAGATTTGAACACCAACTTGAGCAAAAAGAATTAGGCAATAAAGAAACCACTGAAATGGACATCGATTATCTAGAAGCCCTAGAATATGGGATGCCACCAACAGGCGGGATGGGATTGGGCGTCGACCGCTTTGTAATGTTATTAACAAATTCAGAATCAATTAGAGATGTCATTTTATTCCCGTTGATGCGTGAAAGGTAGAAATCACAAAAAGCCTTTTATAATCAAGGTTTTTAAGGCATAACCTTTGCATTATGCGAATGATATGGTAGTATATATAAATAGAAGCAATATGCTAAAAAGGAGAAAAGATAGAATGAAACATTTAGATTTAGTACAAAAGTATTTAGCGGACATTAATGTGCTTAAGGTAAAATTACTTAACTTACACTGGAATGTTGTAGGAAAGCAATTCATGATTTTACACAATTTAACTGAAGAAATTTATGATATTTTATGGGAACAAATTGATGTTGTCGCAGAAGTATTAAAAATGGAAGAAGTATATCCACTTTCAACAGTTAAGGAATACTTAGAAGTATCAACAATCAAAGAAGTAAAAGCAAAAGATTTTACTAACGCTGAAGTATTAGAACATATGGTAGCTGACTTAGAAGCAATGAAAGCTTTAACAGTAGAAGTTAGAAATACTGCCGATGAAGAAGGAAACTTTGAAATAGTTGCCTTGTTTGAAGATTATGCTGCAATTTATAGCAAGTATATCTGGTTTACTAAAGCATTATCTAAGTAATAATTATTTAAACAAAAACATCTCCAATTGGAGATGTTTTTATATGGAACGATTAAAATAAAAGCTATTAGGATAATTATCCTGATAGCTTTTTGTCTATGTTTTTACATTTCACACTTTAATTGAGCATTACAGTTAGTACAAGTATTACAGCCACCTAAATTTTCCACTTGGCCTTCTAAACAAATAGGGCAAATATTTCCAACTTCAACCCCAATTTCTCTGTCTAATCGGTCAGCACGAAGATCTGTTAGTTTATCGCCTTCTTGAACTTCTTTGACACTAGCTCCAAAGTCTTTAACTAAGTCTAATTGGTCCCACTCATTATCTTCTTTAGTAAGGCTAAGAACTTGTGAATCGCGTGATCCATCTACATAAACAGTTCCACCTTTAGCTCCATTTTTATAAAGTCGTTCATAAATACTTTGAACATCTTTAACAGTGAAACCACGAGGGGCATTAACTGTTTTAGAAATTGAAGAATCAATCCAATATTGAATAGTTGTTTGAACATCCGCGTGTTCTTCAGGTTTTAATTCCATAGCACTAACGAAATAGTCAGGAAGATTATCACTGGAAAATTCTGGGTTATATTTTAACCACTCTTCAACAATTGCTGCATTTACTTCAATGAACTTTCCTAGACGTCCTGATCTAAAATATGAAAAGGAGAAGTAAGGTTCTAAACCCGTAGATACGCCAACCATAGTACCAGTTGATCCAGTAGGAGCAATTGTTAGTAAGTGAGAGTTTCTTATTCCATATTTTTCAATATCATCTCTAAGTCCTTGGCTTAAATGTTGCATAAAGCCAGTTTGTGTAAATCTTTTGTTATCTTTTAAAAATGGGAAAGAGCCCTTTTCTTTTGCAATTTCAACAGATTCAGCATAAGCAGCTTCAGCTATGGTTTCAAATACTTTATTAATAATATCAATCGATTCTGGACTACCATATCTTACCTTACCCCAAATCAACAAGTCGTGAAGTCCCATAATTCCTAATCCAATTCTTCTTTCACCTAAAGCTTGTTTTTTATTTTCCTCTAAAAAGTATGGTGTTGCGTCAATAACATTATCTTGAAGTCTAACTTGAGTAGCAACAGATGCCGCAAGTTTTTCATACAAAATTTCTCCTGTTTCTTTATTTGCAAAGTTAGCTAAGTTTATGGCCGCAAGATTACACACACTATAAGGTGCTAGAGGCTGTTCTCCACAAGGATTTGTTGCAACAACTTTTTGCCCATATGCTTTTGCATTTGTCATATCATTAGCATTATCAATAAAGAAGATTCCAGGTTCTGCTGAGTAGGTGGCACAGAAACTTATTAAGTCCCAAATGTCTCTAGCTTTAACAGTACGGTGAACTTTAATCCCATAACCAAGTTCTTCCCATTCTCTTACATCGCCGACTTCATGCCAGTGCTCATCATAATAAGCCTTTTCTTCTTTAGTATAATTTTCTAAATCCGGATATCTTAGATCAAAGGTTGAATCACTTTCAACAGCATCCATAAACTCTTTAGTTAAGGTTACAGAAATATTAGCTCCTGATAAAAATTCTTCATCATTAACTTCTAATGTTCCACCATCTAATAATTTATCTTTCGCAAAGTCCTTTAAATCTTGGTCGACATCTTCACTTTGGACTAAACCTTCATAGATTTTTACTTCCATTGGAGATATTGGTATAAACTTGAGTTTATTATAAGCTTCAGTTCTTACAACCTCATCATTTGAGTTTGTTGATAACCATTTTAAAACTCTTGGATTTTGCATTTTTGAAATGATAAATTCAATAATATCAGGATGCCAATCTGCCATCATAATCATCTGTGCGCCACGTCGTGAGCCACCTTGTTCAACTAGGTGGGTAAGATTGGCAATATCATTTAACCAGCTTACAGCTCCACTAGACTTGCCTCCAACACTCTTTGCCGGAGATGACTTTGGTCTTAGAGTTGAACCATTGGTACCAACTCCCCCACCGCGACTCATAATTTCCATTACTTCTTTTCTATGTTCGGCAATTCCACCACGGCTATCTTCAATAAATGGCATTACAAAGCAATTGAAATAGGTTACATCGGAATTACTTCCGGCACCATATAATACTCTACCGGCTGGAATTGAGTTTAATTGACTGATCTCTTCAAAAAATCTTTGTGAGTATTTATCTTTTAACTCTTGGCTACTTTCTTGCTGTGCCAGTGAGTGACCGACTCTTTTAGCTATTTGTTCAAAATATAACTCTAAAGGTTTGTCTACATCTTTAAAATGACGAATAATAACACCGGTTTTTGATTCGGTTTTATCCTCTAGTGTCGCCCTAAATTCTTGATCAACTAAAATAGTTAAACTTTCATTTTCTGCATCTATTTCAATTACATGACCAACTCCTCGAGCTGGATATTTAGGATCATCGCGAATTACAGTCAAAACTATGTCATTTACGTTCAATGTTTGTAAGCTCAAGTCTTTTTGAGCATAACGATCCAGCATTACCAATCGACTTACCCCTTCATAAGTCAGCTTGTATTCTGGCTCTATTGGAAATAAGTGAGAATAGTGTTCACTTATATCTTTATTGATTTGTTTGATTGTGTTTTCATTATACATATTATACCTCCGCCTATTTTATATATTAACAGATTATCTAGAATGGTTCTAGCAAATGCCATTAATTAGTCCAAATAATAGAAGTTAAAATATTAACTTCTCTAAATTCTTTTTTAGTGGCTCATATAAAAGTAAAGCCGTTAAATAATTTGAAAATCCATGAACTAAATCCCATGGTAATCCTCTTATCCAAATCGGAGCAAAGGTGTGAAAGCCATAAACAAATGATAGGATCACGCTATCAAAAGCTCCAAATAATAATCCAAAAACCGCAGCATAAATGGCGATTACATAAACATTTGGTTTAAGTTTAAATAATAAGCCAGCACCAACAACAAGTGTTGGCCAAATGAGGTAGTATGTGATAACCCAAAGGTGTGGTGGATAGATTATCGCTTGAATCGTAGTAAAGATAAAAGTAATATATAAGGTTGTTTTACAGCCTAAAAGCTTTGTATAGACTAAAAGAAGTAGCGTAACTACTTCTACATTTGGTACCACACTTAAGGCCTCTTTAGCTACAACTAACAAGGCGCTTAAGAATGCTATTAATACAAGTCTATTTCTTAATTTCATCTATGGAAGAAGAACGTTAAAGCTAAAGTTATTTCCATCTTCAATAGCTAACATGTCAATACCTGAGCAAAAGCCTTCAGCTTCACAGACTTTGTTGTTGTCAGAGTCATAAACCCAAAACTCGCCTGTTTCAATGTCGACGACACTAATACCAGTTATATATCTTCCAAATTCATCATCTTTAGAACCCGTCATTTCAAACATGTCATCCTTATCAGTGTTGATTTCATCTAAAAGTTCCCCTAATAATTCTGCATCGGTATTAAATGTCTCATCAAAGGCCTTCTCTGAATCTTTGTCTAATACGACAATGTTAATTGCCTTTTCTCCAACTACAACTTTTGGTTTATTTAAAGTTTTTACACCCAAATATAGAGCAGCAAATATAACTACTGCAGCCAAAACAGATAGCATGGTTTTTCTTGTGTTTTTATTCATAATTTTCTCCCTCTTACTTAATTTATAAGTACAATAAGTATATCATACATAAGTATTTATAAAGGGCCACGATCAAGTTAAAAAAATAACTAGTGTTTAAACTAATTCTTTTTTCACCAATAATTTTAGGCGAAATTATGCAAATAAAACTAAAGGGTTTTATTAAAAACTGTTTACTTTCAGTTAATATAAGACGTAATCATGCATATTGATAACAAAAGTGTCATAATCCTGACAATAGTTTGATTAAGTTGTCAATATGCTTTACAATATTGGTGTAACCGTTTACAACAAAACGGACAAAGGAGGAAATATGAAAAAATTTTTGAAAGTAGTACTTGTAAGTATTTTGGCACTTACACTAGTTGCGTGTGGCAATGGAACAAAGGATACAGATGAGCCTGACAAAGGTTATGGAGGAAAGCTAGTTGTTTATTCCCCAAACTCAGATGGTGAAATCGAAGGTTTACTCTACTATTGGGGTAAAGAGTACGGTGTAGAAATTGAACTTCAATCAATGGGTACTGGTGAAGTGCTTTCAAAACTTCAGGCAGAAAAGGATAATCCAAAAGCTGATGTTATGTTTGGTGGTATGAACTTAGGGGTTTTTGTTAATAATAAAGATTTATTTCAAGAGTACGTGGCCGAAGGTGACGACAAATTACCTGAAGGTTACCAAAACAAAACAGGATTCTTTACAAACTATCTATTATCAGGGTCTAACTTACTGGTTAATACTGATTTAGAAAAAGATCTTGGCTTTGAAATTAAAGGTTATGCTGACTTATTAAATCCAGCCTTAAAAGGTAAAATTGCGATGGGTAATGCAGCAGCTTCTTCAAGTGCCTTTGCACATCTAACAAATATGTTGTTAGTTATGGGCGATGGAACTTATACCGATGATAAAGGTTGGGATTTTGTTGAAGAGTTCGTTCAAAATTTAGATGGAAAAATCTTAGACTCATCCTCAGCAATTTACAAAAACACATATGAAGGAGAGTTTGTAGTTGGTGTTACTTATGAAGATCCATCAGTCGCCCTAATTACTGACGGAGCAGAAAATCTACGTGTTGTCTATCCAGAAGAAGGAGCAGTATGGTTACCAGCAGCTTCAGCAATAATTGCAGGAGCACCTAATGTTGATAACGCGAAGCATTTCTTAGATTTCTTAATTTCAGATGAAGGTCAAAAAATTGTTGCAGGATTAACTAATCGTCCTACAAATATCACAATTCCAAACACAAATAAACATATGATCCCATTTGAAAAAATAAACATTGCATATGAAGATATCCAATTTACAGCTGATCATAAAGAAGAGTTTCAAACAAGATGGTTAGAAATTTTAGCTAAATACGGATACTAAAAAGTAATAAGAGGAAAATCAGAAAAGAGGAATATATATGAGTGTTAATATTAAAATCCGCGACGCAGTTAAGCGTTATGGTGATTTCACTGCAGTTTCTGGTCTTTCTTTGGACATTAAGGAGGGTGAATTTTTCACCCTCTTAGGTCCATCAGGATGTGGAAAGACGACTCTGTTACGAATGATTGCAGGCTTTAATAGTATTGAAGGTGGAGATTTTTATTTTGAAGGCAAGCGAATTAACGATTTAGATCCAGCCAAACGTAATATTGGGATGGTATTTCAAAACTATGCAATTTTCCCACACTTAACCGTAGAAAAGAATGTTGCCTTTGGTTTACAAAACAGAAAATTAGATAAAGAAACTATTAAAACTGAAACACAAAAATACTTAGACTTGATGCATATTGGAGATTTTGCAAAAAGAATGCCAGAAAATCTTTCTGGTGGTCAACAACAACGTGTAGCTTTAGCGCGCGCTTTGGTAATTAATCCTGATGTTCTCCTAATGGATGAACCATTATCAAACTTAGATGCAAAATTACGGGTTGAAATGAGAACAGTAATCAAAGATATTCAATCAAGTGTTGGTATTACTACAGTCTACGTTACACATGATCAAGAAGAGGCAATGGCTGTCAGCGATAGAATAGCGATAATGGATCATGGAGTATTTCAACAAATTGGGACACCAAAAGCTATTTATCAACGACCATCAAACTTATTTGTAGCTTCTTTTATCGGGCAAACTAATATTATAGAGGGTAAGTTAGTGCTTGTAGATAAAAAAACAATGATTGAGTTTAAAGGTGGCTATCAACTAGAAATGGATAATATACTAGATAATTACAAGTTTGACCAAGATGTTGTTGTTTCTATTCGTCCCGAGGAGTTTCAAATTGTTTCTAATGATACGGGGCTAGTAGCAATGACTGATAATTCAGCTTTTTTAGGCCACAATACAAACTATTATGTAACAGTGTTTGATGGACAACGAGTTAAAATTTCTCAAGAATCTACTATTGAAGAAATTATCGAAGAAGATTCGCAAGTGTTCATCTATATCAATACTGCTAAAATCAACGTATTCACGGCTGACGGCAAAATTAATATCGTTAAAGGAGTTTCTGACGATAACGCTCAGTATCTAACAAAAGAACGGATAGATTAGTATGAAACAGAAGCGAACAATTGACATTTGGACAGTCTTATCTATTTCTATTTTAGTTCTTTATTTAGTCTTTCTATTATGGCCGCTGTATAATATCCTAAAAGGGTCATTTACAAATACTAGTGGAGAATTTACTTTAGAGTGGTTTTCCAAATTCTTTGGAGACCCTTATTACTTAAAAACTTTAGTAAATAGCTTTAGTGTAACTGTTTGGGTAACGATACTAACATTAGTCGTAGGTTATCCAATGGCTTACTTTTTTAATATGTATGAGATCAAAGGAAAAGCAATTGTACAAATAGTCGTGATATTAACTGCGATGTCGGCACCGTTTATTGGGGCTTATGCCTGGATTCAATTATTGGGTCGCAATGGTATAATTACTGCATTTTTAAGAAATACAATTGGTTTTACAAAAATGCCTACCATTTATGGTTTCAATGGTATCTTACTAGTACTAACTTTGCAACTGATTCCGCTAGTGTTTCTTTATATTTCAGGAGCACTTAAGAAAATTGATAATAGTATTTTGGAAGCCTCAGAAAATATGGGGGTTACTGGTGTAAAAAGATTTTTCAAAGTAATTGTACCTTTAACTATGCCAACGGTTTTTGCTGCAGCTCTTCTTGTTTTTATGCGAGCATTTTCTGATTTTGGAACCCCATTATTAATTGGCGAAGGTTATCGTGTCTTTCCAGTAGAAATTTATCGACAGTTTTTAGGGGAAACGGGTAGAAACTATAATTTCGCGGCCAGTATAAGTGTTATTGCAATTATTATTACATCAGCAATATTCTTAGGTCAAAGGTTTCTTTCAAAGTACTTTAGTTTTACGATGAAATCATTTAATTCAGTGGAACGTAAACAAGCAAAAGGGATCAAAAATTTTTTAATGCATGCATATATTTATACAATATTATTTGTAGCATATTTACCACAGCTATTAATTCTCTATCAGTCCTTTCAAAATACTTCAGGTAAAATCTTTGTAAAAGGATTTTCATTAAATAGTTATCGAGTAGCGCTTGAAAGAATGGGCAAGTCAATACCAACGACCTTTTATATCGGAGGGTTAGCACTTGCGATAACAGTTTTAGCTGCAGTCTTAATTTCTTACTTAGTTGTAAGAAGACCAAACCCAATTAACACATTTGTTGATACATTAAGTATGATTCCTTATATTATTCCAGGATCAGTAATCGGGATTGGCTTAGTTATGACCTTTAATAGAAAGCCACTTGTCTTAACAGGCACAGTAACAATAATGGTTGTTGCATTGGTTATTCGAAGAATCCCATATACGATTCGATCCTCAGTAGCTATATTGCAGCAAATTCCAATCACCATTGAAGAAGCAGCAATTAGCTTAGGAGCTTCCAAACTGAAAGCATTCTTTAAAGTTACAGTCCCGATGATGGCAACTGGGGTTATTGCTGGTGCGATTCTTTCGTGGGTGACTATAATTACAGAACTATCAAGTGCTATTATTTTATATAATGCAAAAACAACGACTTTAACATTAGCGATTTATACTTTTGTAACTCGAGGTAATTATGGTTATGCCGCTGCATTAGCAACCGTCCTTTCAATTGTAACAGTATTATCAATCTTGCTTTATATGAAGATTGCGGACACAGACGAAATAACCTTATAAATTTTATGATAGATAAAAAAAATCCAGTTCAAAGCACGCTAGCTTTTTCTGGATTTTTTTATTCAATATATTTACTATCGAAAACTAGAAAATTCTAGTGTGATTAATATTTTTAGACAATAGTGTCGAAAAAATAGTTAAAGTGTTATAATTATAGTGGTGATTATATGAGGCAGAAAGCTTTGTTTGTGACATTTGAAGGACCAGATGGCAGTGGGAAAACCACAATTAGTCAAGCTGTTTATAATAAACTTAAACAATTAGGATACAATTGTATATATACACGAGAACCAGGTGGGATTCGCATCTCTGAAGACATCAGAGATATTATTTTAGATACCCAAAACACTAATATGGACATCAGAACCGAGGCCCTATTATATGCGGCAAGTCGACGTCAACATTTAATCGAGAAGATTATTCCAGCCTTAAAAAATAGCCAAATAGTTATATGTGATCGTTTTATTGATAGCTCACTTGCTTACCAAGGAGTTGGAAGATCAATTGGTTTTGATGAGGTTTTGCAGATTAATCAATTTGCGATTGAAGGTTTGTTTCCTGATTTAACAATATACTTGGATATTAGTGCAGAAGAAGGTTTAAAAAGAATAGAAGATCGAGACCATAAAGATCGGTTAGATCTTGAAAGTATTGACTTTCATAATAAAGTACACCAGGGTTATCAATTAGTTTTAGAACGTTTTAAAGATAGAATTCAAATAGTTGACGCTAACCAAACTATCGAGCAAATTACAGATATGGCTGTTGAAATAATCATTAAGGAAAACAATAATGAATAGTTTAAACTTATTAAAAACAAAACAAAGTGTTGTCTATACAATTTTAAACAATGCCTTAGAAAGTGATAAACTTGCCCATGCTTACTTATTTTCCGGCATCAAAGGTTCATTACAACAAGAAACGGCATTGCTATTAGTCCAAAGTTTATTTTGTGAACAATCAAAATGGGCATGCGGACAGTGTGTAATATGTAATAGAATCAAAAATAATGTTTATCCTGACATGATTGTTTTAGATGGTAGTCTAGGTTCAATAAAGAAAGCTGATGTTTTAGATTTACAACATCGCTTTGCATTAACATCGCTTGAAAAGTATGTTTATAAAATATTTATAATAAAGGATGCCCATCACATGACTAATGGAGCTGCCAATAGTTTGTTAAAGTTTTTAGAAGAGCCAAGTGCTAATGTCTTAGGAATTTTAATATCTGACCAAACTGAAGCACTATTGCCGACAGTTATTTCTAGGTGTCAAGTTATCAACTTTAAAAGACTATCATATTTGGACAATTTTGAAATTGCGAAACTTAATAACATTGCTGACTTGGAAGCGTATTACTATTCAAAGGTCGTCTTTAATCATTTAAGTGTTAGTGATTTTATCGAGCATGAAGCATTTCAACTGTTTCAAATAACCTTTGAAAGGTTCATTGATTTATTTGATACCAAGCCGGACATGGCCTTATACTCAATTCATAATATCCTATTAAAACATAAAGACAAAGAAGTAGTGAGAGTTGGCTTTGATCTCTTTATAAATATGTTAATAGTTTTTTACGGAGATACGATTACCCAGTCTCAAAAGGTTAATGAATGGTATGACTTGAGTGTTGAAAGACATAAAAAGGGAGTTAATAGTAACCAACTTTTAGAAGTTATCTTGGAAACAAAAAATAAAATTAATCCAAGTATAAACAATGCGTTATTGGTCGATCAAATGGTTTATAATTTAAAGGAGGTAATGTAAGTGAACGATAAATATAAGTGTTTTGTAACTGTAAATTTTAATAAACAACACAAACCCTATTATTTTGGCTTAAATGACCAAAGTATAGGCTATGGTGATTACATAGTAGTAGAAACAACCAGAGGGCTAGAATTAGTAGAAGTGGTTTCTAATCCTGATACCTTAGACAAATTACCAGGTAATTTTGAATTAAAACCAGTGATTAGAAAAGCGAATCAGAAAGACTTAAAAAATTATGAGGAAAGTTTAGAATTGTCTAAAGTTGCTATGGAGGCTGTTCAACGCTTTATTGAAGAGTTAGGCTTAAAGATGAATCCAATTAGTGCTGAATATACGCTTGATCACAGAAAAGTTTTGATTGTTTATGTAGCGGATGAGCGAGTAGACTTTAGAGAGTTACTAAGAAGACTAAATGCTGAATTAAGAGCTAGAATTGAACTACGTCAAATTGGTGAACGTGATAAGGCAAAGATGATTAGCGGGATAGCAACATGTGGCATGGAAACTTGCTGTTCAAGATTTATGCGAGACTTTGACATGATTTCAATTAATATGGCCAAAAATCAAAATTTAGCTTTAAATATTTCAAAACTATCCGGTTTATGCGGTAAATTTATGTGCTGTTTAAAACATGAGGATGAAATGTATACCGAAATGAAGTCAGAGTGGCCAGCTGCAAACAGTAAGGTTATGTATAAGGGTAATGAGTATTATGTTAATTCATTAAATTATATTGGCCAAGAAGCAAAACTAATGAACAAGGAAGAAACTATATATGTTCCATTTGAAGAAGCTTTCAAGGATCATTTGAGAGCGCAAAGAAGAAAAGAACAAGAATAAGGGAGTGATTATGTGCAGCGAACAATGAGTTTTAGAAATGACAGTAAGACACTTTATCTTGTTGCAACTCCAATTGGCAATTTATCAGAGATGACACCAAGAGCGATTGAGGTATTGAAAGCTGTTGATGTAATCGCCGTAGAAGATACCCGTGTAACTGGGAAACTTTTGAAACATTTTGAAATAGAAAATAAAATGATTGTTCACCAAAAACACAACGAACAAGCGAGCTCTGATGGTATTATTAAGCTTTTAGAACAAGGCAAAGATGTCGCCCTAGTTTCTGATGCCGGCTATCCATTAATTTCAGATCCGGGTCAAAGTTTGGTAAATAAGGCGATTTCTCATGGCTTTAATGTTGTCCCAATCTCAGGTAGCAGTGCCATTTTAAATGCAGTTATTGCAAGTGGCCTCGATACATCAGCATTTTCTTTTATTGGGTTTTTACCAATAAAACAAACAGAATGTCGTTTAAAATTAAGTGAAATCGAAAATAGACAAGACACCTTAGTTTTTTATGAAGCACCACACCGATTGAAAAAGACCCTTGCTATCATTGAAGAAGAATTAGGCAATCGTTATATATGTATTGCTAGAGAAATAACTAAGCAGTATGAAGAGTTTATTCGGGGTGACATACTGACGATAATAGAAGAGTTAGATGAGGTTAAAGGCGAGATTGTAATTGTCGTAGAGGGTAGAAAACAAATCAAACATGATTATCTTAATATCGACTTAATTAAAATGGTACAAGAAGAAATCAGACGCGGAATGACTGCCAGTGAAGCGATCAAATATGTTTCCAAGCAATCAGGTGTTAATAAGAACCATTTGTACAAAATATATCATTCTAATTGATTAACAGTAAAAACTGATAAGTAATTATCAGTTTTTATTTAAAAAATAGGTTAACCGTACAATTATTGCAAAAATAGCGCAAACGGTTTATAATTAGTATACCTAACAAATTTCGGCTTACTGTATTAATAGGAGTGATAAAATGACTGGAAATAGAGAAGATTATATAAAAGTTATCTATGAGTTAGGTGGCGAGCGTAATAAAGTATCTACTAAAGATATCGCAAGTGCACTGGATGTTTCTATGCCATCAGTATCAGAGATGTTAAGAAAACTAGCAGACGAAAAGATCTTAGATTATGAAGTTTATAAAGGGGTCACACTGACTTCTAATGGGGTAAGAGAAGCGGTTAGAATTAAGAAAGTCCATATACTTTGGGAAGTTTTTTTGGTCGATAAATTAGGCTATGCCTTAGAAGATGTCCATGAAGAAGCAGAACTTTTAGAACATATTACAAGCAAAAAATTAGAGGAAAAACTGGAAGAATACTTGGGGTATCCTGAAATTTGTCCACATGGAACCCCACTTAATCACGATGAATATCTGTTTGATTATTTATCTCTTACAAAAGTAGCCATAGATGAGATTGTAAGACTGAAAAGATTTAAGGATGAAAAACAATTTCTAATCAATATTAAGGATTTGGATTTGAAAGTTGATGATGTAATCCAATTGAAATCATATGATAGTAAAAATGACGTTTATACGATACATGTAAATGACAAACTAATTGAGCTACCTCAGGCAGTAGCAAGCAAAATTTTTGTTTCAAAAGCATAAAATTTACAGAGTTATTTATTGGTGTTAAATTATATAGCTTAATTTCAATTTGAAGTTAAGCTTTTTTGTAAGGCTATTTTAAAGTCATATAAAAAAGGGTATAATGGACACATAAAATATGAAAGGGGAAACCTATATGTTTGCAGTAAGTGTAGATATTGGTGGAACTCAAACAAGAGTTGCGTGTATCGATGATAAAGGTTTAATTATAAATAAACAAGCTTTCAGAACTTATGTCGATGACCCAATAAGAAATATCAAAGAAGTCAAAAAGATAATTTTAAGTTTTGAAAAAGAGATTATTGGAGTAGGAATGTCTTGTCCAGGACCCTTAGATTTATTGGAAGGTACTGTTTTAACACCTCCCAATCTACCAGGCTGGCACTATTTTTCTCTAAGGTCAAAAAGTGAAGAGATATTAAGCCTTCCTGTATTTTTGGAGAATGACGCTAACCTTGCCGCCTTGGCTGAAAGTCAAATAGGCGCAGGAAAAAATAATAATATTGTTCAATACTTAACAATAAGCACAGGTGTTGGTGGTGGATTAATAATAAATAATGAAATATTTACAGGGGCGCATGGTTTTGCACAAGAAATAGCAAATAGTATTTTATGGAAGGATGGTCCTAAACAGGGCTTATTAAAAAAAGGATCTCTAGAATCAATTTCTAGCGGTACAGCAATTTTCAATCGAGCTAAAGCTTTAGGGTTGGATGTTAGACACGCTGGTCATGTTAATGCCTTAGCCTTATTAGGTGATACAGATGCAATTATGATAATGGAGCAAGCGAAAGACTACTTGGCAAATATGCTTGCAATTATGATTGGAGTGATTGATCCTGATATTATTGTATTGGGTGGTGGTGTAGTAATAAATACTGCAAACTTTATTGAAGATATAGAAAAAAGAGTTAAGGATAAAGTCTATGATGTTTTAAGAGACAAAATTAAAATTAAAAAAGCGGCGCTAGGTGATGACTCTGGACTAATTGGCGGAGCATTACATGCCTTTTCAAAATTGAAGGAGAGATAAAATGAATATATTAAAATTGAAGCCAGCTTTTAAAGACTACTTATGGGGTGGCCAAATATTAAAAGAAAAATATGGAAAAGACACAAACTTAGCTATTTTAGCTGAAAGTTGGGAGGTGTCTGGCCATCCTGATGGTCCAAGCACAATCTTAAATAAAGAATATGCTGGAATGACCTTAAGTGAGTATTTAGACCAAAAGGATAATAAACCGCTTGGAAAACTTAATTTAGATTTAAATGAATTACCAGTTTTAGTAAAGTTTATAGATGCCTTTTCCGATTTATCCATTCAAGTTCATCCCAATGACGAATATAGTCTT
Source organism: Erysipelothrix sp. (assembly GCA_012512595.1). GTDB lineage: Bacteria > Bacillota_I > Bacilli_A > Erysipelotrichales > Erysipelotrichaceae > JAAZDN01. Next base: position 24,039 of record JAAZDW010000026.1, read on the forward strand.
AAACATGAAGGCGATAATGGGAAGACCGAAATGTGGTATATCTTAGAAGCCAAACCTGGTTCAAAAATATATTATGGAACTAAAAAAGCTATGTCAAAAAGTGAATTTAAGCAATCAATTGACAATGATACTATCTTAGAAAAATTAAATCATGTAGAAGTAAAAAAAGGGGATGTTATTTTTGTTGAGGCAGGAACTATTCATGCAATTGGAGCCGGGATTGTTATTTGTGAGATTCAACAAAACTCTAATATAACTTACCGCTTATATGATTTTAACCGAAAAGATGCTCAAGGAAACCTAAGGGAGCTTCATGTTGATAAAGCTATAGCGGTATCAACATTAACACCTTTAAGTACCGATTTCAAAGCGCAAGGTCAAGAAATCAAGTACAAAAACCATACAAGACAACTTTTAGTAACTTGCCTCTATTTTACAACCTATAAGATTGAAGTTTGTGGTGAATTTGATCTAAATGTTTCACCAGATCACTTTAAGGCAATAGTGGTTATTAGTGGAGAGGTATCATTAGAAACTCAAAAAGAGAAAATAAATCTTACTAAAGGCGAATCTTGTTTTATAGACGCTGGTACAAGTGATATAAAAGTATCTGGCAGCGGCGTATATTTAACAATAACTTTATAAATTAATTGAATAGAAAAGGCTTAAGGGGATAAAATGAAATCAAAAATATTTTTACTATTATCGTTATTTTTAATAATAATGGGAACAATTAATTTAACTGAAGGTAGGCTAAAATTTTCCACAATCAAACACAGTGAAATAGAGACTAATATTTCAGAGATCTTACCACAAGCCAATCTAGATACTATTGTAAGCAATACAGAGAAAGATGATGTAATTGTTATGCTCGTTGATGATAAAGCAAAAGGCAACGAAAAATATATTGTTGAGCTTCGTAAAAACACTTTGTTCCATAAATGGTCTTTTGAAGACATCCATAAACATAGCAATTTTGAAGACAGTGAATTCAATAATGTTGTCCAATCTGCCTTAAGAGTATATGCATATAATGTTAACTTAGAAAATAAAGTAATTGAAATAGCGCCAGGGCAACATGTTAAAACACTAATGTTAGACGCAACATTAGTGGTTATAGGACTATTTGGTTTTATCGATCACTTCTACAAAACAAAAAAGAAGTCAAAAAGTAATAATTAAATTTAAGAAAAGAAAGGACTCCACTTTATTTTATCCACTATTATGGATGTGCAATCCTTTTTTATTGAAATTAGAGAGTTATAACTTGATAACCATCTTTAATATAAGGCTCCATCGGCGGGTGACCAAGCATTTCGTCTTCTAATTTTAAATTAGTGTGGTCTTTAACATAATCAAAGGCGCCCATTTGTACGGCACATACTTTACATACAGAATCAATCAGACCTAATTCAATTACTTTTTTGAATAACAGATTATTTTCTTCAATAAGTGGTTGAATTAAGGCGGTTGCCGCACCTTCGATTACGACTTTCGCAGTGTGACCTTTTTCATGTAAATCTAAAACATTGTAGATGATGTGCATAAAACACATCTTTTCTTTTTGAAAGGCAAAATAAACAACTTTTTTCATATTATCTCTCCCTCTTTAATATCTTCATTGTAGCACAATCTAAAATCTAATAAAATTGGGTTGTTATGATATAATAAAAAAAGAAATAAATAAAAATTCGAACTTATGAATTTACTATAAGCAGAAAACAGTAAATAAAATGACGATAACAATCTATTTAACATCTTGGAGTCATTGAATTTTTGTTGGAGAAAATGGTAGTAGCAAGTCAATTTTCTTAAAAGTTATGGCAGAAGCCTTTTTATTATTATTAGTTAAATTGAGTATGAAGATATTGAACATGTAAGTTTATGTATAGTCCTTTTAAACAATCCTAAACGATTTTTAGAACAATTATAAGTAGATAGGTAGGAATAAGCATGAATAAAGATTTTACAGCCTTTATTATTGTCGCCTTTATAATAGCGTTGGGCTTTTTAATTTGGCAAAATAATAATTTAAAAACTACGTACATTACTTATGAAAACGATAAATTGAGTGTAGATTTTGAGGGTTTCTCAATTGTTCAAATATCAGATTTACATAGTAAAAAATTTGGAAAAAATCATAAAAACATTATTGCTCAAATAAAAAGAGCCAAACCTAACATAATATTGATAACGGGCGATTTAATTGATCGGCGTCGATATGACTTAGAAACGTCAATAGAATTTATCAAGCTCGCAATTGAAATTGCGCCTATTTACTATGTGGCCGGAAATCACGAAGCATGGTCACACAAATATGCAGACATAAAAGCAAAACTACTAAGCAATGGTGTCTTTGTGTTAGACAATGAGAAAAAAGAAATAAAAATAAATGATAGTAAGATAGAAATAATTGGGCTAAAAGATCCTGCCTTTGATACGATCGAAGGTTCTAAACAAATTAATTTGGAGGTCTTTAAGGAAAATTTGGCGAATTTAACAATGGGTTCAAGTTTCAAAATACTATTATCACACCGCCCTGAAATCTTTGACTTATATCACAAGGCTAAGGTTGATCTAATATTTAGCGGGCATGCCCATGGGGGTCAAGTAAGATTACCAATAATTGGCGGACTATTCTCACCAAATCAAGGTTTTTTACCTAAATATACAAGTGGCAAACATAAAATTGAAAACTCGACATTAATTGTGAGCAGAGGATTAGGTAATAGCTTAATACCCCTACGAATTTTCAATAACCCCGAGCTTATACATTTAAAATTTAACACTAAATAATAAAGTTCTGAAATTTTTCAGAACTTTTTGAAGTCTTAATTATATTATAAGAATTATTATTTCTTTACGAGATAGAATCTTTCCCCTTGAAATTACTTTTTCATCAACGACAAGCGCTGGTGTTTGCATAATAATGTATTTAGCTTTTTCAATAAAGCTTTTTACCGATTCAAATAATCATCCCATTTTTAAAAGTAGTAAATTTACCATTCAAATGTAAACATAATATTTTCTCCTCTTTAAACAAATATACTTATCGGTATCAAGGCTATTTTTAATATCTTCTTATAAGCAGGGCAATTACTAATGTTATCAACAATATCTACAAGGATTTTTTTCAATCAAAAATTTTAGATATTTAATGAATAGAATATGTAATGTGATTTTCGATAACTGTCTAGTAAAGACAAGATGATTTTAAATTATAAAACTGTTGATTTGACTAAGGTCTTAGATTATTGCGATAGCTCTAACTGGTGAGCCATCTCCCTCTTTTATCTTTAAAGGTAAACCATAAAACATAAAAGATTCTAAAACAGGCAAAAGATCGAGATTTACTAAACCAGTATAAGTAATTATTTCCCTTTTCAATAATTCTTTCTCTAAAGAATCACTTATATTTCCACCTACAAAACCAGGGTTGAAACTGATTATTTTGTCTAGGTAATCAATATCTATTGTTTCTACAAAAAACAAACCGATATCTTTAGGCCATTCCTGGTCAAGTTTTACTAATTGCGCCATCCCAAAAAATCTTTCAAGTGGTATTTGGTCAAGATTTGCCATATTTTTATGCATATGTGAAAAAGCGTCTACATGACTTCCTGTATGAGAACCCATTTGTAGACTTCTTAATTGCCAATGATCTGTCTCATAAGAATGGACGATATCTATTTTCACTGGAGGGTCATTTGGATATACTTCCATTTCTGTATATATTGATTGTGATAAGTCGATAACCTTCATAATTGACCTCCTTTTAATCCTTAATATTAGTATAACATTAGAAAGATATTAATATTGGCAAAAATAATTATTCTTAATACAAGACTGCAAGTTAGTGTCTTTAACTATTAGTCTATTTATAGTATAATAGATATACAAGTCAATGACTGGAAGAGATTAAGTTCTACACTTAGAGAGCAGATGTTGGGTGGAAGTCTGTTGTTAGGATTTATGAAGATGGTCCACGAGCAATCTAATTAAGTTAGACGTATATCTTTCGTTACAAGGTTAAGCGCATATTCAAGATTGAATATGAACTAAGGTGGTACCGCGCACAGTCGTCCTTTGTGGACGTTTTTTTATGGAAGGAAGTATTTTATGGACAATAATAAGTTTTACTTAGCAACAGCAATTGCCTATACCTCAGGAAAACCGCATATTGGCAACATGTATGAGACAATTTTGGCCGATGCCATTACAAGATATAAAAGACTACAAGGCTTTGATGTATTTTTTCAAACTGGTACAGATGAACATGGACAAAAAATTGAGGAAAACGCAAAAGCGCAAAATATGGAGCCTAAGGAATTTGTAGACAAACATGCTAAAAAGATCCAAGATCTTTATCATTTATTTAATATTCAATATGATAATTTTGTTAGGACTACCGATGATTATCATGTAGAACAAGTTCAAAAAATATTTCAAAAACTATACGACCAAGGTGATATTTACAAGGGTAAATATGAAGGTTGGTACTGTGTTCCTGATGAATCATTTTGGACTGAATCTCAACTTGTTGATGGTAACTGTCCAGATTGTGGAAGACCAGTTGAAAAAACTAAAGAAGAAACATACTTTTTTAGATTATCGAAATATCAAAAACAATTAGAAGAACTACTAGAAAACAATCCAGACTTAATTGTTCCGAAATCTAGAAAAAATGAAATGATGAATAATTTTATTAAGCCTGGGATTTTTGACCTTTCTGTAACTAGGTCTTCTTTTGATTGGGGAATTCAGGTTCCCTTTGATAAAGACCACGTGGTCTATGTATGGATAGATGCTTTAAGTAACTACATTACAGGTCTTGGCTATGATGTTGATGGAAACCACAAACCTGAATTTAAAAAATGGTGGCCGGCGGATTTAATCTTAATTGGCAAAGACATTGTTCGTTTTCACACAATTTACTGGCCAATTCTATTAATGGCTTTAGGTCTTGAACAAATGCACCAAGTATTTGGGCACCCATGGCTTTTAGTTGGTGAAGGTAAAATGAGCAAGTCAATGGGTAATGCAATTTATCCTGATGATTTAGTAAATTACTTTGGGGTTGACCCAGTGAGATATGCGGTATTAAAGGAAATGCCTTATGCCAATGATGGCGTTATAACTTATGAATTGTTAATTGAACAAATTAATAATAATTTAGCAAATGTCTATGGAAACTTAGTTAATCGAACAATATCGATGGTAAATAAATATTTTGACGGAAGTGTCAGTAAACCATCTGAATATACTGAGATTGATAAAGACTTAATTGAAACATATAATCAAACATATAATAATTATACGAGTAAGTTTGATCAGTACAAGGTTGCTGAAGCAATGAGTAATATTGTCGATTTTTTACGCCGTGCGAATAAATATATTGATGAAACACAACCTTGGATTTTGGCAAAAGAAAAAGCTGATCAAAAACGTTTAAATGATGTACTGTATAATCTTTTAGAAAGTGTTAGATTAGCAAGTGTAATGTTATTGCCAATTATTCCAGATAGCGCAGCGGCCTACTTACAATCAATTGGTGCACTTAGCCAAGATTTTAATAGCATTAAAGACTTTGGCAAGCAACAATCATATACAGTTGTTTCAGAAACAGAAATTCTTTTTGCAAGAATTGATAAAGAAAAAAAATTAGAAGAAATAGAAGCTGATCAAAACCCTGTTATATCCGAGAAAGATTTAGTTAAATTTGAAGATTTTACAAAACTTGATATTACAGTAGGGAAAGTTTTAGAGTGTAAAGTTCATCCAGATGCAGATCGTTTACTTGTTTCTCAAGTTGATGTTGGTACAGGAGTTATTCAAATCGTAAGTGGGATAACAGACATTGTAACACCAGAAGATTTAATCGGTCAAAATGTCATTACCGTAATTAATTTAGAACCAATAAAACTAAGAGGAGTTTTATCAGAAGGAATGTTACTTGTTGCTAAAGATAAAAAAACAATGATGTTATTAAACTCACAGATGCCACAAGGATCAAAAGTTGAATAAGATTATAGTTGATAATAAGGATCTACTAGCGCTTAAAACTTTAGATCCTGTTTTATCTAAATATATAGAAAAAAGTGAGAAACCAAACCGCTATTATGCGGAAAGTTTTTTTAATTGTGTTGTAACTACAATCATTGGCCAATTAATATCAACTAAGTCAGCTGCAACTATTTATAAAAGACTTGAGGATATATTAATAGTTGTAAATGTTGATAATTTCTTAGCGACACCCCAAGCAGATATTATTGCTTGTGGTATCTATAAAAAGAAGTATGATCAGATTCATAATATTGCGAAAAACCTTAAAAGTGGTATACTAGATTTCCATGAATTAGCCTTAAAAAGTGATGAAGAAATTATAAAGGTTTTGACTGGCTATCCTGGGATTGGCTTATGGAGTGCAGAGATGATAATGATATTTGGCTTAAGACATCCTGATATTTTAGCTTTTGGTGACTTTGGTGTTAGAAGTGGGATTAAGAAGGTTTATGGCCTTGAAACATTATCAAAGAAGCAATTTTTAGAAATTAAACAAAGGTTAAGTCCATATGGAACGCTTGCTTCACTTTATTTTTGGCAAGCACATACGAAAGAGTGATTATATGAAAGAAATTATTGTAGTTGGAGCGGGACACGCAGGTGTTGAAGCGGCAATGGCAATTTCCAATATGAATATAAAGGTAAAACTGATTACCTTAAGTAAAGATTTAATGGCAACCCTAGCTTGTAACCCTTCAATTGGAGGCCCTGCTAAGGGAATTGTTGTCCGCGAAGTCGATGCTCTAGGTGGTGTCATGGGTCGACTTGCTGACTTAAATGCCCTACAAATTAAGATGCTAAACACCGCCAAAGGACCTGGAGTCCGAGCTTTAAGAAATCAAATTGATAAAATCAAATATTCGAGAATGGTTAGAGATGTCATTGAAAAACAACCAAACTTGGAACTGATCCAAGCCCAAGTAAAAACACTTATATTTGAAAATAATAAAGTGTCTGGAGTAGTCTTAGCAGATGGTAGTGAAATGAGATCAGATGTTGTGGTTTTAACCACAGGAACGTTTTTAGCTTCTCAAATAATGATTGGGCAAAATGTGACGGATATTGCTTCAGATGATCAAGCAACCACAAAAGAAATATCAAAAAGTCTAAAATCAAGAGGTTTAGATATTATTAGATTAAAAACCGGGACAGTCGCTAGAATTAAGACAAATAGTCTTAATTTAGAAGTTACAGAAATTCAACCAGGCGATGAAGACTTGAACTTTTTTTCTTGGAAGACTAAAAAGGGAGATATAACTCTTCCACAATTACCTTGTTATTTAACTTATACAAATTTAGAAACACACAAAATTATTGAAAACAACCTAGAAAAATCATCAATGTACAGTGGTGTTGTAACCGGAGCTGGGGCAAGATATTGTCCATCTGTTGAAGATAAGATAGTGCGTTTTGCGGACAAAAAGCGTCACCAATTATTTATTGAACCTGAATCATTGGAATTAGATACCGTATATGTTCAAGGTTTATCGACTTCCCTACCTGAAGATGTTCAGTTAGAAATGATTCATAGCGTTAAAGGTTTAGAAAATGCTGAAATTGTTAAATATGGTTTTGCGATTGAATACGATGCGATTAATCCAATTCAATTAAAACCTAGTTTAGAATCAATGCATATCGAAAACTTGTTTTTTGCAGGCCAAATCAATGGGACTTCAGGCTATGAAGAAGCTGCAGGGCAAGGGATTATGGCAGGTATTAATGCTGCCTTAAAGGTTTTGGATAAAGAACCTTTTATCTTACGCCGTGATGAAGCATATATTGGTGTTATGATAGATGACTTGGTTACTAAAGGAACACAAGAGCCTTATCGTCTTCTTACATCAAGATCAGAGTATCGATTACTTTTACGTCACGACAATGCCGATCAAAGACTAACTCAATATGGACGTGATTTTAATGTTGTCAAAGATGAGCAATATCAAGCATTTAAAAATAAAATGCAAACAATGTCAGAAATAGAACAAGCACTTAAGGATGTCAGTTTTATAGGTAGTGATGATATTAATAAATTATTAGTCAAAGAAGGTTTTTCAAATTTAAATGATCGTTTGAGTGCCTATGAATTGTTAAAAAGACCAAGAATTACAGTGGAAAATATTAAACCTTACCTAGATTTTGATTATGATATTGATTTAGCGAAATTAGTTGAAATCGAGATTAAGTATGCAGGTTATATTGTCAAGGCAAAACGAGAAGCGGGCCGCTTATTAAAAATGGAAATGGTTAAAATTGATGAGGAGCTTGATTATAGTAAAATAGACAATCTATCAGTTGAAGGTCGAGAAAAACTAATGTTAATAAGACCAACAACCTTAGGTCAAGCAACACGGATTTCAGGGGTTAATCCAGCTGATATTACTGTCTTGTCCTTTCATTTGAATAGTTCTAATAAATAAAAATTATAAAGTGTTATTTTGCTATAATGTGTTAGTGGAGGGTTAGCTATGATTATAAAAAGATTTATTGAAAATTTAAAAGAAAAAGATATTGAGTTGACAGAAAAACAGTTAAGTCAATTTGAAGATTATCGAAAATTACTTCAAGAGTACAATACGAAAATTAATTTAACTGCGATTATAGAAACCGATGAAATCTATATAAAACATTTTTATGATTCACTGATTCCAGCCTTTCATCATAAAATTGAAGGTAGCTTACTTGATGTAGGTGCGGGTGCGGGTTTTCCAAGTTTGCCACTAAAAATTGTGTTTCCGCAATTAGATATAACAATTTTAGAACCGATTACAAAAAGAACCAACTTCTTAAAGGTTGTGACTCAGAAACTAGATTTAGATGTTAGAATTGTAAATGAGCGGGCAGAAGATTATATTAAGGAGACTTCCATAAAATATGACTTTGTTACCGCAAGGGCTGTGGCCAATATGCAAATCTTGGCTGAACTATGCATCCCTTTTGTTAAAGTTGGGGGCTATTTTATTGCGATGAAGGGAAGTCGTTATCAAGAAGAGTTAGACTTATCTCAAAACGCCTTTAAATTACTAAAAAGCAATGTTGAGTCAGTCTATGAAGATACTTTAGATGGTGCAGTTAGGGCAACGATATTTATTAATAAAAAGGCAAAGACACCATATAAATATCCTCGCAACTATTCACAAATAAAACAAAAACCACTTTAAAGAAGGAGAGCTTTATGAAGAATGTTAATAAAATTTCCATAGACCTAATTAAGCCAAATCGTTATCAGCCCAGGTCGGTATTTGATGATGACAAAATAATGGAGTTGGCTCAGTCAATCAGAGAAAATGGTCTAATCCAACCGATTGTGGTCAGAGTTGATGGTGATAAATATGAAATTATTGCCGGAGAACGCCGCTATCGGGCGAGTATTTTAGCAGGACTTGTTGAGGTAGATGTTATAATAAAGGAAGTTGAGGACAAACACTTGTCACAAATGGCCTTAGTTGAAAATATTCAGCGCGAAGATTTGACATCGATTGAAGAAGCTAGAGCTTATTTACAACTTCAAAAGCAGTTTGGCATGACGCAAGACCGCATAGCCAAGCAAATGGGTAAATCTCAGTCAACAATTGCCAACAAGCTAAGACTGTTAAATTTAGAAGGTGTAGTTCAAAATGCCATCGCTAACCGAGAAATAAGTGAACGTCATGCACGGGCCCTACTTTCAGTTGAAAAAAACAAACAGGTTGAAATGCTAAATGATATTATTGAGAAAAAATTGACAGTTAACCAAACTGAAGATTTAATCAAGTCAAGAAATGGTGGCGACAAGAAAGCTAAACCAACAACAAAAGGGTTTTCAAGAAATCACCAATTGGCAATTAATACAATTAATCAAGCCGTAAAAATGGCCCAAAAATTTGGAATCGATACCAATGTCAGTCAAGAAGAAACTGATGAGGAAATAAGACTAATCATAACAATACAGAAATAAGAGGGATAGTATGGGAAAAATTATTGCAGTCGCAAATCAAAAAGGTGGAGTTGGAAAGACAACGACAACAGTCAATTTAGGTGCAGCGCTAGCATATTTAAAGAAGAATGTTCTAATTGTTGACTTTGACCCACAGGGCAATGCAACACAAGGTGTTGGTGCCTACAATTCAAATATAAAAAAGACATCTTATGATTTATTGTTTTCTGACACCCAACCAAGTGAGATAGTAAAAAAACTGACTAGACCACCCCTTTCCATAATTCCGGCTACAATAGATCTAGCAGGAGCAGACCTTGAAATGGTTGAATATAAGGTGGGGCGTGAAACCTTACTAAAACAAAAACTAGATATGATTAAAGATGATTATGATTATATCCTGATTGATTGTCCGCCATCTTTAGGCCTTTTAAATACAAATGCCTTTACAGCGGCGGACTCGGTTTTAATTCCAGTTCAATGTGAATATTATGCACTTGAAGGACTAACACAATTATTATCTACCATTAGATTAATCCAAAGATTATTTAATCGTAAATTAATTATTGAAGGGGTTTTACTAACAATGTTTGATGCTAGAACCAACCTCAGTTTAGAAGTTCAACAAGAAGTTAGAAAATATTTTAAGGAAAGTACTTATAAAACCTATATACCTAGAAGTGTTAAGTTATCAGAAGCTCCATCACGTGGGCAATCAATATTTGAATATGATGTTAAATCGGTAGGTGCCACTGCTTATGCAGCATTGGCTAAGGAAATCATTGAAAGTAACGAATAGAGGGATGATTTATGAGCAATAAGAAATTAGGTCGTGGGTTAGGCGCTATTTTTGGCGATGATTTAAGCAATGTCATCGAAGATATTCAACAGGGATCATCAAGTGAATTATCTGGTAAGAAAATGGATGTATTACTTTCTGAAATAAGAAGTAACCCATATCAACCAAGAAAAACTTTTGATCAAGAAAAAATCACTGAACTTGCTATTAGTATAAAACAGCATGGAGTTTTTACACCAATTTTAATTAGACAATCAATTAACGGTTATGAACTAGTAGCTGGAGAACGTAGGGTAATCGCGGCAAGAGAAGTTGGTTTAGAAACGGTACCGGCAATTTTAGTTGATTTTGATGATGATTCTATGATGGAAATTGGCTTGTTAGAAAACATTCAACGTGAAGATTTAAATGTTATTGAGGAAGCAAACGCATATAGTCAAATGATGGATAAACTAGAATTAACTCAAAATGATCTTTCCCAAAGAGTTGGTAAGACACGAGAACATATCGCAAACATTGTAAGATTACTAAAACTTCCAACAACAGTTCAAAACATGGTTGTGGAAAAAAAGTTAACAATGAGTCATGTTCGTCCACTAATTACACTTGAGGATAAAGATGAAATTGAATATTACGCAAAAGAAATTGTTGAAAAAGGTTTATCAGTAAGAGCAGTTGAAAGTTTAATGCGTGCCGATAAAGAACCAGCCCAAAGACAAGAAAAACCTCGACTAGACCCACAATTACTAGATGTTGAGAGAGGCATTGCGACAAGATTATCTACAAAGGTTAAAATCAATCCAAAAAACATTCAAATTAGCTATAATGATATTAGTGATTTGAATCGAATTTTAGGGGAAATGGGACTTTTAGAAGACTAATAGTCTTTACGGAGGATTTATGAGCAAATATGTACCAGTCTTTGGTTATAAAACAAAAAACTATAATTTAACCAGAGTTTTTATTCATGGAACATCTCAAACACTAACCTTTAAAACCGCTATTTCTGGTAATAAAATAAGAATCCTTTTTACAAATAAATTTAGCCCAAGAAATCTAAGAGTATTAAGAATGTATTTAATAATTGAAGGCGTCAAATATAATGTTACGCTAAAAAACAAGAGATGGTTTAAGCTAAAACCTAATCAAGAGGTGTATAGTGATGTGATAAATTTATATCAAGATAATTATGATTTTATTACAATTGAGACAAAGTTTGGATTTTTTGCAAAAGGTTATAGTGCTGGAGATTTTAATAGTACCAAACAAGCATTAGTAAAACACTATGGTATATTTAATCGCAAGGTTAATTTAGGGTTAAGAACAAAAGCAATTAGTAAACCGCACCTGCAAATTTCACTACTAATAAAACAAGTGGAAATAATAGATCAAAAAGCTAAAAGTGTCGCTTGGCTAGGCGATTCACTCACAAACCATGCTTATTACACCCAAGCGTTACAAAATCGAATCATTGAAAAGAAGTATCCTGTTAGCATTATAAATGCTGGGCAAAGTGGTAATAGATTATTAAAAGATGGGCGTTTACTATTAAAAGATATTTTTGGTGATAGTGCCCTATCAAGAATAGAAAATGACATTTTTAAGTTTAACAAGCCTGCTGTGGTGGTAGTAGCGGTTGGTATAAATGATTTAATCCATCCGGCAACCCTCGTATCAGCTGAAGAACTTCCTGAGACCTATGAAATGATTGATGGTTATTTAGAGTTGTTGAAGATTATTAAGAGTCACAAAAGTAAGGCGGTTATTACAACAATAACCCCGTTTAATGGCTATAAGGATAATGTTTTACCCCAAGCAGAAGAACGCCGAAAAGAAATCAATGCCTGGATTAGAAGCCAAAAAGATTATGATTGGGTTTTCGATTTAGATGCAATAGTTAAAGATGATCAGGATTCGACATGGCTTGCGCCAGTATTTAGAGGTGATGATAACTTACACTTTCTCCAAGAAGGTGGTCAAATCATTGCTGACAAATTTGACTTAGAGTCTTTAATTAAATTGTTAGAATTAGATAATTAAAATCAATCAAAGTGGTTGATTTTTTTATATAAAAACGATGGGTGAAATTAGGCAATAATTTTGATACAATGGTTATAGAAATTGAGGTTTTTTATGAAGCAACATACTCCAATGATTAGACAATATTTGAAGATAAAAAAAGAGCATGCAGATGCTTTAATTTTTTATCGCTTAGGCGATTTTTATGAACTGTTTTTTGATGATGCAAAAATAGCCGCTAAAGAGTTAGACTTAGTTTTAACGGCAAGACACGCAAAGGCTGAAAATCAAGTCCCAATGTGTGGAGTCCCCCACCATGCGGCTTCGAGTTATATCTTACGATTGACTCAAAAAGGGTATAAAGTCGCAATTGTTGAACAATTAGAAGATCCGGCTGATGCAGTAGGTATTGTAAAACGGGGTGTGGTTAAAGTTGTTACACCAGGAACAGTAATGGATGAGTTAGGCGAAGACAGTGAAAGTATTTACTTAGCTGCGGTAACTGACTTTAGCTACGGTTATGGTGTAGCCTTATGTGAGATGGCAAGTGGTAACATTACAGTTAGCCACATTGACTATGACAAGACTTTACTAATAGAAAAAATACTTAGTTATAACACAAAGGAAGTTGTAGTTGCTAAAGGATTTGATGAAAAAACTTTAAAAGTGCTTGCAAATGTTCCAGACCTAATTATTTCTTATGAAGAAGTTGAAGAGTTGAAAGGTTATCACAATTTGTATGAAGATATCAATAATCATAATCTGCTAGAAACAATAATGTTAATTTTAAGCTACTTAAATAAAACACAGATGAAAATGCTAAAACATTTGCGTAAAATTGAAGTCGAAAATAGACAAGATTATCTTAGAATGGACTATGCATCAATTCTAAATCTTGAATTGGTAGAATCAATCAAAGTAAGCAACAATCAAAAGTCCTTGTGGGATTTTTTAAATAAAACAAGAACTTCAATGGGAGCCAGGTTATTGAAAACTTGGATCACAAAACCCCTTGTGAGTAAAAGTCAGATTCAGTCTCGACAAAACATGATTAGCGTTATTAAGGATGACTTTTTACTAAGAGATAATTTGAAAGAAAATTTAAGTATGATCTATGATTTAGAACGTTTAAGTGCCAAGTTTGCCTATGGCAATGCTAATCCAATTGATGCAATTAGACTTAAAACTTCATTAGCAGTAATTCCGGAAATAATAGATGGCTTAATAGTATACCAAGAATTTTTTGACCTCGTTAATGTTGAAACTTTGAATGAATTATATTTACTGTTAGATAGTGCTATAGTTGATAAGCCACCTTCATCATTAAGAGATGGAAGCATCTTTAAAGCAGGTTATAGTATTGAATTAGATCAAGCACGCTTAATTCAAAGAGAAGGACAAAATTGGATCTTAGCATTAGAGGCAAAAGAACGTGAAAAAACGGGTGTCAATAATCTAAAGGTAGGCTACAACCGTGTCTTTGGCTACTTTTTTGAAGTGACAAAAGCGAACATGCATAAAATAAAGGAAGAAGACGGTTATACTAGAAAACAGACGCTTACAAACGTAGAACGCTTCATTAGTGATGAACTAAAAGAAAAAGAAGATGAAATATTAAATGCAGATGATAAAAGTCGCCACCTTGAATATCGATTATTTTTAGATCTAACTCAAAGGGTGGTTGAATATATGCCCCAACTTTTAGTATTGGCAAAAACGATTTCTAACATTGATGTCCTTTATGCATTAAGTGAAATTGCAACCGGCAGTGGATATGTAAAACCACTAATGAGTGAAATTGGCCAATTTGAAATAATTGATGGACGACATCCTATTTTAGACAAAATTATGACAGACAGAAAGTATGTTTCAAACACGCTCACTTTAAGTGAAAAGGATTTATGGATAATTACAGGTCCAAATATGGGTGGTAAGTCAACTTTTATGCGGCAAGTGACATTAATAGTTATCTTAGCCCAAATGGGAAGTTATGTTCCTGCCCAAAGTGCAATCATTCCAATCTTTGATCAACTTTTTACAAGAATTGGTGCTAGTGATGACATCTTAAGTGGTCAGTCAACTTTCATGGTTGAAATGTTTGAGGCAAATAATGCACTTCAAAATGCTACAGAAAACTCATTAATAATTTTTGATGAAATAGGAAGAGGAACTTCTACTTATGATGGGATGTCTTTAGCAAAAGCAATGATTGAATACATTGCGACTAACATAAAAGCCAAGACCCTATTTTCAACCCACTACCATGAATTAGTGCAATTAGCAGATAATTTTTCCAACATTGAAAACTATAATGTTGAAGTGCATGAAAAAGATGGCGATGTGACATTTTTATATAAACTAATTCCTGGTCAAGCTGATCGATCATATGGAATTAATGTCGCAAAATTGGCGGGACTACCTAATTCAATTATTGAAAGATCGACTGAAATATTATCAGAGCTAGAGTCCAAAAAAGTTATAAATTCAAATCAAAAAATTATTATGGAAAAGGAAGTAGTCCCAAAAAGATTAAAAAAGATTGAGGAATTACTTCTTAATATTGATATCAATGATTTAACTCCGCTAGCGGCGTTACAGTTTTTAGATGATTTAAAAAGCAAGCTAGATAAATAGATTAGAGGTAATTATGGCTAAAATAAAAAAACTAGATAAACACTTAATGAATATGATTGCGGCAGGTGAAGTAGTTGAAAGGCCGGCGGGGATTGTTAAAGAATTAGTCGATAACGCTATCGATGCCAAAGCAACAATTATTGAAGTTATTGTAAAAGAGGGTGGAATAGATTTAATTCAGGTTATTGAGAATGGAATCGTCATGTCAAAAGAAGACGCTATTTTATCATTTGAAAGACATGCAACAAGTAAAATTGAAAATGAGGCAGACTTATGGGCAATTGGTACTTTAGGTTTTAGGGGTGAGGCGCTACCATCCATTGCATCAGTTTCACGTGTACATTTAATTACTAA